>JBBIOZ010000001.1:0-25418 GCA_037443105.1 Methanocellales archaeon
ATGAATTATATACAATTATTTATATCAAAAACTTATAGTAAACTTCAAGAAATCCCTTAAACTTCAAAAATATTGATTTTTCAAAAATCGCGTGGAGAGGAGAAAATGATATAAAAATGCGCGAATACTGCTCAATCTTGCAATAGACATTTCTCAGGCCACGGCTCTGTTGATTCACCGCATAGGTTTAGCGTTAAAAAAACATCAAATCAGATTATTATACAATATTTCGCTCTGCGGCTTCATCGAATTCATAGGCTTCAAAGAGTTCTTTGAAAAAAATTAAAAAAGGAACCTCGTTTGAATAATAGGGTAATATTAATTGCAATGCTAGCTCCATTCTTATGATGCTCTAAGATCATAAATAGAAGTTGATTCAAGCTATTTGTTATTCGTTATTTCAGCCTTAATCTCACTGTTTCTATAATCTCAATTTAATGGTTATGCAAGCGAGACAATCTTTTTAAGTAGAATTAATTAAATTTCATAGCGATGAAGTTAAAAGGCAGAGCGATGGCGTGCGGCGCGGGTTCGATTATAAATGCCATTGCAACTAATAAGGGCGCTGCTTTTGCAATCGATTTAAAAACCATTGCAGAGGTGGAATTGAGCGATGAATATAGCGATATAAGGGGCATAATTTCAGAGGAGGGCGATTCAAAGCTAATTGAGCGCTGCGTTGAGCTAGTGCTTGAAGAATTTGAACTCCAAGAGAAACTTGGTGCTAGGATAAGGACTCAGAGCGAGGTGCCAATTGCAAGAGGATTGAAAAGCAGCAGTGCTGCGGCTAATGCAACCATACTTGCAGCACTTAGCGCCTTAGGGAAGGAACTCGACGCGCTTGATGCCATCAAGCTAGGTGTGAGAGCTGCAAAAGATGCAGGTGTTACCATCACAGGTGCATTTGACGATGCCTGCGCCTCGTTTCTGGGGGGAATTGTGATTACCGATAATAAGGAGAATATTTTAATTAAAAGGGTCGAATATGAAGCAATAGCTTTGATATATGTACCTGAAAAACTTGCCTTCACCAAAGATGTGAATGTTGAAAGAATTAGAACCATTGCGCCTTTTATTGAAATTGCCTTTGAACTAGCATTGAGGGAAGAATTTGAAAAAGCAATGACCTTAAATGGCTTGCTCTACTGCAGCGCTCTTGGCTATGACCCAGCTCCAATAATAAACGCGCTTGAAAAAGGAGCTAAAGCAGCTGGTTTATCAGGAAAGGGCCCAGCTTTAATTGCTTTAACCAGCGAGGGGGAAGTTGATCGCATTCGCGATAGCTGGCAAGCCTTGCGCGGAAGAATTATCACTTCAAGAGTTAATAATACTGGAGCAAGGATGCTTCCCTGCGAGGAAACGAGGTGAAATACAATGCCTAGATCCCTAGAGGAGGTAAGAGCTGAGGTCGAAAAAATTGATGAGCAAATAATTGAATTAATTGCAATGAGAAACAAACTTGCGGAGGAAATTCTAGCAGCAAAGAAAGAGGCAAAAGTTGAGATCAACGATCCTGAGCAGGTGGAAAAAGTTTTGAAAAGAGCAGTTGATAATGCAAGAGCTAAAAAATTAGACGCTAGAGCTGTGAAGCGCATTTTTGAAATACTGGTGGAGATGAATATTCGCAGGCAAAAAGAGTTAATGGGATTTTTTTAAATTAACACCAGCTATCAGTCCAACTAATAATCCAGATAAGTGGGCTGCATGTGCAATCATATCTCCAGAGCCAATCAATAGAAAATCCATCAAAGCAAAAAGCACAACCGCCATACTTATTTTCATAGGTATGAAATAAACATATACAGTCATACGTGGCTCTATCACTGCAAGTGCTCCGAAAACTCCATAAAGCGCTCCACTCGCACCTAACACTGGAGTAATAGAGGTTAAACTATGGCCAATGCCTGCTATCACTCCTGAAGCGAAGAATATCAACAAAAACCTTGAGCTGCCAATTCTTCTTTCTAGCAATGGGGCGAAGAAAATTAAGAATAGAATGTTGAAAAAGAAATGCATAAAATTTGCGTGCAAGAAGATATGCGTTATTAAAGTCCAAGGCCTCTGTAAGACTAACCTAGGTATTAAGATCAAAAGTCCCTCATAGTTGGGTATGAGCTGCAGTATGAAGGAGATTGAAATTAGAAGTAGAAGTAAATAGGAGTAGTTATGGGAGAAAATACTTAGATAAAAAAATTTATTTTCCATCTTCAAATCAGGCTTTAAACTCCTTCCCTGTTTATATCTCTCAACTCCTATACACCAATGGTTCTCTGGCAAGCGATGTTCATCGCAAAAGCTACCCCCGCAGAACTTGCATTTAAATGGAAGATATATTTGCTTGCCACAAACAGTGCACTGCACCATTGTGAAAAAGATGATTGCTCGCTGAAATAAAAGTTTCTAATGGAAAGGAGAAACCTAGGTTTCTCCTTTTCAAACCTCTTCCTAAAATAAATATTCCTTTTCAAACCAAAAAGTTTTTTAAAATGTTAACAATTTAAAAAATGAGGTTAACAATATGTTAAGCGTATATCAACGTGCAACCTATAATTTCTTTAAATGGCGATATGAATGTCAAGCTGTTTATAAACTTGCCCTTGCTCTTGGCTTCGCAGCATTAACTGGCTTGCTTGCGCAGATCAAAATCTATCTCCCCTTCACCCCAGTGCCAATAACAGGTCAAACCTTTGCAGTGTTACTAAGTGGAGTGCTTCTCGGAGCGAGATATGGCGCTGCAAGTCAAGGGATTTATTCAACTCTAGGCATAGCAGGGGTGCCATGGTTTGCTGGCTGGAGAGGCGGTATTTCGATATTAACAGGTGCAACAGCTGGCTATATAGCTGGATTCATCCTCGCTGCAGGAGTGGTTGGATGGCTCACTGATCGCTATATTAAATCTCGAAGCTTTGTAGGTATGCTGCTATTAATGCTCTTGGGCACTTTGATAATCTATATCTCAGGAGCGATTCACCTTGCCCTGCTTTTGCATTTAAATCTCGAGCAAACTCTGCTGCTTGGCATAATTCCATTCCTCCCAGGCGATTTATTTAAAGCTCTACTTGCAGCTAGCATTGCAAGTTCATTGAGTCCTAAAAAGGCTTATAATGGCGAGGTTGACGCTAGCTATAGACCAAAAAACTGGTTTTTATAACTTAAAATTTTAACCTCTCTATCTACTTCGAAGATAGAAATATGCTTCTCTCTTGGCTCTTGATATCATCGATATACCAGCTTTGCTGGCAAGTGTTTCAATGTTAATAAGCCAATCTGGGTCTTTCAAGTCCACTTTTGGCTGTATTGATCTAGCTTCAAGCTCTTTCCAGATTAAAGAGCCAAGCTTTCTTTCCGCCTGCTGAGAATTAAGCTTGCCCTTTAATCCCCGTCTTGAGATCCGCACGCAAAAACTCTGCCCCTGCTTTATTTCCTGCAGTCTATCCTTTATTGCTTTGAAGACTTCTTCCTCGAAATTTTCAAGCTTGAAGTCAACCCAATTTTCAATATACATTACTCTTGCTAAGCCAAAAATGGTTTCTTCCTCTACTCGTTTGAGGAAAGCCTCAACATCTTCCACTTTACCAAGGATAACATCCTTAAAATCAGCGGTCTTGAAAAACCCAAGGTTAAGTGCTTCAAGCTGACGCAGAAGATTGAATCCCTCCCCTTTCATCGCGGTTAAAAGCACGTTGTATTCTTCGAACATTCCATTCGAATATTTACATCCATGATATAAAGGGAGTGTGGAGAGTAAGCCCCTTTCTGTTAAGCCCCTCTGCAGTCAGCAGAGATCTGGGCTGTGCAGCATTTGACTAAGCGCCTACCAAGGGCTTCGTCCAGACCTCATAAGCCCTTTTGGCTTGCACCAGCGAGGATTCGCCGTTCCAACGTTCCCAAGCGAGACGTCAGCGGGTTAACTCGAAGTTCATTGCTGAACTTCTTCTCGCGTTTAACCCAAGTTAAACGCTCACCGCCTCATCCCATTCGCTTGGACGTGGCGTTGCTGTGCCAGAGCCGGAGCTCTCGCCCCGCATGCTTGCGCATGCTCGCCTCTCTGGATGGTGAGGGGACTTTCCTCAGCACTTTACGTACCGGCAGCTGCCCTTCCACTCTCCCAATTTAATATTTAAATTATGAAAAGACTTATACCTTGCGCATAGAAATTAATTTAATATGGTAAATCTTTTGACAGAAGAAGAGGGAAGAGCTGCACTTCGCCTTGCTAGAGAAGCTATTGAAACTTATTTGAAGACTGGAAAGAGAATAAAGCCAAATTTGACTGGTGGTTTTAAGGAGAAGCGCGGTGTTTTTGTATCGATCCATAGAGATGGCGAGTTGAGAGGCTGTATCGGACATCCCTACCCAACTTTACCTCTTGGAGAGGCAATCGTGGATGCTGCAATCAGTGCTGCCACCAGCGATCCCCGCTTCGAGCCGGTTAGAATTGAGGAACTTGATAAGCTTAAACTAGAGGTAACTGTGCTCACTCCAATGGAACTTGTTAAAGCTAAGCCAAAGGATCTGCCTAAGGAGATCATAATTGGGAAGCATGGATTGCTTGTGAGAAAAGGAATGTATAGTGGATTGCTTCTACCACAGGTGCCAGTTGAGCAGCATTGGGACGTGGAGGAATTTTTGAGCTATACCTGTATGAAGGCTTGCTTGCCTCCAGATGCCTGGTGGGATGAAGATACCAAGATATATCGATTTGAAGGTCAGATTTTTTCCGAGGGCAGGGGAGCGCACTGCCATGCGTGATGAAGAGCGACTGGAGCAAATTGAGTTGCTGATAAAAGAATTAAAGGAAACTTCGAAACATGGTGCAATTATCTTAGTTGAAGGGAAAAAAGATGAAAGAGCACTCCGAGACTTAGGAGTTGAGGGGAGGGTGGTGTTTGCTTCTCATTTCCCGCTTATCCAGCTTTCAGATCAAGTAGCTAATAATGGCGCTGAAATCGTTGTTTTGACCGACTGGGATCGAAAGGGCGATTTACTTGCTGGGAAGATGAGCAGGTATCTCATAGCACTTGGCCATACACCGAATTTGAGAATTAGAACTAAATTAGGCGGCTTAATTAAAAAAGATGTGAAGGAAGTTGAGAATCTGCCAAGCTATATCGCGCGATTGCGATTGAAATGCGGACTTGATTGAGAGAGACACCATAAATTATTAAAGCTTCGAAGTCTATTTAAATATAGTTAACGAGAAATAGTTAGATAATATTCATCTCATCACAATCATATCTCAAGAAAGAATGCAATTAATTATCTAGCTATTTTTCGGGAGGTGATGAAATGGAAGCCTCAGATACAACTAAATATATTATCCACGCTCAAATAAACGCAGAGGGCGTGGTTGAGAGGCCAGATGTAGTTGGAGCTATATTTGGCCAAACCGAGGGATTGCTTGGCAGTGATTTAGACCTTAGAGACCTTCAAAAGACAGGTAGAATTGGAAGGATAGAGGTCAATATCGAGTCAAAATTTGGAAAATCAACTGGCACAATTTTAATCCCCTCCAGCTTGGATAAGATTGAGACCTCAATTTTAGCTGCTGCGCTGGAAACAGTCGACAGAGTGGGGCCTTGCATTGCAAGCATCAAGGTGGAGAGAATAGAGGACGTTAGAGTTAGCAAGAGAAAGCAGATCATCGAAAGAGCTAAAGTTATTCTCACAAGTATGTTTGACGAGGGAGTGCCTGAGAGTCAAGAGCTTGTGGAAGCGGTGAAGCAGGCAGTGAAGGTTGAAGAGATAACTTTGTTCGGCGAAGAAGGACTGCCAGCCGGGCCTAATGTCTTGGACTCAGATGCGATAATCATCGTAGAGGGCAGAGCCGATGTACTCAATTTGCTTAAATGCGGAATTAAAAATGCAATCGCAGTTGAAGGCACAAATGTGCCAGCGGTTATCGGGGAATTAAGCAGGAAGAAAACTGTAACTGTATTCCTCGATGGCGATAGAGGCGGGGATCTGCTGCTTAAAGAGCTATTGCAAGTTGCTGAAGTTGACTATGTTGCAAGAGCTCCAGATGGCAAAAGTGTTGAGGATTTAACTCAGAAAGAGGTCATAAAAGCACTTAGAAATAAGCTACCTGTTGAGCAAGTTGTAGACATGCAGCAGGTGAAAGAGCGCAGGTTAAGGCGAAGGGAGCTAGCCTCTAAAAGAAGGGTCTTCTATCGCGAAGAGAGTTCTAAAGTGGAGGGGCGTGTGGAGGAGCTAACCAAGGCGCTTGAGCCTCAGGAGAGCGAGAGGGATGGCGATGACTTCAAGCGGTACGTGGCTGAATTAAGCGGTACTTTAAGTGCAAAGCTGCTGGATGCAAATAGAAATGTGATTAAAGAAGTTGCAGTGCGCGACCTTGCTAAAGCACTTAGGGAAATCGATGCCAATGTTCGCAGCGTGGTCTTCGACGGGGTTATTACTCAGAGGATAATCGATATTGCTGCTGAGAAAAAACTGGAGTATTTGGTTGGAGTCAAATTAGGCAACATTGTGAAAAAGCCTCTTTCAATTAAGATCTTAACAGCTGAAAATCTTTAGATGAAAATGTTAATAGTTTAACATTTAATTTTTTTATTTTTAATCCATATAACTCAAAAAAATGCGTAAATAAAAAATATAACTTATAGGAAAAATATTTCCTACATAAAATTTTAGTACTGCTAGAATTCTATGCTCAACTAAACAGGATGAAGGGGTTGAAAGTTTGCATAAGGAGGAACTTATACATCTACATTCTCTATTGGTGCAGATAAAACGGTATTTTGAACAAAATGGAATGGGTGGCGATTTTTCTGAATACAATGCTTTGCACATAAGCCCATTGCACATCCATCGCAGCAAGGCAGAGCATAAACATGCTATTTTTGTACTTGGAACCAAACTCGCCTCGATTTTAAGCGAGGAATCATCAAGTCCAAGTCGAATTTCAATTCGAATGCAAGAGCTAGCTGAGAAAACAGCGGCAGAAGCAACCAAAGCCCGTTAAATATTTTTATTTTGGCAACTAAATCTTTATATCTGAAATCAATATATATAATAATGCCCTCAACGAGGACAGGTATAACTCTCTAATTTAGAGCGGATGAATACTTGGGCAAAAAGAGGGCAATAAGCTCGTGCTATATAGGTCCTCATAGGAGCAAATGGCATATCCAAGCGATGAATTTGAGACAACCATAGCGCGAGACATTCCTCGACACAGGGTTACTGAGACGACGGCGGCAACTTGCCAGCGGATGAACTCTTGGAGTTAGTGTCGAGGAATAATTTATATAAAAAGTTATTGAATAATAGCTGCTTTTTTATCTATAGCTATGAAGTCCTGCACAGCTCTAACGCATTCAAATGGAAGTAAGATAAAGTTATCCTCAATGTTATATCCCTCAAGATTAGCACCTGGGTCCGGCTTTACCACGAGATCTATAAGCCTGCCTGTTTTCAAATCCACTGTGATATTATAAAGCGTACCAATCGCTAAGCCATCGGTTGTCACAACCTTTCTATCAGATAAATGCTTTGCAAATATCTTAGCCATAAATAACCCCACTCTTAATTCATTATTTAAATTAATAACCTTTTTGATGCCTTTAGTTAAAGTTAAAGCACTCAGCTTTGAATGCACTTTCTTCTACAGACCACCGCCGCATCAAGTTCATTTTCCCCTTCAACAATGAATTCCCTCTCCACCTCTAGATTCGTAATGAGTTTTTTAAGGTATATCGATCTCTCGTTTTTGTTATATTCACTGCAAAACATGGTTATAATCGCCAAGCCATTTACTCGCAGTATTCGTTCAATTTCACTTGTGCTCTTCAATAGATGCACGGTATCGATGCAGAATACAGTATCAATGGTATTGGATTTAAAAGGCAGAAAATCTCCACTGGCGAGAATTTTATTTCCTCTTTCCTTGATCTTTTTCAAATTCTCTAGATCTATATCCAATGCAATTGCATTAGGCAAACTTTCCTCTAAAAAACCTGGACCAGAGCCGATATCTAGGATTCTACCCTTCGGATAAATGATTTCTAGAATTTGAGCTATCTTCTTCTTTTGATTTCTCTCCATCCAGCTTGAATAGATCTTGTGAGAGAACATTCAGCTTTCAAGTACAATTTCAATGTTTACATCTTTTGGCACTTGAATGCGCATCAACTGTCTTAAAGCACGTTCATCTGCATCTATATCTATCAAGCGCTTGTGCACCCGCATTTCCCAGTGGTCAAAAGTAGCTGAGCCTTCGCCATCTGGGCTTTTACGCACGGGTACAATCAAGCGCTTGGTTGGAAGCGGCACAGGGCCGTGGATATTAACACCTGTTCTTTCTGCAATTTGCTTCACTTGCTTGCAGATTTCCTCAAGTTTATCAGGGCTTGTGCCAGATAGTCTAATTCTAGCTCGCTGTGCCATTTCCATCTAATATACTTTCTTTTTAATATCGATGCACATTCCAGCAGCAATAGTCATGCCCATATCTCTAATTGCAAATCTACCAAGCGGTGGGAAGTCTTTGACTCTCTCAATTGCAAGTGGTCTAGTTGGTTTGACTTGCACCACTGCAGCATCACCAGTTTTAAGGAAAGCTGGGTTTTCCTCCTTCACAGCACCGGTCTTGGGATCGAGTTTCTTCTTTAACTCAGTTATGGTACAAGCTACCTGCGCGGTGTGGCAGTGGAAAACAGGTGTATAGCCAGCGGTAATTGCAGATGGATGTTGAAGCACAACTATTTGAGCAGTGAATTCCTCTGCAACTGTAGGTGGATTATCTGGGTGGCCGCATACATCTCCTCTTCTTATATCTGTTTTACTAATTCCGCGAACATTCCAGCCTATATTATCGCCAGGCACTGCTTCCAAGATTTCTTCGTGATGCATTTCAATGGATCTAACTTCTCCTCCCACATTTGCTGGCATGAATATTACTTTATCGCCTTTCTTCATCTTACCAGTTTCAACCCTTCCAACTGGAACAGTGCCTACTCCTGAGATGGAGTAAACATCTTGCACTGGAATTCGAAGGGGTAAATGCACTGGTTTCTCAGGCAGCTTCAATTTATTAAATGCCTCAAGCAAAGTTGGTCCGGTGTACCAGCTCATTTTCTCACTGCGCTTGAAAATATTTCCACCTTTCAATCCTGAGCAGGGAATGAATGGAATTTCTTCAGTTTTATAGCCAACGGTTTTCAATAGCTTGGTAACCTCTTCCTTTATCTGCTTATATCTTGCTTCACTGTAGTCAACGGCATCCATTTTATTGATCGCCACTATAAGCTGATTTATTCCAAGAGTTCGCGCTAGAAAAACATGCTCTCTAGTTTGAGGCTGCACTCCTTCACCTTCAGCTGCGCTTACCACGAGTAAAGCTGCATCTGCCTGTGAAGCTCCTGTTATCATATTCTTCACGAAGTCTCTGTGCCCAGGACAGTCAACGATGGTGAAGTAGTAATTATCAGTTACAAATTTTTGATGAGCTATATCTATGGTTAAACCTCGTTCACGCTCTTCCTTCAAAGAATCCATTACCCAAGCATATTCAAATGTGGCTTTACCCTTTGCCTCTGCCTCCTTTCGATATGCTTCGATGATGTGCTCAGGAATAACACCTGTTTCATATAACAATCGGCCTACAATTGTTGACTTACCATGATCAACATGTCCCAAGGTTGCTAAGTTCATATGTGGTTTTTCTGCCATTTTTTAATCCTCCATTTCATCTTTCACCTTAAATTGACATTTTCAGACTTAATTTTTTCTATCAATCCACGAAGTCACTGGGTTTGGGAAGCTCCGCCTTCAAGCCCTTCCTCTGCCGTATCTTCCTTATGACCTCAAGCTGTAAACTTGGTGGAACTGGAGCAAAACCTGCATTTTCAGTATTCCAAATTGCTCTACCTTCCGTTGCACTTCTTATGTCTCCTGCAAAGCCAAAGAGCTCTGCAACAGGCGCTAGTGCTACGATTACGCATATATCCCCCTCGCTTCTGATTTCATACACTTGGCCTCTTCTCCCTTGGATCTCTGAAGTGGAATTGCCTAGATATTTTTCAGGCACGAAGATTGATACCTTTTGAATTGGCTCGAGAATAACTGGATCAGCCAGCAATATTGCAGCGTGGCAAGCTTGCCTCACAGCTGGAATAACCTGCGCTGGCCCTCGATGAACAGCATCTTCATGCAGCTTTACATCCACCAGTTTGACCTTTATACCTTGACAGGGCTCTCGAGTAAGCGGCCCATTTCTCATTGCCTCGTGAAATCCCTCTAATATGAGTTCCATTGTCTCAGCGAGATATTGAATGCCCTTGGTCATGTTTAAAAACATATTTGTTCCAAAGATCTCGACCACATTTTTAGCTTCATCCTTATCCATTCCAGCTTCAATTAAAACTTTTCTTCGCTCCAGTTCTTGCATTGTATTTGAAACTTCACCTAGCTTGATTAACTCAACGATTTTATCTCCCAAAGGCTCAACGGTGATATAAAAACGATTGTGTCTATTAGGCGATTTACCTTCAACTGGAGGCGAAGCACCTTTAACGCTTTCCCTATATACCACTATTGGAGGCGAAGTCGTTATAGGTATTTTCCAGTCTCTCTCTATTAAAGCTGCTTTAATTTCAAGATGCAGCTCTCCCATTCCAGACATCAAATGCTCGCCGGTTTCTTCATCTATTTGCACCTGCAAAGTGGGGTCTTCCTTAGAGAGCTGCCTCAATACTTCAATTAACTTAGGTAGATCTTTAGTATTCTTAGCTTCAACCGCTACCGTCATAACTGGCTCGCTGTAGTGCTTGATGCTTTCAAATGGAGTCATTTTTATGGTGGAAGCTGTTGTGCCAACTACCGCTTGTCTTAAACCAGTTACCGCAGCTATGTTACCAGCTGGTATCGATTCAACTTCCTCTCTATCCCCACCCATGAATAGCGAAACCTGCTGCACTCTTTCTATGAAATGCGTGCCTGAGATATGAAGCTGCACTCCTCTGGTTAAAGTACCGCTGAATAAGCGACCAACTGCCACCTCGCCTGCGTGAGGATCGTAAACTATATCAGTTACCATGAATGCAACTGGGCCATTTCGATCGCAATTGAGCATTGCTTTGCCTATCTCACTATTTAGATCTCCTTTCCAGATGATTGGAATTCTACTTTTCTGCGCCTCAATTGGATTAGGCAGCTGCTTTACAACCATGTCTAGAACTACGATATACAGTGGGCAAAGCTTAGAGAGTTCATCCATTCTTCCACTCTTGCAATATTCATAGATCTCCTTAAAAGTGATCTTGCTCCTCTGTATAAATGGCACTGAGATTCCCCATTTATATTTCGCAGAGCCAAAGGCAACTGTGCCTTGAGAAGCATCAACCCTCCAGCCTTGGCTATATCTCTGCGCGCTCATTCCCTTTATAAGTTTATTAACACCATCAATAATCTTTCCAAGGCGTATTTGCATATCCTGAGGGCTTAATTTAAGCTCATTTATCAAGCGGTCAACTTTGTTGATGAATAAAATAGGCTTTACTCCCTCTCGAAGGGCTTGTCTAAGCACGGTTTCAGTTTGAGGCATTACACCTTCAACGGCATCAACGAGTACAATTGCACCATCCACAGCTCGCATTGCTCTAGTTACATCTCCCCCGAAGTCAACGTGACCTGGTGTGTCGATTAAGTTAATGAGATATTCTTCGCCTTCAACTTCATGCACCATTGAGATGTTCGCAGCATTTATAGTGATCCCGCGAGCTTGCTCCATTTCATCGAAGTCTAAAACAAGCTGCTGAGCAGCGAGTTCCATGGAGATGATTCCTGCACCAGCTATTAAGTTGTCTGAAAGCGTTGTCTTCCCGTGGTCTATATGCGCTATGGTGCAGATATTCCTAATTTTCTCAGGTTGGTCCATGAGCTTTCTTGCAGAGGCAACCATTCGTTCTCTTCTACCCATATTCTTCACCTAGCAGCTTTCGCTATGCGCTCTTTTTCATCTTTTCTACTTATCGCTGAACTTTTTACATCATAATTAGCTGCAGCTATTATTTCAGAGGCCAAGCATTCCTCTATTCTTCTCTTGTTTTTGAATGATGCTTGCTCTGCGCCCTGCGCGATGAACATCAAAGCTTGATCTACTCTGCGCATTGGAGCTGTATCAACTGCTTTAGGCACCATTATTCCACCATACTTTAATCTAACTGTTTCCTCCCTAGGCCCGGCATTTTCAATTGCCTTTATGAGCATTGCCACTGGATTTTGACCTGTTTTTTTATTTATAATCTCAAATGCTTTTTTAACTATATTATATGCTTTGAGTTTTTTACCTGTGTTATCCTCCCCCCGCATCATTTTATTGATCAATCTTTCCACTATGGATACTTCTGCTTTCCCAAAGGGTTTCTTAGCGTGTCTGCCACTTGAATGCAGCACAAGTGGAGCACTTAGATTCACATACCGCTTTATACTTGGATCTGAGATTTGAATTTGAGAGGTATCCCATTTTCCAAATATCTTTGCATCGACCAATTGCTCACCTCACTGGTTTTTCTTTTCTCCCGCGCACTAATTCGTCGAGCGAGGTATTGTTGACGGCTATCACTTTAAATCTCACCCCTGAAATATCGCCCCTGCTTCGACCCTTTCGCCCGCCAAGTCCTTCAACGATGACTTCGTCGTGTTCATCTATGAAATTTATTGCTCCATCCCCCGGGCAGAAAGCAGTTAGCTGGCGGCCATTCTTAATCAATTGAATTCTAACAGCTTTTCGAATCGCTGAATTCGGCTGCTTTGCTTCGATTCCAACTTTTTCAAGCACAATTCCCCTTCCTTGAGGGGCACCTTCAAGGGGATCTGCTTTTTCATCCAATTTTAGCATCCTGCGTTTATACCCGCGCTCGCTCCATCTATATTGCTGTCTATCTCTCTTGAGCTTTCGAGCGGCAAACATTCCCATACCCACGATTGCCACCTCGCTGATCATTGAATTATAATATCACTTAAATTATAGTGTCTCTGCGCTAGAAGCTTGGCCTTATTTATATTGCGGCCATTCTTCCCTATAGCAAGTCCCTTATCTTTAGGAGGAACTTCTACATAAGCTAATCGCTTGTTTCGCTTGCTCACTAAATTAATTTTCCTAGCCACCACTGGCAGTAAAGCATTGCTGATGAATTCCTCGGGACTCTCGGAGTACTCCACTATTTCCACTTCTCTACCAAGCACTTTCTTCACTCTATTTATATTACTCCCTTTCTTCCCAATCGCTAGCCCCATATCTCCCTTTCTCACCACGAATATAATGCGGTCGTTTGCTTCATCTATTATGCAATCTATAGCAGTTGCTCCAGTTAAGCTTTCGAATAATGCAATATATCTTATGGATTCGGTGGTGAGCTTAAGCTCACTCATCTAAGCACCTCTCAATAAATTTAAAATCTCAGATTCACCGGGCTCAATTATCGCTAGCGCTGCGATGGTGTAGGGCAAGCCGCAGGCTAATCCTAAGTCTGAACTTTGCCCTGAATATTCATATAGCGGTATCTTCAACTCAATGAGCTGCTTTTTTATTCCCGCAGGGCAATTTTTAGCTATGATAACAAGCTTTGGCTCTCCCTTCTTAGCAACTTTAATTGTCTCTCTTGATCCTATTTTTACTTTACCAGTTTTAATTGCAGTTTGCAAGGCGCGATCCAGTTCCACCTCATCCCTCCCCTTTTGTTTTTTCCGGTGACTTGGCTATCAATGTAACGCTGCCTGTACCCAGTTGAATTGGCTGACCTACGATAACATTTTCAGTTACACCTGCAAGCTCATCTACATCTCCACGAACAGCTGCATCAAGTAAATGGTTCACGGTTACTTCAAAGGCTGCTCTGGAGAGAACGCTTGCCTTTTCACCAGCCACTCCATGTCTGCCTATCTGCTTTACCTTACCATCAACCGTCATTATATCCGCCACTAACATAATATGGCGAATATCCACATCTAAGCCTTGCTCTCTCAGAGTTTCAGTGGCTTCGCGAATTATTGCATTTCTCGCGGCTTCTATGCCAAGCACCTCAGCGATTTCATTGATATTGTTTGAGGATGTTCTACTTGGGTCCACTCCTTCAGCGATTATCTTGGCTGCCTCACTTGTGATCTTCCTTGCTTTAACTGCTTTCTCCGGATAAATTAGATATTCAAGGACAGAGCCCTCGGTATATAAGGTATATTCCTCTCCCTCCTTTCTAATCACCACTCTTTTAATTCCATCTATTCCTTTTATTGCGAGGCGCTTTACCTTTTCAATCAACTGAAGCAAATCACGGTAAGAAGGCTTTTCAGGAGCGAAGCTCAAGGTTTTTCCTTCCAGTTTTACCTCTAGGCCGAGACCAGCTTCTATTCTTTCTTTAACATACTCTGGCTTTATCTTCCTCTGCTCAAGAGCTCGCTCGTTGAGCTTGATTACCACTTTCATTTCATCGAGATTGGTTTCAATGCTGCCAATGTCAAGGATATTTGTTTCTTCTATTTCCCAAGCAAGTTCTCTCACTTTATCTCTATCCTTAGCATATTCCCCCTTTAGTTTTATATTCATCATAGGTGTAGAAGGCTCCTTCCTTGCATCTAAAATTTCAATCAATCTAGGCAGCCCTAGAGTAACATCTATTTCAGCAACACCTGCATAGTGAAATGTTCTCATCGTCATCTGCGTGCCTGGCTCCCCTATGGATTGTGCAGCCACTATCCCTACTGCTTCGCATGGCTCAACCTTTGCTTTTTCATAGGCTTCAACTGTTTTGCGTATAATTTCATCCATCTCTTCAGCGCTGACTTCAATTCCAGTTAAAGCTTCAATTAGTTCTTGCTTGATGCTTTCAGGTAGGTTTACTTCTGCAAGTTTCTTTTCAAGCAGCTTCATATTTGACCTTCCCGCCTAAAACATTTTCAATTATTCTTTTAACATTCACAGACTTCCCATAGTCGCTTTTACTTGGATCCACGCCATCTTCGCCATATATAAACTGCACAATTGTACCACCGGTTTCTCTAACTGTGCCATCGTATTTAACTTCCAAGTCCTGCAGTGCATTGATCAATCGCCTCTGGAGATAGCCTGATTGAGAGGTTCTCACAGCTGTATCCACCAATCCCTCTCTCCCACCCATTGCGTGGAAGAAGAACTCGGTTGGCGATAGACCTTTTTTATAACTTGATTTGACAAAGCCCCTTGCCTCAGCTCCTCTATCTCCCTTCTTAAAGTGAGGTAGAGTTCGATTTTCATAGCCTCTTGAGATGCGCTCTCCACGCACGGATTGCTGTCCAACGCAAGCGGACATTTGAGTGAGATTGAGCATTGAGCCTCGAGCTCCTGAGACAGCCATTATAACTGCTGAATTATTTAAGCCAAGATGGCGTCCTGCAACTGAGCCAGCTTGATCTCTAGCTCTTCCAAGTTCTTGCATTATTTTCATCTCAAGGGTTTCATCGAGTGTTCTACCTGGAAGTGCATCTAGCTCCCCTGCTTCGTAGGCTTTTATTAACGCATGCACTTTTTCCTCAGCTTTATCGATTATCTCAGCAATTTGAGTTTGAGCTTCCTTGGGGATATCTTCATCGTTAATACCAAAGCTAAATCCAAAGTGCATTATACTTCTAATGGCTAATCTAGTGGCATTATCCAAAAATTCTTTGGCAACTTGAGCTCCATATTCCTTTATTATTCTATCGAGTATATGCCCGGTGAATGCTCCTACGGCTTTTTCATCTATGGTGCCGTGTTTAAGCTGGCCATTCTTTATCACTACATATGCATCGCTCTCGCATTCCTCTTTCTTGCATACCTCGCAATCATCGCATACCTCTGCTTTATATGTTAAATTTAAATTTTTAGGGAGAAGCAAGCTGAAAATTTGCTTGCCGGTCCAATAGGGCTTGCCATCTTTCATTCCAGCGGGCTTGGGAAGTTTCTTTATCTTTGTCTTTCTAAGTAGTTCAAGCGCAGTGTTTTCATCGAACTTCGTTTCACCTCTGGTAAGCAAGTATAAGCCTGAGATGTGATCGTGAATCCCGCCTATGATGGGACCCCCGAATCTTGGTGAGAGCAAGTTTTCCTCTACCATCATCAAAATCTTAGCCTCAGCTCTAGCTTCCTCAGTTTGAGGCACATGTAAATTCATTTCATCACCATCGAAGTCAGCATTGTAGGGAGGGCAAACCGCTGGGTTGATTCTAAAGGTTTTATAAGGCATTACTTTTACTCTATGCGCCATTATGCTCATTCTATGCAAGGATGGCTGGCGGTTGAATAGCACTATATCGCCATCTTTCAGCTGTCTATCCACTATCCATCCAACTTCTAAGCTTTGAGCAAGTTCTTCGCAGTTCTTCTCCGTTACCTTAACCCTCCTCCCATCCAAACGTGTGACATAATTTGCTCCAGGATGATTTTCTGGACCTCGCCTTACATATTCCCTTACATCGTCGATGTTTCTCGCGGAGACGCGAATGGGAATGGTCATTTCATTCGCAATTCTCACAGGCACGCCAACTTCATTTATGCTTAAATTTGGATCCGGAGAGATAACAGTGCGAGCGGAGAAATTCACGCGCTTGCCCGAGAGAGAGCCTCTGAAGCGCCCTTCTTTGCCTTTTAAACGCTGGGAAAGCGTTTTAAGCGGTCTACCAGACCTATGCCTAGCTGGTGGGACGCCTGAAACTTCGTTGTCTAGAAAAGTAGTCACGTGATATTGCAATAGCTCCCAGAGGTCTTCGATTATTAGCTGGGGTGCTCCTACCTCGCGATTCTCCTGAAATCTCTGGTTGATTCTGATTATATCCACAAGCTTATGGGTAAGGTCATCCTCTGAGCGCTGGCCGCTTTCAAGTGTTATGGAGGGGCGGGTTGTAACAGGCGGCACAGGTAGCACAGTTAAAACCATCCACTCAGGTCTGGCATTCTTAGGATCCATTCCAAAGACTCTTACATCTTCATCTGGAATTCTCTCCAGCCGATCACGCACATCAGCTGGCATTAACTTATGGCCATCTTCGATATAGCCGGTTGGCTTTTCAAATTTGATTTCAAGCTGAGTCTCGCCGCAGTGAGGGCACACATTCGATCTTCTAGCATCTTTGAAAACATCTTTAATAACATCATCCACACTTTCGCCTATTTTCTCCATCAAAGCCATCTTTTCAAGATATTCTTTTTTAACTTCCTCCGGTAATAGCAAGCGCCCGCATCTTCTGCAGGTGATTCTTAAAATCTTGTGGATGAAGCGCGCGAAGCCAACGTGTATCACTGGAGCAGCAAGCTCTATATGTCCAAAGTGACCTGGGCATTCGCCAGGTCTGCCGCCGCAGGTTCTGCATCTTAGCCCTGGGTCTATTACCCCCAGCCTTGGATCCATGAGTCCCATTTCAATTGGATAGCCATCGTCATCATAGGTATCTGCTGTTATGATCTTGGTTACACTCATTTTGCGTATTTCCTTTGGAGAGAGCAAGCCAAATTTGATTTTACCAATTCGCTTGGGACTTGTCATTTTTACACCTCTAAACTGCATCAGTGAGTTCTAATCTTGGAGCTATTCCAAGTGCTTTCATTTCATCAAGTAAAAGCTTGAAGGCATAGCTCATTTCCACCGGGTAAATATCGGTTTCAGCGCCACAGCTCGGGCAGTACGCATAGTTCCTTCTTCTATCATAAGTAGCAACCATTCCACAGTGATTGCAGATTAATTCCACCACTTTATCGCTTTCATCCAGCAATCTTTCCTTAAGTGCTAGAGCTGCACCGTGGCCAATTAATACATCTCTTTCCATCTCTCCAAATCTCAAGCCGCCTTCACGCGCTCTACCTTCAGTTGGCTGTCTAGTGAGCACTTGAACTGGTCCTCGAGACCTAGCGTGGAGTTTACTTGCGACCATGTGATACAGTTTTTGATAGTAAATCACTCCAATGAATATATCCGCTTCGATTCTTTCACCTGTAATTCCATCGTACATTACCTCTTTACCTGCATGCGAGAAGCCAAGTTTCTTGAGCGCAGCTCTCAAGTCTTCCTCTTTCTCCCCGGAGAAAGCAGTGCCATCTACTCTCCTTCCCTCAAGCGCGCCTACTTTGCCTCCTATCATTTCAAGCACATGCCCAATTGTCATTCGAGAGGGGATTGCGTGGGGGTTAATTATTAAATCCGGTACAATACCTTGCTCGGTAAATGGCAGGTCTTCTTGAGGGGCAATAAGCCCCACAACTCCTTTTTGTCCATGTCTTGAGGCAAATTTATCGCCAAGTTCAGGAATCCTTTGATCTCGAGTGCGCACTTTCACAAGTCTTGAGCCATTTTCACCTTCGGTTAAAATAACTGTATCAACGATGCCTTTTTCATTTGAACGCATGGTAATGGAGGTTTCTCTTCTACCCTGCGGAGCTAAAACGCCGAGATCGGTTGGCTCTTCCAAGAAACGGGGGGGACTTGTCTTGCCGATTAAAACATCATTTGGCCCAACATCGGTTTCAGGGTTTACAATGCCATCTTCATCTAGGTAAGCATATGCTTCAGCACCTCTAGCCCCTCTAACCTCTGCATCTGGAACTTCAAAGATATCTTCTTGACCGCCTGGATATCGTCTCTCCTCGCCCTCGTAGGTTCTGAAGAAGTGGCTTCTTCCAAGCCCTCGCTCTATCGAGCCTTTGTTTATCACCAAGGCATCTTCAATATTATAACCCTCGTAAGATAGCACTGCCACCACAAAATTCTGCCCAGCTGGCCTTAAGTCGAATTTAATTGCATCAGAAGTTTGAGTTTTAACTATTGGAAGCTGTGGATAGTGCAGCATATGAGCTCGAGTATCAGGCCTCAAGCGCCAGTTAGCAGTGCTCATTCCAAGTGATTGCTTGATCATTCCTGCACCCATAGTATTCCTAGGCGAGGCGTTATGTTCTGGATAGGGTATCATTCCAGCGCAGATACCTAGAATGAGCGATGGATCTATTTCTAAGTGAGTGTGCTCCTGAGTGATATCTTCTTCATTCACTGCAATTAAAGCATTCTCCTCCTCATCCGGGTCTAGATATTCAATTAAACCCTGTCTAACTAAGTCTTCAAAGGTGATTTCCCTTCGCTTCAAACGCTCAACGTCTTGCTCAGTAACCTTGGGCTTGCCACTTTCCACTATGATCAAAGGTCTTCTAGCTCGACCGCTATCTGAATTTATCACAACTTCTCTCGTGCGCTCGAAAAATGCCACGTTAACTTGAATCGGCAAAATACCACTTCGGCGCTTCCTCCTAAGTTCTTTTACAAGTTCCTCGGGATTGCTATGATAGCCAACCAGAGCTCCATTTACAAAAACCCTTGCCCTAGCGTGCCCTCTGCCAATTGGCTGTACACCGAGTTGAGTTAAAATGGCTTTGATTTCATCCTCATTCTCAAGCCCAGTTGAAAGTTCCACGAGTTGAGCGAAGTTCTTAACCAGACCGCAATTTGGACCTTCAGGGGTTTCAGAGGGGCAAATCCTGCCCCATTGAGTGGGATGCAAATCTCGAGCCTCGAAATGAGGCTGTGCTCTAGATAGTGGGGAGATTACGCGCCGGAGGTGCGACAGCATTGCCATGTAATCTATTCTATCAAGCAATTGAGAGACCCCTGTTCTACCTCCAACCCAGTTACCCGTGGCAAGGGGATGGGTAAGTCTCTCAGTTAAAACATCTGCTCTAACAGCTGTGAATACATTAAGCTCTCTATTGCGCATGCTAGCTCTCTCAAGTTGATATTTTATATCTTGAGTTAAGCGACTGAAGGAAACTCTAAATAGGTCTTCCATTAAATCTCCAGCAAGCTTGATGCGCTTATTTGAATAGTGGTCTTTATCATCTTCACCTCTTCTCCCCAGTGCTAGTTCAAAGCAGGCTTCCGCCATTCTCCCAAGATAGTGGGCTTTAGCTAGCCTGCTGCTTTCATCATTGCCAAGATGGGGGAGGAGATAGCGATCCAAAACATAATTTGCACGCTTCTTCTGATATTCCCTCGCTTGGCCAGCTGCCACGAGCTTGCCAATCTTATCAAGTGCTTCTTCCGTTGTTTCCACCTCAGCCTCTTCGATGTTCTCAAGCATGAACTTCACTATCTCGGGGTCATCGCTGACCGCGCTGACGATATCTTGATCACTTTCAAGGCCAAGTGCTCTAACCAAGGTTATGAAATTAATTCGACCAGCAATGGAGGGAAATGAAACCTCAAGTATTGAGTTTCTTCCGCGTTCAACAATTACCAATGCTCGATAGCCGCGCCTCTGGGAAAATACTTTTGCAACTTCTATTTTCTCTCCATAGCGCTCGTTGTATTCAACCAATATTTTATTAGGCGCGAGATCCTCTAAACTCATTAAAACGCGCTCAGTGCCATTGATGATGAAATAGCCCCCTGGATCCATAGGATCCTCGCCTTGCTCGATCAATTCACTTGGGGATAAACCATAGAGATTGCAAACTTTGGAGTGAACCATTATAGGTAGCATGCCAATTTCAACTTCCTGAGGCTCAGTCTCGCTATTCCCGCGCACTATGCTCATTTGAAGATAAATTGGCGCTGCATAAGTTATATTTCTAAGTCTAGCTTCAGAGGGATAGAGCAGCTCCACAGAGCCATCTGCCTCTCTCACAACTGGCTTGCCCACTCGTATTTTACCAAGCTTTATATAAACTCCTCCCTCGGAGCCCTCCATTCCCTCCTCTGTTATATCAGTGCCAATTATCCCCTGCTCATCGATCACCTTCTGCAGGCCATAGTTAATGAAGGCATTGAAGGAATCGATATGATGTTGAGCAATTTTATCTCTAGTGAAATATGCTTCAGCAAGTATTCTTCTATTCAACATTGCCTCCACATCCTTCTATTCAACATTGCCTCCACATCCTATGCTTCCACCACATAGCGATAGACAATTGCCTTACCCGCGGTGGGACTTTTTCTTATTATTTTTATAACATCTCCACTTTTCGCACCTATTTCTTTCACAACTGGATCGCTGGCGCGAATGATTGGAAGCTGTCCTTTTTCACATTGATATTTCTTCAAGATCTCCTCAACTTCTTTCTCGCTTGCTATCACGTGCTCGGGAACTAATTCATGATCCAATACGCTAAACTTCTTAGCCAAATTTTTCCCTCCCATTAAAGCGGGCTCGGGGGGATTTGAACCCCCGGCCACCTGGTATCTTCTGAGGCTGATTTCAAAAATAAAAGCCAGGTGCTCTGCCTGACTGAGCTACGAGCCCTCTTCAGGATACCTTTTGAGTTTGAATTATAAACCACATCCCCAAGCAAATATTCACCTTTCAATTAGAAATCTACCTCTTAATTGCATCGCATCGAATGCATTCATTCCATATATAGTTTACTGAAAGTAATAATTATATGTTCACATGGATTATAATCTTTTCTATGGCCTCAAGAATTCGCTTTTTAGGGGGCTGTAGAGAGGTGGGAAGAGCTGCGATTTTAATAGATGGGGTATTGCTTGACTATGGAATAAAGCCCACCGATCCAGTGCAATATCCAGTGAATGGACTTCGGCCTAGAGACATTATTATCTCCCACGGTCACTTAGACCACTGCGGTTTGCTTCCAAATCTTATGGATTTAAATCCATCGATACATATGACTGCTCCCTCACGCGATTTTTGCTTATTGCTTGCTCAAGATATTCTTGAGATAACCGAGCGAAAATGCTATTTCGCTCCCTTTGAGAGTCGAGATATTCAAAGGGTCAGGGAGAGAACTAAAATAGTGGGATATAAGCAAGCCTTTGAGGTTGATGGCTTTAAAGCAATGCTTTACGACGCAGGTCATATTCCAGGCAGTGCAAGTGTCCACTTGAAGGGGGAGAAACAGATTTTTTACACTAGCGATTTCAACCTCCGTGAAACTAGATTGCTCCACGGATGCGATATGAATTTTCCAGCTGTAGATATATTGATAATTGAGGGGACTTATTTCAACAGAGAGCATCCTTTGAGAGGCGAGGTTGAAAAGCATTTCATTGCAAGAATAAATCAAACCCTGGAGAGGGGTGGAGTTGCATTAATACCCTGCTTTGCAATAGGCAGAACTCAGGAGATTTTAGCAGTGCTCCATAGCCATGGTTTAAAGCCTTACTTAGATGGCATGGGCTTAGACGTATGCGAGATGCTGCTCAGCTTTGAGAGCTATTTGAAAGATCCTAAGAGCTTTGAGCTTGCATTTGAAAATGCTATACCAGTTAAACCACATATGCGCTCTGAAATAATTAAATCTCCAAATATAATTGTGACCACTGCGGGAATGCTCAACGGCGGCCCAGTGCTATACTATCTCTCCAAGCTTCATAGCGATCCCAGAAGTAGCCTTTTACTCACAGGCTATCAAGCTGAAGGTACCAATGGTAGAGCAGCGCTTGAGCGCAGGCAGATCGAGATCGCAGGAAGCATTTTGAATTTAAGGATGAATGTGGAGTACTTCGATTTCTCAGCCCACAGTGGCGATGCTGAGCTTAAGGCTTCAATTGAAAAATTCATTGAAAATGGAGTGGAGGAAATATTTATTGTGCATAGCGAGCACGCTGTAGAATTTGCTTCTTGGATAAGGGAGAATTTTGATGTTAATGCTACTGCTCCGAAAAATGGAGAGGAATTTGATATAGAATAATTTTTTATCATATGAACTCTTACATTAATTTCAATGGAAGCTGAAAAGGAAGCCATAGACATTGAATCACAGGTAATGGAAAAGGTACTGGAACTCGCTAAAAGACTTGCTAGAGATAAAAAGGGCGCGCTTTTCATTATAACCCCAAGAGAGCTTGCAGAGGGCACCTATGACTGTCAATATCCTCAATTGATATTCGGAGGCACATTGTTTTCAAAAGGCATGGATATGGTGCTTGAGAAGCTCGCCACCCTAGATGGTGCTATTTATTTAGCTCAAAATGGTGAAGTAATTGCATATGGCGCGAGGGTTTTAAAAACCTCAACGATGTATGGATTTGGCACTAGGCATGCAGCGGCTAAGGGTATTACTGAGTACAGTGAAAAGATAACTGCAGTTTTAGTTTCAGAGGAAAGTGGTTGGGTAAAGGTTTTTCAACGAGGCAATGTTACCCTTGAAACTGATGCAATTGCAGTAAGTCCTTCGATAATGAAGAAGCTTGCCTTGTATCTAACTAAGCATGACACCGCTATTCTTGTCTCCGCTGGGATAAGTGCTGCAACTTTAGGTTTGGGTGCTATAGGCGTGATAGTAGTTGGAGGCACATATTTAGTGGTCAAAAGCGCTTTTTCAACCATTTCCTCAGTACTTAGACTTGAGTCTAAATGAGGATTTTTAAATGTCACGCTTTGTTCATCCACGTGTTGAAACGCGATTTATAGCTTTGCTCTTCTCGCTACTTATGCTGCTTTTTTTACTTTTAAGTTTAGAGCTCGTAGGCCATGCCTTCAGAAAACTTGGCTTTTCCCCGGCTTACTCAGCGGTATTGCTTCTCCTATCGCTGCTAGGCAGCTTTGTGAATATCCCTATTTCTGAAGTTACATCGCGAGAGCCAATAGTATCGAAGCGCGTGATTGATTTCTATTGGTTTAAATATATCATTCCAGCTATAGAGCTGGAGAGACGCACTCTAATAGCAGTAAACCTAGGTGGAGCTGTGATTCCAACTGGGATATCTTTATTCCTAGCAACTAAGGTAAACTTAAGCGAGGTGCTATTAGGAGTGTTTATCATGAGCTTGCTCATCCATCTAATAGCTCGACCTGTGAAGGGACTAGGAATAGCTGTTCCAGCTGTAGTTCCTCCAATTTTAGCAGCTGCGCTTGGAATGCTAATTTCCCCTTCAAATGCTCCTTTGGTCGCCTATATCTCAGGCACCCTCGGCTGTCTCATAGGCGCTGATCTACTTAATTTGAAGAAAATTCCAGACCTAGGAGCCCGAATGGCATCGATTGGCGGAGCTGGGACTTTTGATGGGATATTTTTAACTGGAATAATAGCTGTATTAATAGCTTAAAAAAAGGAAAATAAAAATATGAATTTGCTGCAATTCGCAAAAATTATAAAAAGCAGAATTAAAAAAGCGCCAATTGTTCTCTGCCATAGCATAACTAATGAATGCAACTTGCGCTGTAAATTCTGTCCATTCTGGAGGAGACCTAAATTTGAATCCGAGCTTTCATTTGAAGAAATAAAGGATTTAATAGATCAAGCTATCGGTCTTGGAGCTGTGGTTTATAATATTTGGGGAGGGGAACCTTTAATTAGAGGGGATTTAGCAAAGTGCCTAGCATATGCTAAGCAAAGAGGTATGAGTAACTTCTTGATAACCAATGGCATACTCCTTGAGGAGAGGATCGCTGAAATTGCACATCATTTGGACTACCTTGCCATTTCCATTGATGGAATAAAAACTTATAATGAGTTGAGAGGTGGAGAGCTTAGCAAAGTTTTACGGGGATTAGAGCTTGCTACTAAGTATAAATTCAAAACTGTAATAAACTGCGTTATAACCAGTAAAAACATAGCTGAATTGGAAGAACTAGTTGAGATTGCAGAGAGCTATGGCGTTGGAATTCTCTTTGAACCAGTTCACGAATATGAAGAGCTATCAAGTGAAATATGGCAGGAGCGAGTTCGAAATCTCACGGGGTATAGCAGGGCCATAGACCGCTTAATTGAGCTTAAAAAACAAGGTCATAGAATATTGAATTCCATTGCTTATTTAAAAATGATTCGCGATCTAAAGCCAGATTTCAAGTGCTGCATCGATCGCTTCCTGCTGCACGTTGATCCAAATGGAAGGGTCAAAATGTGCAAAGGCATAGTTGGCTCCATCAGGGAGCGGCCATTGAAAGAGATTTGGTATTCTGAAAAAGCAGATTGCTTGAGAAAAAGGGCAGAAAATTGCAAAGGCTGCCTCTTTTCAAGCTATGCAGAGGCATCGCTATTCTACAGCGCCAAGCTCCCGGTTATAGTTAACTTCCTCAAAATGATGAAGTAGAAGGAATATGGAAACAAAAAAAAGAATATGGAAACAAAAGCCAAGGAAGAAGAAAAAGGAAGGGTAAAAGTACTTGCATCAAAGTTTGTTTATTCAAATGACTATGACTTAAGCAATTTTGCAGACCTAGGAATACAGCTATCTTTTTATAAGAAAAAGCAATTTTTCTCAATCGATCATCGCAGGCTGAAGCAAAAACTTAGGGAGCTTAATATAAAGGTATTCAGCGTTCACGCTCCAACTATAGATGTATTCGATGAGGAGTTCTTAGATGTATTGAAATTCATAAAGAGGGAATATGAAGTTGAATTGATCTCCATTCATCCCCAGCGAGGTAGCAGAGAGCTAGCTATGGCTAAGTTAAATGAACTTAAGTGGGAGATAAGTGAGCTTGGAGTGGTACTTGCTTATGAAAAC
>JBBIOZ010000001.1:25438-58034 GCA_037443105.1 Methanocellales archaeon
CTTGGAGTAATAAATGGATAGCCAATGCGAGGGATATGTATAGTGCTTTCAATGAGGTGTTTTTAAAACTGACATATGATACCAGCCACGCGGATGTTGAAAGCAGTTTGGATGAAGTTAATCTATGTTTAAGTAAAATTGAAGTAGTGCATTTAAGCGATCAAATAAAAGGCGATGAGCATTTGCCAATAGGCACTGGTAGATATCCTGTGTTTGAGTTGCTTTCACTTTTAAGGGCAAGGCAATACAGTGGATGCATAGTGTTGGAATATATGCCTTGCTATGAGAAGCTGTTGAGAGAAGATGTTAAAAGAGTTGAGGCTTTTCTTAATGAAGGGCAGATGCTTTTATAAGCAATTGAACAATTAACCATCAAGAAAATGTAGATGCGAGAGAACTTAGATTCAAAATTGCTACTATAATCTTTCAATTGCTTCCTCCAGCTTCTTGGCAAATTTTGCATCTGAAGCTGCCTTTAGTCTTTTAATAGTGGTATCATAGGCATCTGTTTGCTCTTCCTCCAGCGTTGCTGGGTAATTCGCAGCTGGGTCGATTTCATTTAATCTCTCTATTAAAATTTCTCTTTCCTCACCTGACATGATCCTTGGATCTGTCATTGCAGCTGCCCTTGCATAAATTCCCTCATCTAATAGATATTTAAGTGCTTTAAAGGGAAGTTCATAGTATTTGCCAGCGGCACCGGTTCTTTGAGTAAAGCCCTCTGGTGTAGCTGCTTTGAAGGAAACTCTAACGTAAATGAATTTAGAGAACTTTGATAATTTCTTCACATACGCTCTATCCACGCCTAGCAGTATGCCATTTGTTTCTAAATAAAAGGGATAGCCTGATTTCTCCACATATTCAAGTAAAGCAAGCAAATGTGCTTTTCCAATTGTAGGCTCACAGCCTGAGAGACGCAGTTTATTTATCTTAAGGTGTTTGAATCTCTCCCAGCCTGGCGAAGTTATGCCCTCTCTAGCTGCTTTAAATAATCTTTCAGCAGCTTCTCTAGGAGAGTAGAAAAACCCGAATTTCTCAGGATAATCCCTAGACCAGTCTGTCCAGCAGTAAATGCAGCGCAAGCAGCAGCCTACAGCATAGCCTGTGGCAATTCCTCTATATACAGGCGCTGAATAAATACCAATGTATTTCCTCTCCAGCCCATTTCCTTCCCTAGTCACAAGTTTCTCAGTTTCCCTAGCCAATTCAAGTGGATCAAATGGTTTAAATTCAGGGGTTAGAAAACGTTGATAGATATTCATATGAGCGCTAGGTAAACTCTTCTATTGTTCTTCCCTTTATTTTCAGCTTTCAGCAATTTTAACTGTCCAACCTCCCTTAGATTTTTAACGTGCGTTCCACCATCAGCTTGAATATCAATGCCAGGTATTTCAACAATGCGCAAGCTAGGTAGATTCGGTGGAAAAGCACCAGCCATCTTTATCACACCTGGGATTTTAAGGGCTTCTTCCCTAGGAAGCTCATACCATTTCAAATCAATGTCTTTTTTAAATGCTTCATTTGCTTTCTCGATGTACTCCTCAATTATTTCTCTATCGAATTTTTCTAAATTAAAATCGAAGCGAATCTTATCTTCTTCAAGTTGATTGCCAGTGATAAGTGCGCCTGTGCCTGTGCATAGAAGCGAGCCAAACACATGGGCAGCTGTATGGCTTCGCATTAGTTTATATCTACGTTCCCAGTTAAGCACGCATCTAACTCTATCGCCTTCTTTTAAACCAGCTTGATCAACCTCGTGAACTATTGCGCCGGAGTAATTCACCACAGCAACAACGTTAAAAATTTTATTTCCCACCATCATCTTCCCTGTATCCCAAGGCTGACCCCCTCCCTTAGGATAGAAGATGGTTTGATCTAAAACCACATATTTCCCATTTTTAGTTGAGAGAACTTCGCTATCACATTCCTTCAAGTAGCTATCCATTAAAAATAATGCTCGAGTCATAATACTATTTATGGTGAAATTAATCAAAAATCTTTGCCCCTATGCAGAATCTCTCGAATTTCTCGTGCTCAAGCAGCTGCTTAGAGGTGCCTTGGAAAACAACTCTGCCGTTGATGAGCATGTATGCATTATCGCTTATCTCCAGTGCTTTTTTTACATTCTGCTCAACTATTAAAATTGTAAGTCCAAATTTCTTCAATTCCAAGATTTTATTAAAAATGGTGCTTGCCAACTTAGGCGATAGCATTGCACTGGGTTCATCAAGCATGAGCAAATCCGCCCTTCTTATCAGCGCACTTGCTAAAGCGAGGAACTGTCTCTCGCCACCGCTCAGCGTGCCTGCATTCTGCTTTAACCTATCCTTAAGGTCTGGGAAGAGCTCAAGCGCTAGGTTTCTGCGCTTTATATATTCTCCATCTTCTAAGAGATAGCCAGCCATTTTCAAGTTCTCTTCAACAGTTAGATCGATGAAGATGTTATCCACCTGAGGGAGATAAGCTATTCCCATTCTAGTTTTCTCGTGAGGTTGAAGATGGGTTATATCTCTTCCGCGGTAGAGGACTCGTCCTGAATGAATGGTGGCTGAGCCAAAGATGGCTTTCAAAAAAGTGCTTTTTCCACTGCCATTTGGACCTGCAATTACAGTTATTTTTCCACTCTCCAAAGCAGCGTTTACATCGAATAGGATGCGCAGTTCTCCATAACCCGCGGATAGATTTTCAACTTTAAGCACCTAGATACACCTCTATGACCTCTGGATTTTCAATTACCTCTGCACCTTTGCCTTCAGCTACAATTCTACCATTTGCCATCACATAAACTTGATCCGCATACTCCAAGGCAACATCCAAGCGATGTTCTACAATTAACAGCGAGATTCCTTTGCCCGCTAATTCTTTGAGTTTTTTAAACAATAAGTGGGATAAATCAAGCGCTACACCTGCTATAGGCTCATCCATGATTATTAACTTAGCTTCGCACATCAATGCTCTGCCTATCTCAAGCAATCTAAGCTGCCCACCGCTTAGATTCTGAGCTTTTTCACGCCAGAGTTGCTTCATTCCTAAAAATTCTAAGATTGAGAGAGCTTTAGTTACAAGCTCTTCCTCTTTCTTAAGCCATTTCCTTGAGAAGCTTTGCAGTATATCCTCTCCATAGCTGCCCTCAGCTATTAAAAGATTCTCAAGCACGGTTAATTTCTTAAGAGGCTGAGAGGTTTGAAAGGTTCTCACTATTCCCAGCTTAAAAATCTCGTGAGGGGGGAGATTTGTTATATCCCTCCCCTCAAATAACACTTTACCTTCATCTGCACTTAGGAAGCCTGTGACCACGTTTATAAATGTTGTCTTACCACTTCCATTGGGTCCAATTATCAAGGTAATACCGTTGTCTGCATCGATGCTAACACTGTCAAGCGCTTTGAATTCGCCGAAGCGCTTTGTGAGATTTCGAGTAGCTAGCTCCACTCTATTCTGTTTGTCGCAAACTTCCATACTCCAACTTCTTTCCAATTGCTCTCATAGACTGCATAAATTCTATACTCTGAGCCAATTCTATCATTGTATTCATTGAGCTTTACCTCGCCGCTCACCGGGGTGATGTTGCCATACATACCTGCGCTGTAATTCACCGCTACCCTTGGCACTGCTTCAGCCATAGCATCTTCATCGTATTTACCCAGAGTGCCATGCACCTGTGCATAGGATAAAGCTAATACCCAAGCAGCGTCATAAGCATTTAAGCCATAGCTCTTAGGCGTGGTATTTTTACGCTGATAGTATGTGCTATTCAACTCATCGAAGGTTTTCCCCCCTCGGGTTTCTGAGACTGTGCTATAGAGCTTGACCTTGCTTGCCTTTTGACCTACATCGGTGATAACTTTGCCACTTTTAGCTGTGCCATCGCATCCAATCCAAGTAATATTGAGCAATATAGAGTTCTCTCTTATCTGAGCAAGCATCGTGGCCACTTCTTCATAGCTGAATGCAACCACTGCAGCTTCTGCAGCAGTGTAGTTCTTCAAAAGTTCATTTACCGCTCCCTCAAGTGTAGCTGTATATGGTGTGAAGTCAACTGGAGGTGGATCTGGATACTCCACTGAGTTTTTAACCAAGATTCCAAGCTTCTCAAACTCTGCTCTGCCGAATTCCTCAAGACCTTTGCCCCAAGCATTGCCTATGTAGGTTATAACCACTGCTTTCACGCCTAGGTCTTGAGCAAGCTTTGCTATTGCTTTAGTTTGGAATGAATCTGTGGCTACAAATCTAAAGACATATTTCTTTTCCTCAGGCTTGGTCACACCTATGTACTTGGTCTCCGCGGTTGAAGATGGCGAGGCTACAACTATTTTATTTGACCTTACATATTCAATGATATTCTTAAGCTCTCCACTTCCCATAGGACCAACGATTACTTTAACGCCTTTGCTATGCAATGCCATAACTTTGTCCAAGCTTATCTTGGGATCGACCTTGGTGTCTTCGACATAGAGCTTGACTCTATAGGGCTTTCCCTCTTTCTCAAAGTATTTATTTATATTTTCACTGGCAATTGTAACCGTGGTTTTAATATCATCACCATATGTGGTTAGAGGTCCTGAGAGATCCACTAATACGCCAATTGGAATTTCCACTTCCTTGGGCTTCTCAGGGATTTGAGCGCATCCAGCGAGAAGTGCAGTTAGTGCAAGCACTAGAAGCAACTTTATCTTCATTTTAAACCCCTTTTTTTCCAAATAGCATACATAAATATAAGGCTTTGAATATATACTTTGTCTGGAGGTATGATGGCTGTTTTAGAAGGAGCGGTTGTTTATGCTAATCTATTGGTTCTTCTCAGCATTGGCTTAACAATCACCTATATCACTACAGCTGTTCCCAATTTTGCGCAAGGAAGCATGGCGATAGCTGGCTCCTATCTCTCTCTCACGCTATGGCTTTTACTAGGCATGCACCCCTATTACTCTCTCCTACTTTCATTCATCTTAGGGGGTGCAATTGGAGTGGGGGTTTATTTTTTCATCCTTAAGCCTATGATTAAAAAGGGAGTAAGAGTTGTTACACTTATGATCGCTACCCTTGCCCTAGATTTAATATTCCTCGGAATCCTTGGAGCATACTCTGAAACTCTCAGCAGCTTAACTGGAAGAACGACGAAAAAATTCATTTTTACACCCCTTGACTTTGAATTACTTGGAGTGGATGCAATACTCTGGATTTCAAGCATTGCAATCTTTCTACTGCTTCTAACTTTATTCACGCTGCTCTATAAAACCAAATTTGGTATAGCTTTGCGCGCCTCTATGGAGAACCCTGCATTAGCTGAGATAATGGGCGTGGATGTAGAGCACACCCGCTTATTTTCTTGGTTTCTCTCCGGCTCTTTAGCTGCAGCTGCAGGGAGCATGCTGCCTTTTCGCCAAGAAATAGTTCCTGGAACTGGAGCCTTGGTAATTGTATCCATATTTGCAGCAAGCATAGTGGGAGGCTTGAAAAGTATAAATGGCGCTCTAGCTGGAGGCTATATCATTGGAATTTCAGAGTCGCTCATAACCTTCTATCTCTCAAACCTCTTAGGACCTGGCGTGCTTGTATATAGTAAAGTAGTTTCACTGGGAGTATTAGTTGCAGCTTTGATATTTGCACCAACTGGAATTGCAGGAATCAGGAGGAATTTAAAGTGGCGCAGGAGTACTTCATATTGAATATTATAATTGGCTTTGCGATTTACTTGATAGTTGCACTTAGCTTGAACATCGAATATGGCTACGCTGGAATTCCCAACTTCGGGCGAGCAATGGCAGTGCTCATCGGAGCCATAGCAGTTGGAGGTATAATGAATCGCATTTTAATGCTACTCCTAGATATAAGTGGCGAGATAATAGAGGCAAGTGGAATGGTGAAGAGTGCAGTAAATCCAATGTTCTCTCAAAATCCATATTTGAGTTTAGTTTATTTGATAGCCTCGCTAACGATTGCCTTCACAGTAGGAGCTCTCGCAGGCGCTATCTTTATATTGCCAAGCGCAAAGTTGAAACATGAATATTTAGCAATAACTCTACTTGCAATAAGCGAGGTTCTCTATCTAGTTTCAAATTACAACCCCTCCATTGTAGGCGGCTATTATGGCGTTACCATACCTGATGTCTTAGCTTGGGTACCAGGCGAGCAGCGTTTATTTGCCTTCGCAATCTTGAGCTTAAGCTTAGCATTGATGGTTTTTCTTTCAGTGGAGAGGCTCCTAGCTTCTCCCTATGGAAGGCTTTTAAAGGCTATGAGAGAGAATGAAGATGTGGTTAGAGCATTTGGAAAGGACATCTTTAGGCTTAGAGTAAAAACCGTGGCATTGGGATCAGGCATAGCTGCTCTAGCTGGTGCTCTCTATTCCTTTTATAGTGTGAATGTAATCGCTTCAGTTTATTTTCGAGTCGAATGGACTTTTTTCCCAATCCTCATGCTTCTATTAGGCGGTATGGGAAATAATAGAGGCGTTGCAATCGGTGTATTTTGCTTCATCCTTACAAAGGTTTTCCTAGCGGTTTATAAATTTGAAATAAGAAGTATTCTACATCTACCATTTGAAGCCACTTGGTTGGAGTACATCTTCTTCGGAATTCTTATGCTGCTTATCCTCTACTATAAACCTGAGGGATTAGTCGAGGAGAGACCAGTTATGACTCCTCCGCTGAAGCGCGCTGGGAGTTTTAAAAAGCTTTAATAATTAATTTTAATATTTTAAAATTAATATTTATTTAATTTTTAATAAAGTATTTACCACTGGTCAAGTGTTCTCTGTTTAGATGTTTCTTTTATCAAGCTCAATCTCTCTAGCACTTTATCGATTCTTTCCTCGGAGAAGCTATGTTCTTTGCAGAGGAAGTGTTTTATTTTCCCGCTATCTGGAGGGCTAAATTTTATTTCATAATCAGAGGTAACCTCGGGATTTAGGAAAAATTCCTTTATTTCCCTCCAACTCGCTATACTTTGATTTAATTCTTGGAATACTCCTTCGATTGAGCCATGCTTTTTGATCAGCTTCAAGGCTTTTTTCGGCCCTATTCCCTTTATCCCTTGATTGTAGTCTGTGCCAATTAAAATTCCAATTTCTATAAGCTGCTCCCTTGTGATTTCAAGCTGCTTTAAAACTTCCCGCAGCTCTATCCTCTCAGGCTTAACATCGATATATATATTCTTAGATGGTAGCTTCCGCTTCCCAGTTACAGTTAAATTTCTCACTAGCTTAGGGGATCCGAATAGCAATGAATCATAGTCTTGAGAAGCAGTGAAATCTGCATCGCCATTAAGCACAAGGAAAGCAGCTTGCGCCTCGCCCTCAGATGGTGCTTGAACGATAGGTATGCCCATGTATTTAAGCAGCTTCTTTGCTTCGCCTATCATTTCTTGTGTTAATCTTGAGGCTGCTTGAGCATATTTAAAGCCCTCAATGCCATAGGCCCTAGCTTCCATCCAAGCTGCTTCAGCTTTCTGTCTAATTAAACTGCGCTCCTCAAGAGTGGTCAGCTTAAACTCAGGTGGTTTGCCGTCGAAAACGAAAATAGGCTTTATTCCCATTTCCATTAAATTAGTGGTGCGGTAAATCAAGCCTGAGAGATGAGAGGTGATTCTGCCCTGCGAATCCATAAGAGGTGTACCATCTGGCTGCCGAATGATGCTTAAAAATTGATAAAGTGCATTATGAGCATCGATTGCGAGTATGCAATTCGCCAGTTCACTAAGCTCGATTTCCTCTCGCTCAATCAAGTCACCGAGGTCGACCCCCATGATTTATACCTCAGTATCTCCAGTTACAAATTTTTATCTATGAGAAAGCTTAAATTCTAGGCTTATAATTTTTTACTTATATGGCTTATATTCAAAGCGGCGATGTTAAGGAAATTCGCTGCGATCGCTGCGGACTTGAAATGCGAGTTGAGTTTCAAGATGTACCTTGGTCAAAAAGCGTGGTGGATTTGATCTGCCCCTACTGTGGAGAGCAGCGACTTTCAGAGGCCAGCGAGGGCTCAATTGAATTCCAATTTGGTGAGTAATCCCTGAAGCTAAGCAAGTGGTTCCACATATATCTTGGCTTCCAATCGCGCGTGGCTTGAAAATAGCTTTTTTCATAGAGAGAATTGAAGTCCACGATGTATATTTTACCATCGATTTTGGTCTCAGCCCAAGCATGTCTGCCTATGCTGCCATTTTTTTCCTTTTCCACATATCCTAGAATTGCTATTGTATCATACCCCTTTGCAAGCAATATTGAAGCCATTGCAATTGCAGCATCCTCGCAATCTCCTGAGAGGAGTTTACCTTTATAAGCGTGAGCAAGATAGTAAGATGGCTTGATCCAGTAATCTTCAACTCCAAATTGCTCTTGATCTCGAACATAATTCAAACTTAAAGGAGATCCATCTTCATATTCTATGATGTAAATGTTTTCATTTACTTTTTTCAATTTAGTATGATTAGCATACCACTGCACTACTTCATCGCAAGGAGTTATATATTGCGTGGGGTCAGCTGCGCTCCAAATTTCAGTGGATTTATTGACCTTGTAATCATTAAGCATTGGCTTGAAGTCGAGGGAGATGTTGACCTCGGCTGCAACGCTGCTTTGAATATTTAAATTTGCTGAGTTATCTGAAGCAATCAATAGCGATAAAAGAAATAAAACGATGATGAACAGATTTAATTTACCAAACATTCAATATATATTTTAAAATTATACCAATAAATAATTTATTCTTGTTATTTTTTTAATATAAATCTACTAAAAATTTAAAATCATCATAATAATCATTATAATGCATTTATAGCTAGATTTTTTCAAATTATGACGTAAATAAAGATTAAATCAAAAAACTGGATTAAAATTAGTCCAATATGCGAAAGTTTTTTATAAACATCCCTTTAAACTTAAACAAGGTGAAAAAATTATGCCTAAAGAATTAGAATTGCCCAATGCACCCATGGCGAGGTTAATGAAAGCCGCTGGAGCTGAGCGAGTGAGCGATGAAGCTTGTGTAGCTCTTGCAGAGGTCTTGGAAAAATATGCCTTGAAAATCTCTCAAGAAGCAACTCTACTAGCAAAGCACGCTGGCAGAAAGACAATTAAAGCAGCGGATATTGCACTAGCGGTGCAGCGAATTAGTAGATAAAGGGCTCGTGGTCTAGAGGTTATGACATCGCCTTTACACGGCGAAGGCCACCGGTTCAAATCCGGTCGAGCCCATTTAATTTGAAAGAAACTTATATAGAAAAAAGATGCTATCTATAACCATGCGCTTCGAAGAAGCTCATCCAGCTTTTGATATTAAAGCAACGAAGGCAAAAACTTTGCTTGGGAAGAAAATTGTTTTAGGAGTTACAGGAAGCATTGCAGCAATTGAAAGCGTTAAACTTGCTCGTGAATTAATCCGCCACGGCGCTGAGGTTTATGCGGTCATGAGTAAGGAAGCCATGCGCATTCTGCATCCAAATGCCCTTGAATATGCCACTGGGCACAAGGTTATAACTGAAATCTCAGGAGCTGTTGAGCATATTGAGCACTGTGGCGAGCGTGAAGCTAAAGCGAGTTTACTTTTAATTGCACCTTGCACAGCCAATACTATAAGTAAAATCGCCTGTGGAATTGACGATACACCTGTTACCACCTTTGCTACCACAGCACTTGGGTCAAAAATTCCCATAATGATTGCTCCAGCTATGCATACCTCAATGTATTCTCACGCGATACTTACTGAAAATATTGAGAGGCTTCGAAAAATCGGAATTAAATTCATAGCTCCTAGGATTGAGGAGGGAACTGCGAAGCTCGCTAGTGTGGAGGAAATAGTTATTAATGTGGAGCGCTGCCTTGGTGCTAATGAGCTAGCGGGCAAGAAAATCTTAATAACAGGTGGAGGCACAGCTGAGGCTCTGGATCCAATTAGAATTTTAACCAATCGAAGCTCAGGCAGAACTGGTGTTGAGCTTGCAAATGAGGCATATAGAAGGGGTGCGAGCGTTACACTTGTCCATCGCTCTAATTTAAATTGCGCTTCTTCAGAGATAAAAACGATATACACTGAGGGAGTGGAGGATATGATCAGCGCAGTTATGAGAGAGCTTGAGAGTGAAAAATATGATATATTGATTAGCGCTGCGGCGATCTCAGACTTTACCGTCGCTAGAAGTGCTACGAAGATCAAATCTGGGGAGCCTGTTTTACTTCGCCTCAAGCCAGCTCCAAAGCTCATTAGGAGGGTTAGAGAGAGATATCCTGATTTATATATAGTGGGTTTTAAAGCTGAGACTCACGTTTCTAATGAAGAGTTAATCGAGCGCGCTAAATTTGCAATGCAGCGCGACCGCCTTAATATGATAGTTGCAAATGAAGTTGGCAGCGGGGGGATTGGTGGTGAGAGTAATGAAGTTTTCATCATCGATGAAAAAAGCATTGAAAAAGTTTCTGGTTTAAAGCGAGAGATAGCGGCAAAGATATTTGACGCAGTGGTGGAGAGGCTTAAATGCTAAAAGTTGGCAGAGCTTTCGCCCCTGCGCATATAACTGGTTTTTTTGAGATCTGCGAAGATAGCGATCCTAGGAAAATGGGTTCAAGGGGCTGTGGATTTACCTTAGATGTGGGAACAACAACTCAAGTTAAAACTGGCTCTGAAACCTTTATTGAGTTGAATGGAAAGCTAGAGGAGGCTGAGACGAGTAGATGGGTTGTTAATGCACTTGCTCCAGGAGTGCAAGTTGAGGTGAGATCTAAAGTTGAGGTTCCAATTGGCTGTGGGCTTGGAGCAAGTGGTGCTGGCGCATTGAGCACTGCCTTTGCATTGAATCAAGCTTTAAATTTGAGAAGGAGTTTCAATGAATTGGCTTTAATCGCACATATCGCTGAAGTAGAAAAGCGCACTGGACTTGGAAGTGTAACTGGGCAGTGCTATGGAGGTGTAGTTATTAGAAAGCAGCCTGGAGCAATTGGCTTTGGAGATGTGGATAGAATTCCAACTAAAGGGATAAAAATTTTTTATATAGCAATGGGGGCTATTCCTACAAAGGAAGTCATTACAAGCTCGATAGCCAAGAAGAAGATAAATAATTCCGGTAGAAAGGCTTTGAAGGCTCTTTTAAAAAAGCCAACCTTTGAAAATTTCATGGCGCTCTCGAAGAAATTCTCATATGAAACAGAAATATTAAGCAGTAGAGCTAGAGACATCATCGAGGCTGTTGAGGCAAGAGGGGGACTTGCAAGTATGGCTATGATTGGCGATACTGTTTTCGCAGTGGATGTGGAGGAAAAATTTTTAAAGAACTTTGGTGAAGTAAAAGAAGCTAGAATTGGATTTGAGGGCGTGCATTTAATATAGGTTACCCGCCTAACGTGGTTTGAGTGAAGTTCTCCAATAATGGTTGTGTTTTGATGCCTTCAAGCATTCTCAAGCGCAGGTCTTCAAGTAGAACTCTTCTAGTGCTAGTGAGGGGCACACTCATTGTAACTTCCTTGGTTCTGCCATATCTCCCTTTACTAACCACCATTGCATTTATTATACCAAGCATGTCAAGTTCAGATATTAAATCTGTTATTCTCCTTTGAGTAAGCACATCTGCATCGATTTGCCTACATAGCTTTCTATATACATTGAAAACTTCACCTGTGGTGGCATTTTTCACTCCTCCTTCTTCGAGCAGAATCATGCTATACAGCACTAGCTTACTTTGAGTTGGAAGAGTTCTCACCACCTCAGTAATTCTATCAATTTCAATTTTATCTTGAGCTAGACGCACGTGCTCTTCAGTTACCATAGATACATTTTGTCTTTCCGCAAGCTCGCCAGCTACTCTTAATAGATCAAGTGCTCTCCTTGCATCACCGTGCTCTTGAGCTGCCATCGCTGCGCACAGGGGAATTACTCCTGGTGCAAGTGCACCTTTTTTGAAGGCAACGATTGCTCTTTGCTCCAAGATGTCTCTAAGCTGGTCCGCATTATAAGGCGGGAAGATTATCTCCTCCTCCCCCAGGGAGCTTTTTACTCTAGGGTCTAAATATTCGGTGAATTTTAAATCATTGGTTATGCCAATGATGCTCAGCTTAGCTCTCTTGAGTTCAGCATTAATTCTAGATAGATTGTAAAGGGTATCGTCACCACTTTTCTTGATTAATTTATCAATTTCGTCAAGGATGATTATTACCACCTGCTCTTTTGAATCAAGGGCTTCCTGAAACTCTCTATATACGTGATCCGTAGGCCAGCCTGTGAAGGGCACTTCCCGATTAAAGCGATTTGCTAAATGCGCAAGCACGCGATATTGAGTATCAATTACTTCACAATTCAAGTACATTACTATGCAGGGGACACCTTTTGCCTCTCCAGCGCGCTCGAGCTCCTTGCCAACGTATTTAGCTGTAGCGGTTTTACCAGTTCCTGTTTTACCATAGATAAGAACGTTGGATGGAGTTTCATTTTTTAAAGCAACCACTAAGACACTTGCCAAAGCATCAATCTGAGCCTTCCTGTGAGGGAGATAATCTGGGGTATAGGAGGGGCGTAGAATTTCTTTGTTCTCAAAAACTCTCTCCACTTTCAATAAATGATCAAATATACCGCCATCCAAATTTAGCACCCCGCGTTAATGAGCTACACTTAAAAAAGGTTTATTTAATTAATAAAAATTATGGTTAACGTTTAACTGCGAATAAGCTTCAGGCTAATTTTAAAATAAAAAGCCAACCCCTTAATTTCGCATGGAAGACTTTATTTATAATGGTTCATCTAATACCTATATGATGACAAATATACTGTTTTTAATATACAATTATAAGTATTTATATTTTTCTATTATGTATCCTTTTATACAAAAATGATAGTGGAGTGGAAAGAAGGGGGATACCCTTTAAAAATAAAAAGGGAAAAAATTTATATAGAAGTGTTCATCAATTAATATGTCTAGTTATTTGGCTGTTGTTTAAACTGGAGGTGTATAAATGGTGCAGCAGCAAACTATGCCTGTATTAATTTTAAAGGAAGGAAGTCAGAGAACTCGCGGTAGAGAGGCGCAGAGCATGAATATATTAGCAGCTAGAGCAGTGGCAGCTGCAGTGCGCACTACACTTGGCCCTAAGGGAATGGATAAAATGCTAGTGGATAGCTTGGGGGATGTGGTGATTACCAATGATGGAGTAACCATTTTGAAGGAAATGGACATTGAGCATCCAGCGGCGAAGATGATGGTGGAAGTATCGAAGACGCAGGATGACGAAGTGGGAGATGGAACCACTACAGCAGTGGTAATAGCAGGGGAACTGCTTGCCAATGCTGAGAAGTTAATTGATCAAAAAATCCATCCAACAGTTGTAGTATCAGGCTATAAGCTAGCGGCTAAGAAAGCAGAGGAAGTGCTGAAAAATATAGCCATAGATGTGGATATAAACAATGAGAAGCTATTGAGGCAAGTGGCACTCACAGCTATAACTGGGAAGGGTGCAGAGACAGCCAAGGATGAAATCTCAGATATATGCGTGCGAGCAGTGAAGGCAATTGTTGAAGATGGAAAGGCAGATATAGAAAACGTACAGATACAGAAAATCGAAGGAGGCAGCTCCTCAGACTCGAAGTTGGTTGAAGGAGTGGTTATAGACAAAGAAGTGGTGCATCCGCACATGCCTAAGAGGGTCAAGGATGCAAAGATACTGCTGTTAGATGTTGCACTTGAATATAAGAAAACTGAAGTGGACGCAGAGATCTCAATAACATCGCCAGATCAATTAAAAGCATTCTTGGATGAGGAAGAGCGCATATTGAAGAGCATGGTTGACAAAATTGCAGCTACGGGTGCAAATGTGGTGCTCTGCCAGAAAGGCATAGATGATATTGCGCAGCATTACCTAGCTAAGGCTAACATCCTTGCAGCTAGAAGAATAAAGGAAAGTGATATGAAGAAGCTAGCTAGAGCTACAGGTGCTACGATAGTCAAAAGCTTAGAGGGACTATCACCTAAGGACTTAGGTAGCGCTGGGCTTGTTGAAGAACGCAAATATGGCGAGGAAGAAATGATATTTGTGGAGCAATGTAAGAATCCAAAGGCAGTTACCATAATACTCAGAGGAGGCTCGGAGCACGTTGTAGATGAACTTGAGCGAGGGGTCAATGATGGACTGCGAGTGGTTGAAGCAGCGATTGAGGATGGCAAGATCGTGGCAGGTGGAGGTGCAGCTGAAGTTGAAGTTGCCCTGCGCCTGAGAGAATATGCTGCAACAGTTGGAGGCAGGGAGCAGCTTGCAGTCGAGGCTTTTGCCGATGCTATTGAAGTAATTCCAAAGACACTTGCGGAGAATGCAGGCTTAGATCCAATTGACACCATCGTAGATCTCAGAGCTGAGCATGAGAAAGGCAATAAATACGCTGGGCTCAATGTATACACAGGTAAAGTTATAGATATGTTCAAAGAAGGCGTTGTTGAGCCATTGAGGGTGAAAACACAAGCGATTCACTCAGCTTCGGAAGCTGCAACTATGATACTGCGGATCGACGATGTAATTGCTGCAGGCAAACTTGAAAAAGAGGAGAAGAAACCTCCAACTTCAAAGGGCGAGGAATTCGAATCAGAATATTAATTTTTTACATTTTTTACCTTTATTTTAGGTGAAAGAATATGGAACTTGAAAAAGAGCTGTCACTGGAGAAAAAAGATGATACGCAAGCTGAAGAAATAGCTAAGTTGAAGATTGAGCTTGAGGCTAAAAATAAAGAGCTTGAGGCTAAAAATAAAGAGCTTGAGGAAAAAACCAAGCTTGCCAATGAATATTACACGCAGCTGCAGTATTTAATGGCTGATATTGAGAATTTGAAGAAACTTGCAGCCAAAGAAAAAATGGATTATATAAAATTTGCAAATGAAGAGTTGGTTAAAAAACTGCTGCCTGTTTTAGATAGCTTTGAAAGTGCTTTAAAAGCGGTTAAGGTTATGGAATATGAAAATACAAATATAAAGAGCATAGCGGAGGGAATGGAAAAACTATATCGCCAGCTATATGAAGTCCTTGAGAAAGAGGGACTTCGAACCATTTCTGCAGTTGGTGAAAAGTTTGATCCATTTAAACACGAAGCAGTTGCGCAAATTGAAAATAGGGATGCAGAGGAAAATATCATATTGGAGGAACTTCAAAAAGGGTATACCTTTAATTCCAAGGTAATTCGCACTTCTAAAGTTAAAGTTTCAAAGAGGTGAGAAAATGGCAAAAATAATTGGAATCGACCTAGGAACAAGTAATTCAGCTGCTGCTGTCTTGATGGGAGGCAGGCCTACCATAATTCCAAGCTCTGAAGGTGTAACTCTAGGAGGCAAAGCCTTCCCAAGCTATGTTGCATTTACAAAGGATGGACAACTGCTAATTGGTGAACCAGCTAGAAGGCAGGCTGTAAGCAATCCTGAAGGTACTGTAACTGCATTTAAAAGAAAGATGGGCACTGATTATAAATATAGGATACACGGCAAGGAATATACCCCTCAAGAGCTCTCTGCATTCTTACTTCGCAAGATAAAGCAAGACGCTGAAGCCTTCATTGGTGAAAAAGTGGAGAAAGCGGTTATAACTGTGCCAGCTTATTTCAATGACAATCAAAGACAGGCAACCAAAGATGCTGGTAGAATCGCAGGCTTGGAAGTGGTTCGAATAATCAATGAACCTACGGCAGCAAGCTTAGCATATGGAATTGATAAAGCTGGCAAAGAACAGCGAATCATGGTCTTCGACCTAGGCGGTGGCACGTTGGATGTAACAATCCTTGAATTCGGCGGTGGAGTTTTTGAAGTAAAATCAACCTCTGGGGATACCCAGCTTGGCGGCACAGATATGGATAATGTATTAATAGATTACATTGTTAGAGAATTCAAGCGCGATACAGGCATAGATCTTAGGAATGATAAAATGGCGATGATGCGCCTTAAAGAAGCAGCGGAGAAGGCAAAAATCGAGCTCTCAACCGCGCTTACCACCGATATCAACCTGCCCTTCATCTCAGCAGATCAAACTGGGCCGAAGCATCTTTCAATGACCCTTACTAGAGCAAAGCTTGAAGAACTAGTAGCACCCATAGTTGAACGCTGCAGAGGACCAATGCAGCAAGCTCTAGCTGATGCCAAGCTTGAGCCAAAGGATATAGATAAAGTAATATTAGTTGGCGGCCCAACGCGCATGCCAATCGTGCAGCGCTTCGTCGAGGAATTCATGGGCAAAAAAATAGAGCGAGGTATAGATCCAATGGAATGCGTGGCGATGGGTGCAGCGATCCAAGGTGGAGTACTTGCTGGAGAAGTTAAAGATCTCGTGCTATTGGATGTTACCCCTCTTTCACTAGGCGTTGAAACCCTTGGCGGTATTTTCACCAAACTCATAGAGAGAAATACAACGATCCCAACTAGGAAGAGCCAGATCTTCACCACAGCTGCTGATAATCAAACAAGCGTAGAAATACACGTACTGCAGGGCGAGAGACCAATGGCGGCGGATAATACTACGCTTGGCCGCTTTCATTTAATTGGCATACCACCTGCTCCACGCGGTGTTCCACAGATTGAGGTCACCTTTGATATCGATGTAAATGGCATCCTCACAGTTTCAGCTAAAGATCTCGCAACCGGCAAGGAGCAGAAGATTACCATAACTGCGCCGCATAGACTATCGGAGGAGGAAATTCAACGCAAGATCAAAGAAGCTGAGAAATATGCTGAGGAGGATAAAAAGCGAAGGGAAAAAGCGGAGCTTAAGAATCAAGCTGATTCCTTAATATATACCTCTGAGAAAACAGTTAGAGAGGCTGGGGATAAGATAAGCAAAGAACTTAAGGATAAAGCAACTCAAGCAATTGAGAAACTCAAAGAAGCGGTGAAAAGCGACGATGTAGCTAGAATAAAAGCTGAGATTGAAAGCACAACTAAAGTGCTGCATGAAATTGCGACCATAATGTATCAGCAAACCGCTGCGAGGCAGGAAGCAAAAGCAAGCGATCAAGCTAAAACCGATCAAGCTAAAAAGACAGTTGACGCTGATTATAAAGTGGTGGATGAGGATAAAGAGAAATAGAAGCGGTGTTGGCATTGGAAAAGCGGGATTACTATGAAGTGCTAGGGGTCAGTAGAAATGCCACAAAAGAAGAAATCAAGCAAGCCTATCGCAAACTCGCGATGCAGTATCACCCAGATGTAAGCAAAGACCCCAATGCTGAGGAAAAATTCAAAGAAATTTCTGAAGCTTATGCAGTGCTGAGCGATGATGAAAAGCGCGCTCAATATGACCGCTTTGGACACGCTGGGATGGCTGGATATACTCAGCAGGATTTATTCCGCGACTTTGACTTCGATATCTTCAGAGATTTTGGCTTTGGAAGCTTTGATTCCATCTTCGATATTTTTTTCGGCCGAGACTTAGGCTCGCGCTTCAGACAGGCATATGAGCAAGCATACCGCCCTAGGCGCGGGAGTGATATTTTATATACCTTGGAAATGAGTTTGAATGAAGCTGCTTTTGGTGCTGAAAAAGAAATTGAAATTCCAAAGCAAATCACTTGTTCAACATGCAGCGGTACAGGTGCCAAACCTGGCACGAGTCCAAGAAAATGTCCAGCTTGCAATGGCACTGGTCAAGTTAGACATGCGCAAACTCGAGGCTTTACCCAATTCATAAGGATTGAAACCTGCAACGCGTGCAGAGGACGCGGCACATATATTGAAGTGCCATGCAGTGAATGTAGAGGTAAAGGAATTGTTCAAAGGACACGCAAGCTATTGATCAAAGTTCCCAAGGGGGTGGATACAGGCTATCGCTTGCGCATTAAAGGAGAGGGTGAAGCTGGTGAAATGGGTGCTCCGCCTGGAGATTTATATGTTGAAGTTAAAGTTAAGCTTCACGACTTCTTCGAGAGAGATGGAGATGACTTGATTTGCAAAGTGCCAATAAGCTTCCCTCAAGCTGCACTCGGCTGCGAGATCGATGTTCCAACGATTTATGGAAAAGTAAAGTTGAAAATACCTCCTGGTACGCAAAGTGATACTCTATTTCGTTTAAAGGGCAAGGGAATGCCTCGCTTGCATGGCTATGGAAATGGAGATCAAATTGTACGCGTTTATGTAACCATTCCAACCAAATTGAGCAAGCGGCAGAGAGAATTGTTGGAAGAACTAGCCAAGCTAGAGGAGCAGGGGAAGGAAAAAAGCTTTTTCTCAAGGATATGGAAAGATGAATAGAGGTTGATAATATGATACTTAGTGGGAAGGAAATTGAAAGAGAAGCAGTGCTCTTGGTGGCGAAGCTTATGTTGAATTCAATTCGCACTGCACCTAAAGCGCTAGGTAGAGATACGATTTATGCTGCAATATTGCTCGATGAGGATTTGAAAAAAATTGCTGAGGAAATGCGCGCTCAAGCCCGTGGCCCGGGATGGGATCGGGATGCTTCGAATGTGGAGCAATCCAGTGCTTTGTGTTTGATAGGCGTGAAAAGTGAAGCTTCAAATTTAGACTGCGGAGCATGCGGCTTTAAAACTTGCGAGGAATATAATAAAGCTAAGCGTATCCAAGGCCTTGATTTCGAAGGGCCTACGTGTGTAATTAAAGCTCTAGACCTAGGCATTGCTTTAGGCTCAGCGGTGAAAACAGCTTCTATACATAATGTGGACAATCGCATTTTCTATCGCGCTGGTGCGGCAGCCAAGAAACTGGGATATTTGAAGGAAGCAAGCATTATAATAGCAATTCCACTTTCAGCCACCGGCAAAAATCTATACTTCGACCGTAAATTGTAGGAGCACTATGCAATCAGACTTAATAGAATGGCTATTTAATCTTACCACTAGCTATGGCTACATAGGTATTTTTACAGCGAGTTTTTTAGGCAACCTCCTGCTCTTCATACCATTGCCTTATTTAATAATAGTCTTTGCACTTAGCAATCCTTCGTTCGGCCTCAACCCAGTGCTATTAGCAATTGCAAGTGCCCTTGGAGCAGCGATTGCTAAATTGATAACCTATAGCATAGGCTATGAAAGCAGGCATTTGCTTGCAGAGCAGCGGCGTAGAAAACTAGAATTCGCGCGATGGCTAATAGGGCGGCATGGAATGTTAATAATATTCCTCTTCGCGGCCACCCCCCTGCCTGATGATGTGCTTTACGTCCCACTTGGAATTATGAGCTACTCACCCATTAAGTTCTTTACCTCAGTGCTAGCTGGCAAAATAATTCTAACCTTAATAGTGAGCTACACCGGCCACTATTCAATGGAATGGTTTATGCTCTTCTTAAATGGGGGAGGCTGGTTGGGTGTAATTGCAACAATAATTTTGATCGCTCTCTCAATATATCTAACTTTAAAGATTGACTGGGAAAAAATTTGTCTCACTTTTTTCAGCGATAAAGTAGAAGGCTTGAAGTATTTATTGGATGAATTTGAAAAAGAGAGAAAAGGCTAGAGGAAAGGATAGAGAAAAAGGCTAGAGGAAAGGTTAGCGATACCGCTTAGCTGCTTCTATTAAAGCTATGATTCCAGGCATCTTCTCGCCTGCAAGATAATCCATGCAAGCCCCCCCTCCAGTGCTCACGTGAGCGACTTTGCTTTCAATTCCAAGTTTTTCCACAGCTGCTGAAGTATGCCCGCCCCCGAGTACTGCAAATTTTGCTCTAGTGCAGGCCATTAAAAGTTCATTGGTTGCTAAAGCAAAATCTGGGACTTCATTAACGCCAGCTGGGCCGTTGAATACCACGACACTTGCATTTTCAATTTCCTTTTTAAATCTATCTATGGTTTCAAATCCAATGTCCCAGATTTGATACTCCGAGGGAATTTGATGTATGGATACCTCCACTCGAGTATTATTCTTGGAGATGGCAACGTCCACTGGTAGCATTATCTTCTCGCTGTATTTAGAAAGCAATTGCTTGGCATTCTCAATCTCCGATTGAAAGCCTCCATCGCGTATGAATTTAAAGTTCTTCTCCCCTATGTTCACTCCATTTGCAGCTAGGAAAACATTTGCCACAACGCCTGTAACCAAGATTTTATCAGCGCTGCCTCTTTCAAGCACATTCCTCATAACCTTTATTGAATCATTGACCTTTGCTCCACCTAAAACAAAAATAGCTCCACCAGTTTCTGATCGCTCTAGAACTTTATTCAAAGTATCAATTTCCTTCTCCATCAGCCTTCCAGCTCCTGAAGGTAGAACTGCTGTGAAGCCAACTATGGATGCGTGGGAGCGATGAGCAGTGCCAAAGGCATCGTTCAAATAAATTTCAACCACGCTTGAGAGCTTTCTAACAAGCTGTGTTTTAGCATGCTCCTGCGCACTCTGCTCAATCTGCTCCTCGGAGTAAAATCGCACATTTTCAAGGAGAATTATATCGCCATTTTTCATCGCTTTTATGGAGTTTCGAGAGTATGAACCGAAAACATCATCTATATACTTCACTTCTTTTTTCAAAAGCTGACTCAATCTCTTAGCGTGCTCCTCCATAGTGGTGAAATCCTTCTTACCCGGGCGAGATTGATGTGATAGTAAAACTGTTTTCGCGTGCTCAAGCTCTCTAATGGTTTTAATATGACTCCGCATTCGTTTATCATCGAGAATAGCACCGGTTTTAGGGTCGATTGGAGAATTTATATCGATTCTTAAAAGCACGGTTTTATTTTTAAGCTCAAAATCATCCATGGTGAGATAATCCCGCTTGGGCTCCATATCAATAACCCCTTTTTTCTAATTAGCAATACAAATATATAATTGATTTTGTTTAATTGTATTCAAGTTTTGAATTCATTTATCACTTATTTATCACTTAATTTTATTTATCTCCAAAAAAGATTTATAGAGCGCAGGAGTAAAAATATAGCCACTATGAGGAACATCGATGATAAGGATAAAGAGATCTTAAGCATACTTGAAAATGATGCGCGAATTCCAACATCTGATCTCGCAACCATGGTTGCTCTACCTGAGGCAGAGGTTATAAGAAGGATGAAGGAGCTTGAGCGGAAGGGCGTGATTAAGAAGTATAAAGCAGTTGTAGACTGGGAAAAAGCAGGGGAGGAAAAGGTAACTGCAGTGATCGATGTCAAGGTCACGCCTGAGCGAGGCAAGGGCTATGATAGCGTTGCAGAGCGAGTGGCCAACTTCCCTGAAGTGCGAACTGTATACTTAGTTTCAGGGGAATATGACCTAGCGGTTGTAGTTGAAGCTAAAACCATGAAAGAAGTCTCCCTCTTTGTTGCTGAAAAACTCGCGCCTCTTGAAAGAGTGCATGGTACTAATACGCACTTCATGTTGAAGAAATATAAAGAGGAGGGAATCGTTGTCTTTGAAAAAGAGGAAAATAAAAGACTGGGGATCTCCCTATGAAATTCATCGCAGATAGCGTGAAAAGTGTCCCTCCTTCTGGAATTAGGAAGTTCTTCGACATGGTACTTGGAATGAAGGATGTGGTATCGCTGGGAGTGGGCGAGCCTGATTTTGTTACTCCTTGGAAAGTTAGAGAAGCTTGCATATATGCACTTGAAAAAGGCTACACCAGCTATACCTCTAACATGGGAATGATCGAGCTCAGGGAGGCAATAGCTGAGCATATAAAAAAGGAATATGGTCTTGATTATGATCCAAAAACCCAAGTGCTCATAACCACAGGGGTGAGCGAGGGCTTGGACTTAGCTATAAGAGCAACCACAAACCCGGGGGATGAAGTACTTGTGGTTGAGCCATGCTATGTTTCTTATAAACCAAATGTAATATTCGCAGGCGGCATACCAGTGCCAGTGCCAACGGGTTTGGAGAATGACTTCAAAGTAACGCCTGAGGCTATAGTTGAGAGAATAACTGAGAAAACCAAGTCCTTGTTGATCAGCTATCCCAACAATCCAACAGGTGCTATAATGAGTAGGAAGGAATTGGAAGCCATAGCGGAGATAGCAAATGAATATGACTTGCTAGTTATCTCAGATGAAGTTTATGATAAATTAACCTATGAAGGCAAGCACTGCTGCTTCTCCACGTTGCCTGAAATGCAGGAGAGAACTATACTTTTGAATGGCTTCTCAAAGGCATATGCAATGACCGGCTGGAGGCTTGGCTATGCTTGTGCAAATGAAGAGATAATCTCAGCTATGAATAAAATCCATCAATATACCATGCTCTGCGCTCCAATAACGGCTCAAATGGCTGCTATTGAAGCTCTTAAAAATGCAGATGAAGACATGCGCGCCATGGTTCGAGAATATGATAGAAGAAGGCGTTTAATCGTTGATGGGTTGAATAAGCTTGGGCTGACTTGCTTTGAGCCAAAGGGAGCATTCTATGCTTTTCCATCCATCAAGAGCACTGGTATGAGCAGCGAGGAATTCGCTGAGAAGCTTTTACTGGAACAAAAAGTAGCTATAGTGCCTGGCAATGTATTTGGAGAATGCGGCGAGGGACACGTGCGGTGTGCATATGCAGCTTCTAGGGAGAAAATAAAGATAGCGCTTGAAAGAATAGCTATTTTTCTTGAGGAGCATGCCAAAATACCCCAGCGGATGGGCAAATAATGAAGATCGGGGTTAAGGTAGCACGCAGCGATTATAAGCAAATGCTTGAGTTGAAACCGGAAGCACTTGAGTTCTCCTTAGAGGAAAAAGATTTGAAGAGCGATTGGGTAAATGATTTAGATTTAAACTTCTTCTTCTTTGATTTGATTGTCCACGCTCCAATATTCTTTGAAAATGGCATTTTAATCGATATAGCTGCAGAAGATGCAAAGCTAAGGAGGCAAAGTCTCTCAATGGTTTTAAAGACATTTGAACTTGCAAGAACTCTATATGAAACAGGGTACTTCAAAAATATACCAATAATAGTGCTCCATCCAGGGGGGATAGCTAAGCGAGCGATTGAAATTCCTAGGAAGCGCTTGATGGAATCGCTGGAGGAGATTTTGAGTAGAATAGATCCCACCCTCTTCATCTGCACCTTGGAGAATATGCCTCAATTTTACTGGTATAAAGCTGAGCAGTATAATGCAAACCTCTTTAAAGAGAAGGAGGAGATAATTGAAGTGCTGAAGCAGCTTCAAATAAAACTTTGCTTAGATCTATGTCACGCAAAGCTCTACTGTAACTATATAAATGCTGATTTTTATGAATATATAGCTAGTTTAGCGCCTTATACTAAGCATATTCACGCTTCAGATGCAATTGGAGTAAGCTATGAAGGCTTGCAAATTGGCGAGGGGGAAATTGACTTTAAAAGAACTTTAGGTTTTTTTAAGCATAGAGAGCTAACTATAGTGCCTGAGATAAAAAATAGTGATAGAAAAATGAGTTTTAAAATTGCGGTTGAAAGACTTCGAGCATTGCTGGAGGCAATCACTTAAGCCAGACATCGCATCTTTGTTCCAAGCTATCGAAGGAGAAATTGAGTTTATTCTCACGCGCCAGCCATCCAATTGCCATATAAATAGTGTTCTTATCAATCTTAGCTTCATAGGAAACATCTGAAACTAGCTTGGTAACTGAGGTTTTACCGTGCTTTTGCAGATAGTGCCACACAATACCAGCGGTCTCTCCAATCTTCTGCTCCATCGCTTATATGCATGCCTTTTAATCAGCATAAAATTTTTTCTCTCACAAGCATCGCAGCGAGTAAAGCTAATATCATACTTCCTAGGAAAAATTTAAACATTGTGCCGTAGCCATTGAGGAGTAAATAGCCCATTGAGGATTGATAGCCAGCCGCGCCGAGGAAGAAAAAGATGTTCAAACATCCAAGAGCTGTTCCTGCAATTTGCTTGGGGAACATTTCCTTGGCTATTGCAAGCATTATGAAGGAAATTCCAAAGGCAAGGCCTAGGGTGAAACATATAAGGGAGAGGGAGGGAAAGCTCAAGCTATCTTGAGTAAAGGCAAGCGGCAGCCAAGCAATAGTATAAAGAAGCACGCCGAATATAAAAATAGACCTCCTGCTGGTAAAGTAGCGGTCTGAGAGCAGTCCACCTAGGGGGCAGCCGATGATAACGCCAATGGCAGTGAACATCAAAATACCTCCAGCTGTGGCTTTATCAAATTTATAACTCTCAATTAAAAAAGGCCCGCCCCAGAGGCCTTGAAAACTCATGAGCGTGCCATAGGATAGGAATGCCACAATTGCAAGCAGCCAGAACTCCTTTTTTTTAAACACAGTTAAAATCGCTTGCTTTACTTCAAATCGCTCCTCAAACTTGGAGCTGCTTGGGCTATCGCGCACCACAAGCCAAGCGATAGCTGTTAAAATCAATGTAACGCTTGCAATAAGTGAGAAAGAACTGCGCCAGCCAAGAGCTAGGGTTAGAAGTGCAAGTGGAGCTGAGGCCACAAGGCCTCCTAGGTTTCCAATTGCCACCAGCAATCCATTTAAAGTTGCAAACTCATTTGGGAGAAACCATTCAGCAATTACCTTCAAAGTGGGGATGAAAACACCCCCCAGTCCCAATCCAATTAATGCTCTGCCTATCGCTAGCATTTGAATATCCCTTGCAAATGCAAATAAAATCGTGCCTATGAATGCAATGAAGCTGAATACTGTAACAGTTTTTCTTGCGCCTAGAGAATCAGAGAGCACGCCAATTGGAATTTGCACAATGGCGTAGGTGTAGAAATAAGCAGCGCTCATCAAGCCTAGAATACCGCTGCTTGCTTCAAATTCCTGCATCAAATCAAAAGCAATTACAGCTGGAGCAACGCGGTGGAAGTAAACAAAGAAATACAAGCTTGCAAGCGAGGCAAAGATGTACCACCGGCGCATATATTTGCACTAATGCTTATTTAAATAAATATTTGTATCCAGATAGCCTATATCATTGAATATGAAGCTTGGCGTTGAAATGCAGTTTGATGCAGCCCACAGTCTCCCTAGGTATGAGGGCAAATGCAAGAATATCCATGGACATACCTATACAGCTGAAGTTATAGTGGCTGGCAAGGTAGATGGTGCAACGCATTTGATACTTCATACTTAAAAAACTACTTGGGGAAGTAATTGCACAGCTTGACCATAGATATCTTAATGAGCTCTTGGAGTATCCAACTAGTGAGAGAATTGCTCAATATATCTATAGAGAGATGAAGGAAAAGCTAAAGGGATACAGCGTTGAACTAATATCAATAAAACTATGGGAGGGGGAGGATAAGTGGGTTAAAATTGAGAAGGGGGATGAAGATTAAATTGAAAGTGAAAATATTGAATAAGCGATTGAACTACGATGGCTCCCAGCTTCGAGCACTCTGGGCATTGGAAGAATTGGGCTTGCAAGGCAGCTCAATAGTGGTATTTTGCGGGGGAATGAATGTACCTAGAGAGCAGATGCGAGATTTAAAGGATAAAAGAGGGTGGAGGGAGATCAAGGGGGAGAATTTGATTCACTTCATAGTTGAAGTCATAAATCCAAGTGCTGATTTGAGGCTTGCATATTATGCTCAAAGATTGCTGCTTTGCATCGCTAAAGATAAACTGCAGGAATTGGGAGTAAAAGTAAACAGAGAAGGTGGAGATTTATACCTCAATGGGAAAAAGCTTAGCGTTAGCATTGCAAATTCCAATTTAAATGGCTATAAAATCCATTTAGGTATAAACATCACTTCAAAGCAAGCTCCAGAAGGGGCAATTGGCTTGAGGGAAATTGATAAGAAAATAAAGCCAATGGAACTAGCTAGATCGATTGCAAAGCAATTTGCAGTGGAATGCGAGGATATAGAGCTGGATATTGCAAAGACAAGGGCATTTGGATGAAGGTCTTAGTATTGCTTTCCTCCGGGCTTGATTCCACAGTTGCATTTAAAAAAGCATATGATGAATTTGAGGAAGTGAGATGCCTCACCTTTGACTATGGTCAAAAAGCAAGAAAGCGTGAATTGGAATATTCTAGGAAAATCTGCTCGCTGTTTAAAGTGAGGCATAGCATAATAAAGCTGCCTTGGCTTGCTAAGTTCAAAGGAAGTTTAACTCAAGCAAGCAGCAAACTACCAATGCTTAAAGAAGATGAACTCAATATGGAAGCAAAGATGAAAGAAGCTGCAGCTCAAGTCTGGGTTCCGGCTAGAAATGCAGTCTTTTTAAGCATAGCAGCTAGCTACTGTGAAAATTTTGAATTCAACGCAATAGTAGCAGGCTTCGATGCAGAGGAAGCTGCAACCTTCCCAGATAATTCAGCGCAGTTTATATCGAGCTTCAATGCCATGCTTAAATATGGGGCTAGGAGGCATATAAAGGTCGTTGCACCTTTAATTAAAATGAATAAAGCTGAAATCGCTGCTCTTGGAATAGCAATTAAAGCTCCACTTGAGTGGTCTTGGTCTTGCTACACTTCAAAGCAGCTGCCCTGCGGAGAATGTGAATCGTGCTTGAGGAGAAAGCGAGCATTTAAAGCAATAGGGAAAAAAGACCCATTGTTGATAAGACTTGGAGTGGAGAAACCGTGAAAGTAACATTTTACTCTGAAAATCAAAGGATATATGGAAATCTACATTTACCTGAAAACTATGAAAAAGTCCCTTGCATTCTACTGCTGCACGGGCTTGAAAGCAGCAAAGATAGCGGTAAGTGGCCTGCTATGGCAAGCAGGCTAAGCAGCGAAGGCTATGCTTGCTTAAGATTTAGCTTCAGAGGGTGTGGAGAGGGAATGGAGAAAAGCGAGGGCGAGTTTGAAGATGTAACCCTCACTGGAAGAATCAAAGACTATCTAGCTGCTTTACACTTCTTGCAAGCTGTAGATAAAGTGGATATAAATAGACTGGGAGTAATTGGCTCAAGTTTCGGTGGAATGACTGCAATTGCTGCTCAAGCAATGGGAATAAAAGGAGTAAGAGCGATGGTAACAATGGGCACGCCCTATAAAATACCGCGCTTCGAAGAACCTCGAATTCCAAAGAAGATAGGGGAATACTATGTGCTTCCCTCCGGCAGGAGGTTTAAGAAGAATTTCTATGAGGATCTCAAAAAATATGACCTGCTGCTCGCTATAAAAAGCTCGCCCCCTATTTTAATTCTACACGGCAGCTTGGATGAAGTGGTTCCACTGGAGCACGCTTACAAACTCTACGAAGCTGCACCGGAGCCAAAGAAACTCGTAATAGTAGAAGGCGCTGACCACGTTTTCTCTCGAAATGAGCATCTAAATAAAGCAATTGATTTAAGCTTGAAGTGGTTTGAAAAATACCTTGCTTGAAGGCGTATGTACTGCATTTAATCCAGCTCTCGCCTTTGATAGCTATCTTTAACCCCTGCCTTCTCCAGTTCAAGGAGGATTTCTTTCTCGCTTTTCCCTCCTTTAATTATCTGTCTAAATGTCTCGGAGACCTCCCAGGGGAAGACAACCCAAACGCTGGTTTCAAGGCTATAGAAATCAGGTATAATTTTTGATCTAGGTTTTTTCACAATGGTAACTGTTAAGATCTCTCCTGCTTCATTTTCCCTCAAATGACTTTGAGCCAGCTCCAAGCTCTCCCCTGTGTCAGCGATGTCATCCACTAGTAAAATTCTTTTGCCCCTCAAATTTAACGGCAGTGGGTAAACTATCCTAGGCTTCTTAGCTCTTTGATCGATGGAGGTATAGAATTTTATTCTCATCGTAAGCAACTCATCTACATCAAGCAAGTCTGAGAAAATGCGAGCAGGCACCCAGCCCCCCCTCGCTATGCCAACTATAACCTCCGGCTTGAAGCCACTTTGCTTTATCCTTCTATATAGAGCTTCACAATGTTTTTCAATTTCCTCCCAAGTCAGCCTTAAATATTCCATTGCGAAATCGAAATAGGAGGGCAAAGTACTTTATGTTATCGGTTATTATAAGAAATTAATGAAGCAAGAAATGAAGCAGGAAAAGGCTATAATTCGAGAGGTCTTCAATAGCATACAGGGGGAGGGCTTATATCTTGGAGTTAGACAATTATTCGTGCGCTTTCAAGGCTGCCCCCTGCGCTGCAACTACTGCGATTCCAGTGAAACTTGGAATTATGAACTTGAGAGCTGTAGAGTTGAAAAAACACCTGGAGCTAGAGATTTCTATAATGTGAGAAATCCATTGAATGTAAGTTCGCTTGAGAGAATAATTAAAAAGCTCTGGCTGCCTAGTACAAAGCATATTAGTTTAACAGGCGGCGAGCCCCTGCTCTTCGCAAGCTATATAGCTGAACTTGGCTCTAAGATCGATAAAAAACTTTACTTGGAGACAAACTCAGCTCTTCCCGCTCAAGCTGAGCAAGTCAAGCATTGCATCGATGTTGCCTCTTGCGATATAAAACTGCTTGAGCATGGTAGTTTCGATGATTATGATCAGCTTTTGAAAGATGAACTTGAGACTCTAAAGATTTTTCACAGAGCCAAGGTAGACCTATTTGCAAAGATCGTTATATTAGAGGAAACAACTCCAGCAAGTTTATCGCCTGCAGTTGAAGGCATAGCTCGAATTTCAAAGAGAATTCCACTGGTACTTCAGCCTGTAACTCCAGCTGGGAGAATAAAAGCCAAGCCAACTCCTAGCAAATTACTTGAACTCATGGAATTCGCAGGGAGAAAACTTTTAGATGTAAGAGTGATTCCTCAAGTTCATAAAATTGCAGGCTTTCTGTAGCGTCTTTATTATTTGCCATTTTGAAATAATTGCATTAAATATTTTGAAATAATTGCATTAAATACTCCATAGCTTTCTCCACCAAAATTGCTCAGGAACTGGGAATGGAAGCGCTGCTTCTCCATATCCATATTTCTTCGAAATCTCTTCAACATTTGCCTTCAATATTCTATCTGCTGCTTCCAAGCGCTTCTCAAATTTCAAGGTCTCTCTTTTGCCCTTTACCTCTACAAGTTCATATTGAATGCGATCTCTAATTTCAAGTAATTGCAAATAGATTTCAGGGTCGTTTTTAAGTAGATTTTGAATATAAAATTCATATTTATTCAAAAGCCTAATGAGGTCATGTTCAATGGCATTTAAATAGCTCTCGCTATTCTCACTTACCATTTTAATGAAACGTTGATCGAGTTTTTTAACTCTATCCTTGAGGTTTTTAAGTCGTAGATCGTGCTGAAAGGGAAATTTATTGAGATGGCTCAAAATTAGCTTTAACTCATTGAATTTCGAAACCACTATTCCAATTGCCTCAGTATCGAAGTTTTTTGAAATATTATTTAAATTCTCCTCATAGCTCTTGAGGTAATCCTCAGCTATCCACATTAATTCTTCATAGGTTGCGGCCATTTAAGAGCCTCCTATTGAGCTGCTATACTTTGGATTGAATACATTTTTCCTGACCGCTGCCCTCGGTTTAATTTCTACTTCTGGCCAGATTAATACATTTGAATGCACAGTGGAACCACTCCCAATTAATACCCTTGGTCCAATAACAGCACCATTTTCAACAGTTGAGTTATTCTCAATAATGGTATTATTATCAATGATCGATCCTGATATCGATGCATTACTTCCAATTTTCACCCCATTATAGATATAGGAGGAAAAAATTTGAGAGTTGGCTCCAATTTCACAGTCAGAGCCGATTGATGTATAGGGGCCTATTAATACATTGCTTCCTATAGTGGTATTGTTGCCTATTACCACCGGTCCAACAATCTCAGATCCCCTTCCAACGGAAACATTATGCCCAAGAACAAGAGGTCCTTTAATTCTAGCATTTTTAATATCCACCCTTCCCTTAATCTCGGTGCCTGGGAGATGCTCCAGCATCCACCTGCACGCTTCGCGATAGGAAGCTGGGTTGCCTATATCCGTCCAATGTCCCCGTGCTAGCCAGCCTGAGATTTTCACCCCTTTTTTAAGCAGCTTTGGAAATAGATCGCGAGCGAAATCAAACCTACCTTTAGGAATATAATCAAGCACTTCTGGATTGCAAGCATAGATACCTGTGCTAGCTAGATTGCTGAAGATCTCCCCCATACTTGGCTTTTCAGTGAATCTTTTAATCTCATATTTAACATTCAAATCCACTATGCCAAATGCTCGTGGATCATCAATGCAAACTAATGCTATTGAAATCAAATTCCCCCGCTCTTTATGGAAATCCATGAATTCTCTTAAATTTAAATCTAAAACGTGGTCCCCTCCCACCACCAGAAATGGCTCATCTTTTAAATAGCTTTCAGCATTTTTAACACTTCCAGCGGTGCCAAGTTTTTCTTTCTCATAGGAGTATTTCATGCTAACTCCAAAGAGTGATCCATCGCCAAGGTAGGCTTCAATTTGCTCCCCTTGATACCCAAGTGTGGCAACGATTTCATCGAAGCCTCTAGCTGATAGATGCTCCACTAAATGTCCAATTGAAGGTTTATTCAAAATCGGTATAGCTGGCTTGGGTCTATCAAAAGTAAGAGGTCTTAGACGAGTGCCTACGCCTCCGCACATTATGCAAGCCTTCATTTTAATCCCCCTAAAGTAGCATTTGAAAGTTGAGATAGGGATCGCACCACTGCGACCACCATTGCACTGGATTTTTAACCGGTATCAATCTCCCTTCACCCACGCTGAAGAGCTCGCTATTATAGAAAATTGCACATTCATTCATTTGATGCTCTAAATTTGAAATCAAAATTTGCTTAATCATTTCCATCTCACCCGTTTTTTGAAGCAGATGAATTAAATAAGGCGTATCCCTAGGCCATACAACTCCCTCGTGATATTCATTATCATTGAAGTAAATTCTTCGCGTGGAGTTTTTCACGAGCACTCCAAATGGCACCCCATTTCTATATATAAGTAATAAACGCTTCACGTTCTCCATAAAAGCTTTTATTTCCCCCTCGCTGAATATATCTAAATCCAAGAGCAGTGCCATTGCAGTTAAAGCTGGAGAGCCAGCTATGGTATCCCTTTTACCATCTATTGTTACAGCATTATATAATAAATTGCTTCCCCAGAATAATTCTCTAAAGCTAAGCTTTGCTTTTGTTAACAGTAATTCGCAGCTCTCTCTCAAAGCTCTATTCCTAGCATTATCAGGAGCGAGTTTTGCAATCTCAAGTATCGCAGTTAATGCTTTAATCCATTGTGCATTGATCTCAGGGAAAAAAAATTTTGGCTTGCAAGCCTCGTTCTCAGCGTTTTTGCCGAATTCTCGAATTAAACTCACTGCCATTTCATCTGAGAGGCGAGCTGGTATTAATGTTGAGATGCCTTCAACTTGATACCATCTCTTGGTATCACACCAAGAATGCCAAGCTGGTATCGAGATCAAACCATTTTCATGTAAAACTGGTCTCCCATTTACACTCTCCACATCAGCCTTCATATAGCCTTTTAAAGTTGCTTCAAATGCTCTTAAGATCAAGCTTGCGAGTTTTTTATCTCTAACTATACTCAGATACCTCCCAGCGGTGATGTATAGCAATAGGGTTGCATCTGCACTGTTATAATCCACCTCTCCATAGGGAGTGATTCTATTAGGTACTTGCCCATTTTCATTGAGGTGGTCTAAAGCCAAGAGGATGCATCTTTTGATCTCCTGCTGCTTATCTAATAATAAAAGAGTCACGAGATTGCTAAACAAGCCTTCGAAGCTATCTCTAAACCAAGGACTGCGGAACCAGAAATCACCTGCTTCCGGTATTTTAACTCCACGTATATACATTCCAAAGCTTAGCATTGCAAGTACTCTGCAAATAATAGCTCTACTTATCTCTTTAGATGTGCTTTGAAGATCTAGCTTGCGGATTACCTCTGCAGCGATCTCACGCTCAGCAGCCTCATTTGCATTATATTCTCGACTTGCTCTCTCAAATAACTTCAACGCTGCCTCTCGAGATTTCCCGCAGGTTATTATCAATGGAATTATATATGAGGAAAACTCCATCTCACCTAGGGAAACAATTTGCTTATTCTCACCTTTGAATTTTACCTCGCCATTTCGAAGCTCTCTAAAACCTGATCCAAGTTTATACCACCAGTTAACACTCTCCCTCCACTGTCTTATCTTGGGTGTTAAATCAACTGCTCCTATAATTATGTACTTCCCACCTCTACTTATCAATAATTTCCCATTCTCAGCAGCGCCTTCATGCGCCTCAGGATTGGAGGCTTCATACATATGGCGTATATCAGCATATGGCTCTACATCTATGGAATAATCCTGAGGGGCTTGCAGGGTTAATAGAACTCTTGCAGCACTCTCGCTTGGTTCTTCATATCGAAGTAAATAGTAGTCTACGTTGAGCTTGAAATTTTCACCTTCATAGCGATAGATCATTTTCCAAGGATAAAGTAATACTGAGCTTGCCTTCAAGGGTAAATAGCGTCCTTCTTTTTTAATTCCAATTGCAATGCCATCCAAGAACTTCCAGTTCTCGCCATTGATTAACATATGAAGGCCTTGATAGGGATAATCTCGATTGGGAATCACTTTATCTTCAAAGCAGCATGAAAAAATCGATTGAGACCAAGTGGCTTGAGGGCGCTTTAAAACAGCTTGCTTTATAAGTGCACCGCTGTAACTTAAATCCTCAACTGCTGGTAGCTCTATAGCTAAATCCTCCACAGAAATCATAGTTACCCTATTGCTGCGGGAATACTTAAAATTTGTTTTATTTCCTTATTTTTTTAATTTTTTAACCCCCTTTTTCCCAATTTAATAAACTAGAAATAAAAAATTAA
>JBBIOZ010000002.1:0-27141 GCA_037443105.1 Methanocellales archaeon
TTAGATAAAATTGAATAATTATTTAACATATTATCTAATAATAAATAATGATTATCACATCTTTGACAAATAATTTTATTTTATAGACTTTTTAACCACTATAAAGAAACGGTGGAGATTATCGGATGAATACATTACTATTGTTTGCATTTAGTCTAGGATTCTTGCTAGGGGTTGAACTAGGGCGTATTGCAACTAAGCTCAAATTTGCACTTGCATATAAAAGCTAGAGTGTGAAAAAATGCAAGAAATATTGATGGTGCTCTCATTTGGTATAATAAGCGGGCTTTTGATTGGTCGAAAAATCGCAACAAAAGAAATCGAAATCATGGCTAGGAAGATAAAAAAAGGCCTAGCTACAAAAAACTTGCTGTTGCGGAATACAAAGTATAAATTCAAAATCAATTTTGCTTGGGAAGCAGTTAAAAGAGATTTCAAATCGGTCAAGAACTGGAGGAATATTAAAACATTGAATGGCTATGATCTTAAAGCTCGAAGAGTATGGTATGAATTAAAGGATAATAAGAGCCGGAGAGAAGGAAGGAAAATTGAAGCCTACCTTATAGGGAAATAAATGAGGAGAAATCAAATTTTAAGCCTGCATAAGCGCAGCTTAAAAAAGAATAAACTTACGCAAGGCGAACAGATTTAACATAAAAGCTGGTCCGGATCCATTTGAACTAAGAAAAATATGGCTTGGCATCAAAGAGGAGCAGGTCAGGAGGAGAAGTAAGATTGAGAGTGATTATTTAGCTGGCAATGCTGGTGGATAAACAGCGAGAGATACGATATCGTGATAGTTTTCTAAAATCACATATTAACGCAGATAGGCGAGTGTTGAAAAAGAGTTTTAACTCAAGGTGCTAGCTCAATACGCTGCAGGCTTTTTCCCAGTATTCTTTTCTTGTTTTTCAATATTCCTTTCATGCTTTGATTTCTTTGCGCTTTCCTGCCGCAGTTTCTCCGCAAGCTTCATGCTTATCTCATAGATCTTCCGCCCTTTATCGGTAAGCATGTATTGCTTGAAGACCCCTTTTTCGACTATATGCTCGCTTTCCAACTCGTTTAAGTGATCTATTATATTTGACCTAGACCTCGCGGATTCATCGCCACTGTTGCTCTCCGAGAGTGCCTCTTTATAATTGCAGTAGATCATTGTGGATGTAAGCCCCTGTGGTTCGCGATACAGCAAATCAAGTATATAGAAACGAGCAAAGCTTTTGGTAATGGATCTTAATCCAGAATTCGTGAGAATTTGATATATGCTGTGAATATTCACTTGTTTTTTATCCAACGCCACGAGAGAAAATTTAACTTAAAAATATTTAAATCTTGTTTTCGAAAAAAGTTTGAATTTTCTATTAAAATAAAAATAAAAGTCCTGAAAAATTAATAGTTATGCCGGGGGCGCGGCTCGAACGCGCGATTTTCAGATATCTCAGAATTTTTATTTATGAGTCTGACGCCTTAACCACCTAGGCCACCCCGGCAGCAAAACTAAGAAGTCTTCGCATCCATATAAGATTTGCGCTTATTTTCTAAATTGAAGTTTATAAATCGCAAGATATAAATAAAAGAAATACATATTTATCAATCCCAAAATATATACTTAATAATGTTAAATAAATGATAATAAGGGGGCCAATATAAAAATTATAAGCTGGAGGTTGAATCTGTGAAAAAAGAGGCTGTGTCCGTACTGGATGAGAAAGATGAAGAATTTGCTCAAACACTCATGAATATAGGGTTGAAGAGGAATGTTGCAAGAACGCTCATCTATCTGGCAAATGCAGGAGAAACGGTATCGCGAGATATAGAATTAGGTGCGGATCTGAGGCAGCCTGAAGTAAGCATTGCTATGCGCGAGCTTAGAGAGGAGGGCTGGATTGAGGAGAGAGAGATAAAGAAAGAAGGCAAGGGGAGGCCTTTGAAGTGCTATAGACTCGCGGTGCCATTGAAAGATATAATAAATTATTTTGAGCAAAAGAAGCAAAAAGAGGCGGAGCAAGACCTGAAGAATATCCAGAGGCTCAGGAACCTGAGCAAGGCGCTGGAAAAAGCGGAGAAAGCAGAAAAAGCGGAGAAAACTGAGAAATAGTATTACTTCTTCAGCTGTATCACCTTTCCATTTCTGCCAACATAAACTTCCTTATCCATGGTGAAAAGCCCGTTTTCTACGATACCAGCAATTTGATTCAGCTTGAACTCAAGTTTTTTCGCATCGTGTATTTCGCCAAAGTCGGCATCAATTATGAAGTTGCCATTATCAGTTATTATTGGACCAGCTTTCTCACTTGCTGCTGCGATTCTCAAGCTTGGCTTACCACCCAGTTTCAAAATCTGCTTCTCAACAAAGACCCGGGCAAAAGGAATAACCTCGAGTGGAACTGCCCTGTTTAAAACCTTTACAACTTTACTTTCATCCACAATTACGATGAATCGCTTCGAAGAAAGCGCGATGATTTTCTCCTTGGTATGTGCAGCTCCACCCCCTTTGATTAGCTGCAATTTCCGATCCACCTGATCCGCGCTATCGATTGTCAAATCCAAAGTTGAATGCTCCGCCAGCGTTGTAATTGGAATACCACTGCTAGCTGCAAGAATCTCAGTTTGATGCGAAGTTGCAACTCCAAGTACGCGTATTTTTTCCTCTTTGATTCTCTCTCCAATTTTTTTAATCGCATAAGCAGTCGTGGAGCCAGTTCCTAAGCCTATGACCATGCCATCTTTCACTAGTTGAGCAGCAAATTCTCCAACCGTTTTTTTATCAAGCTCTCGCTTTTGTTTGGCCTCTACCATTCAGATCAGGTCCTCTAAGATCTTAAAATCAACCCTTGCTGTTAAATCGAGAGTTAGGGGCGTGATTGAAATTTTGCCTTCTTTAAGCACCGCATGTACATCGCTGCCTGCCTCTGCCTCGCGAACCAATTCGCCATCTATCCAGTAATATTTTCTACCCCTTGGGTCTCGTCTTCTCTCAACTTTTGTGCGATATATTTTTCTGGCGAGATGCGTGATCACGATCTCGGTATCTTCGCTGACCCTTGCTGGAAAATTTATGTTCAATAGATCCACATTTTCAGGCAGTCCGCAGCTGATAACTTTTGCAGCAATTCTTCGAACTACCTTTTTTGCAACATCGAAACTGCCCAGAAATTGATTCTCCTCAAATTTATATTTTTCTTCAAAGATTTGAATCGAAACTGCAATCGCTGGAATACCGTGAGAAGCAGCTTCGAGTGCTGCGCAAACAGTGCCAGATGTAGTTACCGATTCTGTACTTAAATTCTCTCCGATATTAAAGCCAGATAGAACTAGCCGGGGCTTTCTATCTAAAATTGCATATATACCCAAGATGACTGCATCAGTCGGTGTACCTTCAATCGAGTGTGCCTTTATTCCATTTATGCTAATTTTATTCACGCGAATTGGATCAAATACTGAGAGAGAGCGTCCAACTGCACTTTTCTGCATCGAAGGTGCTACAATCGTTGCAATACCTAGGTTTTTAACACTCTCATAGGCAGCGATTATACCTGAGGAGTGCACCCCATCGTCATTGGTTATGAGTATTCGCGGCTTCATTGCTATCTTAAATTAAACTCCGGCCTTTTATATCTTTTGAGCAGGGTTATTCCAAGATGAACAGTTCAGCGATGTCTAAGTCCCCTGCGCGTATCTCCGAAACATGCTCGACAGACTTTTTTTTGATATGCTGTTAAATAGGAGCATAATTCCTCTCTGGTTAGATTGAAGGGAGTATGCATCGAAAAATTGCGCTTTTTAAATAAGCTAGCTGCTCTTTCAATTTTACTCTCACGAAATGAAAATCTGCGGACTCATAACCTCCCTCGCCGTATACTCCAGGAGCAATTTGTTTACTTCAATTTTCATGCTGCCTATTTGATGTATTTCTTTAGCAAAGGCTCTAGCGTGACTTTATGATTCCGTGTGATTTTCTCAGCCGCTGTCACAATAGCACCGGCGAGTGCTCTCTGGCAATTGCATTTGCTTTCTCTTGGAATGACTGGAACTGCTGCTTTTAAAATTTCTTGCACTGCTTGTTCATTCTTCTTCATATTCTCGAGAATTATCTCTACATTTACCTCCTGCTCATACCATACATCGTAATCTGTTACTGTTGCAATCATCGCATAGCAAATCTCCGCCTCTCTTGCAAGTTTTGCCTCAGGGAGAGCAGTCATACCTACGATGTCGAAGCCAAGCTGTCGGTAAACTCTGGATTCAGCGCGAGTTGAAAATTGCGGGCCCTCTATGCAGACATAGGTCCCTTTATTATGTATTCGAAATTTCTTTTTTGCTGCTATTTCAGATAGCAATTTCGATAGCTCCGGACAGAAGGGGTCAGCGAAGCTGACGTGTGCAACTATTCCATTTGAGAAGAAAGTTGAAAGTCTGGTTTTGGTTCTATCAAATATTTGATCTGGAATAACTATATCCAGCGGCTTAATTTCTTCCTTCAGGCTTCCAACCGCTGAAACAGAAATTATTCTATTAACACCTAGTTTTTTGAAAGCAAATATATTTGCCCTTGTATTTATCTCACTCGGGGAAAAGCGATGCCCGGTGCCGTGGCGGGGTAGAAATGCTACTTCTCGACCGCCAATAACTCCTAGGGTAATTGCATCACTGGGCTTGCCGAAGGGTGTGTCTATCTCAACTTTTTTTACCTCTTTAATTATTTCTGCGCGATAAAGTCCAGACCCACCAATTATCCCGATTTCTGCCTTCATTTCTATCCACATCAATTAAATTGCTTTCATATATTTGATGATTTTCCTTCAACTAAATTATTTATATCTCTTCAGCAAGATCTTTCTTTGACGATGAAGGCAGTGCGTTCTCTTTTAACTGAGGAGCAGAAAAAAGTGCTTAGACTTAGAGATGAAGGGTATACACAGCGCGAGATTGCTCAAATGCTTGGTACAAGCAGAGCCAATATAAGTATAATTGAGAAGAGAGCAAGACTCAATCTGGAGAAAGCTAAAGCCACCATCAAAGAATATAGTATTATGCTCGCTCCTGCAAAAGTGAGAATTAAAAAAGGGGTGGATGTGTTAAGTATACCAAAGCTTATTTTCAAGCAAGCGGACAAGCGAGGAATTAAAGTAAGACTTAATTCAATAGAGTTGATTGCTAAAATCAACGCTGAAAAGAAAGACAAGATTGAAAATCGAATAATCACGGAGGAATTTGAAGTTTATATTGCAAAGAATGGAGAGGTTATAATCGCCTGAGCGTGGGAAAATGAAAGTTGAAATTAAAGTTGACGGAATAAAAATCCCTGCGAATAAATTTGTTCAAGAGATTTTCGCAGGCATTATCGAGGGCGCTGTTAATAAACTGAAAAAAGTAGAACCGAACTGGAGGAAATTGGAAATATCTGTGGAGAGAGAAGATGAAAGAAGCGATTAGAGTTGATAAGCTGGCGAAGGCAATTGGACCTTATTCACCTGCAATTAAGACAGAGAAGTTTATTTTTATATCCGGCCAAATCCCTATTTCTGTGAATGGTACTCTAATTAAGGGTGATATCAGGCAGCAAACAAGACAGGTGCTTGAAAACCTGAGGGCAATTCTTCAAGCAGCTGGTGCATCTCTTGAAAATGTTGTTAAAACCACAATCTTCCTCAAGAACCTTGAGGAGTTCGCAGCCATGAATGAAGTTTATGCGGAGTATTTTAAAGAGAGTCCCCCTGCACGCTCGACAGTTGAAGTTGCAAGATTGCCGAGAGATGTGGATATTGAAATCGAGGCCATTGCAGTGGTTCACGATTAAAAGTAAGCATAATTTTGATTATATTTGGCAGCATGCAATCCGCTATAAGCTTGGTAAGCGCTGCTATCGCGGGATGGTTTGCCATTGATGTAAGTGGCGCTGCCACTTGTGCTGTAATTTTTTTCGTTAGGCTTGTATAAGCCTCCATCGTCAGCGAGATTTGTAGATCAAGGTTTCGAGTGATACGTCAATCTTCTTTTCTTTCTATTTCTAAGCTCCATTTTAAATAATATAATATTAATTATATATTTTAAAAAAAGAACTAATTCTGGCACACTGATAGCTCGCCAAAAAATTAAATATATAAAGCATCTTCTTCAACTTCAAGGTGAACAAATGGGTAGCGATAATATGGATGCAGATAAAGATATACTGCGCCAAGGGCGATTTAAGGTGGATGCTGCAGAGGATGTCAAACAATTCACTGCCTCGATAAGAGCTGATGAATGGATTTTTCAAGCTGATATAATGGTTGATAAGGCGCACGTAATAATGCTCAGAAAGTGTGGGATAATCAACAAGTTGGAATGTGCAAATATCCTGCAAGCATTGAGTAAAATTGAGCGCCAAGGTGTAGATGCTCTTGACCTATCTAAGTATGATGATGTGCACATTGCAATTGAATCGCAGTTGATTAAGGAAATAGGGGAAGAAATAGGTGGAAAGATGCACATTGCAAGGTCTCGCAATGATGAAGTCGCAGCTTGCATAAGAATAGCTCTTCGAGGGGAATTGCTTGCATTAATGCTTGATCTTTTGAATTTGAGAAAGGTGCTGCTGAAGAAAGCTGAGCAGCATGTTTATACATTGATGCCTGGTTTCACCCACCTCCAGCATGCTCAGCCCACCACTCTTGCTCACCACCTTTTAGCTCATGCAGATGCACTTAAGCGGGATTTCGACCGCCTAGCTCAAGCTTACCCGCGCGTGAATTTAAATCCCCTGGGCAGCGCCGCTCTTGCAACGACAGGGTTTAATATCGACCGCGAGCTAACAGCTAAGCTACTTGGCTTTGATGGGCTAATAGAGAACTCCATGGATGCTACTTCAACGCGCGACTTTGCAATCGAAGTACTTGCTGCAATTGCAAATCTCATGGTCAACCTCAGCCGTATCTGCGAAGAGCTTATAATCTGGAGCACGCCTGAATTTAACTTCATTGAATTAAGTGAGAAATATGCTTCCACCAGTTCGATCATGCCTCAGAAAAAAAACCCAGATGCACTTGAACTTGTGAGAGCCAAAACTGGCACTGTAGCTGGCAGTTTATCGGCTGTACTTGCAATCTGCAAGGCACTGCCGATGAGTTACAATCGCGATCTGCAGGAAGTAACACCACATCTCTTAACCGCTTTGAATATAGCTCGAGCTTCCACAAGGATTTGCAGCGGTGCAATTGATACAATGGAGGTGAATATGAAGAGAATGCAGGAAATGGCAGCCTCCGGCTTCACCACTGCTACTGAGCTTGCTGATACAATTGTACGCACATGCGGCATATCATTCAGAACAGCTCATCAAATAGTTGGTACAATTGCAAGGGAAAAAGGTGAGATAACGCTAGAGAAGCTGGATAAAGCTGCGCTTGGGGTAATTGGCAGAAAGCTCAGTGCAGCTGGATTAACAAATGCGCTTCTGAAAAGAGCCTTAGATATCAAGCAGAATATAGAGGTCAGAAGAGTAAGAGGCGGGCCTTCTCCGAGAGAGGTTATGCGAATGATTCTCGATCGGAAAAAGGTATTGAGCAATGATAATAAGCTGGCAAGGAATAAAATCGTGAAAATTGAAAGAGCAAAGCTTGAACTAGAGCGAGCAGTGAAGGGTGAAGCTGATGAATGCTAAAACAGGCGATTGCGTTAGAATAGAGAAGAAAGGCAAAGTGTACAGTGGCATATTAATGCCTTTCAGCGGGGACTATATTGTGATCAAACTCGACAGCGGCTATAACGTGGGAATAAAACTAGATAGCGATACCAAAATCGAAGTGATAAAACCTAGAGAGGGGGAGGCATGCAGAGCTATTGCTTTTCCAAAGCAAAATCCAGCTCTCCCTAGAATTTCAATCATATCCACAGGAGGCACTATCGCAAGTCGAGTGGATTACCGTACCGGAGCAGTTTCCCCTCAATTTGATGCAGAGGATATTCTCAGTGCTATCCCTGAATTAACTGAAATTGCAAACTTCGATGCAGTCGTACTATGCAGCATCTTTAGCGAGAATATGACGCCGGATATCTGGATCGATCTTGCTAGAGCAGTTGCTAAAAAAATTGAAGAGGGAGCAAGCGGAGTTATGATAACTCACGGTACCGATACAATGGCTTATACTGCTGCAGCTCTCTCATTTATGGTGCAAACACCAGTGCCTGTGGTACTTACAGGCTCTCAGAGGTCTGCGGATAGACCCAGCAGTGATAATGTGATTAATGCAGTCTGCGCTGCAGCAGTGGCAGTAAGCGATATTGCAGAAGTGGTCGTAGTGATGCACGGCACTACAAGCGATGATTTCTGCTTCATTCACAGGGGTACAAGGGTGAGGAAAATGCATACATCAAGGCGCGATGCCTTCAAATCCATAAATGATATACCCTTGGGCATCGTTGAATATCCCTCTCGCAGAATTATCCCAAAGCAAAGATATGTAAAGCGAGGCGAGAAGCAATTGCTATTGAGGGACAAACTGGAGCAAAAATGCGCCCTCATTAAATTTCATCCGGGAATGAGCGTTGATGTGCTGCGGTATTATATTGAAAGTGGATATAAGGGCATAGTCTTAGAGGGCACAGGCCTCGGACACGTGAATTCAAGCTGGATTGATTATTTGAAGAAAGTTGATGTCCCGATTGTTATGACTTCACAATGTCTGCACGGTAGAGTATGCGATCGCGTATATGACACTGGTAGAGATCTGCTTAAGGCAGGGGTAATCGAGGGTGAAGATATGCTTCCTGAAGTAGCACTTGTGAAGTTAATGTGGGCGCTGGGGCAGAGCTCTGATAGAGAGGAGGTAAAGAAGATCATGCAAATGAATATCGCTGGGGAAATAACGGAGAGCAGCAGGCATGAAGCTGAATTTTGAAAAACTTGGATTGAAAGCAGGTCTGGAGATACATCAGCAGCTTGATACAAAGACCAAGCTTTTCTGCAACTGTCCAACGAAGCTTAGAGACATAAAGGATTCAAATGGAGAATTTATACGCTATCTGCAGCCAATGCAAAGTGAACTTGGAGAAGTGGATCAAGCAGCATTAGCTGAGGCCATGCTTAAGCGCAAATTCATTTATAAGGCCTATGATACCACTTGCTTGGTGGAAAATGATGAGGAGCCACCGAGGTGTATGAATGAAGAGGCTCTTCGAATCTGCCTTGAAATCGCTCTTCTACTTAACATGCAAGTGGTTGAACAAGTGCACGTCATGCGCAAAATAGTAATCGATGGTTCCAATACCTCTGGCTTCCAGAGAACCGCTCTTGTAGCGACAGATGGCTACCTTGAAACCAGTGAAGGAAGAGTCAGAATCCATAGCCTCTGCCTCGAGGAGGAGGCAGCGCAAATTGTTGCGCTAGATAAAGACTCTGTGACATATTCTCTAGACCGCCTTGGAATACCGCTTGTGGAAATAGGCACAGCTCCGGATATAAAATCTCCTCAGCATGCTAAAGAAGTGGCGAGGCAAATTGGCATGCTTCTAAGATCTACGCGCAAGGTAAAGCGAGGTATTGGCACAATTCGCCAGGATGTAAATATCTCAATCAAGGATGGCGCGAGGGTTGAACTCAAGGGTGTTCAAGATTTAGATTTGCTGGATGTAATTGTAGAGAGAGAAGTACTCCGCCAGCTGAATTTGCTTGAGATCCGCGAGGAATTAAGGAGGAGGAATGCAGCTGATTTTGCTCCTGAGATTTACGATGTCACTGAGGTATTTGCTGATACAAAATCAGCTGTAATTGCTAGAGCCCTTAAAACTGGAGGTAAAGTGCTAGCGGCAAAGCTGCCTAAATTTAGCTCAATACTTGCTAGAGAAATTCAGCCCGGCAGGAGATTTGGAAGCGAGCTGGCTGACTACGCCAAGCGCTTTGGCGTTGGAGGAATATTCCACACAGACGAATTACCAAGCTATGGCATAACCAGCGAGGATATAGCCGTGCTTCGCAGCAGAATCAATGCAGCTGAAGGTGACTGTATAATATTAATTGCTGATATCGAAAGCCGGGCTAGAAATGCAATTCTTGCTGCACTTGATAGGGCAAAAATGGCCCTGAAAGGTGTTCCTGAGGAAACAAGGCGGGTGCTCGCTGATGGCAACTCTTCATATATGAGACCCCTGCCAGGAGCAGCGAGGATGTATCCTGAAACAGATGTCCCCCCGGTTGCAGTAGACTTAAAGCTGCTGGAGAAAATAAGAGCCAGCCTTCCAGAAACCCTTGAGAGCAAAAAGAAGCGTTATATGCAGAAATATGGTTTGAATGAAGAATTAGCTGAGCTTATAGCCAATTCTATGAACTTCGAACTCTTCGAGCAAGTGATGAATCAATTCCAAGTGCCACCTACGATTGCAGTTAGAACACTTGAAGTGATTCCGCAGGAACTCAAGCGAGATGGAATTCCTGTTTGGCAGCTCACTGAGGAGCACTATATGCAGATCTTTGATCTGCTGAGCAAGCAGAAACTTGCTAAGGAAGGCATACCAAGTGTTTTGAGATTGCTTGCTTTGAATCCAGAGAGAAGCGCTGAAGCAGCAGCAAAAGAACTTGGACTGGGTGTGGAGATGAAAATGATAGAGCAAGAAGTGGAAAGAATTATTCAGCAGATTGTGGAAGAAAGAAAGGAATTCATCGAGCAAAAAGGCAGAGAGGCGCTGAATCCACTTATGGGAGTGGCTATGAAGCAATTCAGAGGAAAGGTCGATGGCAAACTGGTGAGCAAGCTCCTTGAGCAAAAGATCGAGGAACTGCTTGAGAAATGAGGTGCAAATTTGAGAAGAATAGCTATTCTAGCAATTGCTTTTGCAATTTCTCATTTGGTTTCCTCAGCTTATTCATATATTCCTCCAAATCTTAATAAATTTGGCCAAGATTTTTATACCGTATATGCAGAGCCAAGTTTAACAGCAAGTTTAATGGAAAGCAATGAATATTACCCAGGCGATACAGCTGCAATATTGATTCAGATAATGAATACAGGCAAGGTGGAGGGCTTTAAATGCGAGAGAGAACCTAGCGATGCCAATGAAATAGCACTGGCAAAGCTGGAAATGGAGCTTGAAAATCAAGCCACAGCTGCATTAGGGGTACTTGCAACCCTTTCAGCAGAAGAAGGAACGCCTGTGGATGTCAAAACCGGTACTCAAGTGGTTGGATCTTTGAGAAGCGGAGAAATCTCAGCCCCTGTTCAATTCTATATTGAGATACACGAGAATGCAAAAGCAGGTGTCTACAGGCTCAAGCTAAGGCTTGAGTATGACTATCAAAAGGATGTTCAAGTTGAGGGCAATGTCTCGCAAAATAAAGTTAACTGTAACTACTGGTATGAGAGCAAAAATCAAACTCTCTACCTTGAGATAGCGATAAAGCCTGAAGCACACTTCAGAGTCAAAGAAGTCACAAGCAATTTAATAGCTGGTGAAGAGGGTATTCTTCAGGTAATTTTCGAAAATACAGGCGAAGAACTCGCGAGAGATGCAATTGCGCAGATCAAAGTTGTGGATCCATTTAGCAGTTCAGATTACACTTCATATTTAGGCGATCTTAAGCCGGGTGAAACCAAGAAAGCTGAGTTCAAGGTTAAAGTGGATAGAGGAGCGATCCCCAAGAACTATTATATAATAGCTGAGATAAAATATGAAAACTCCAAGGGTAAATTGCTGACCTCGGAAAGCATAAAGGTGCCTGTGACTGTATTGCAGGCAGAGACGCTGGAGCAACAGGTTCAGAGAAATCTACATCTAATAATTTTCATAATCGCAGTATCAACAGCGCTGGTAGCTTACATTGCTTACCGCAGAAAGGAGAGATAGAGGTAAAAGATGAAGAGGTAAAAGATGAGCGATGAGTTGATTCAAGTTAAAGGTTTAACTAAAAAATTCAACAGCTTCATCGCCGTAAATCAAATCAGCTTTGCCATTAAAAAAGGAGAGGTCTTTGGACTCCTAGGCCCAAATGGCGCCGGGAAGTCCACAACTATAAGCATGCTTTGCTGTCTATTAAAACCAACTTCTGGAACTGCGCTGATAGATGGCAAGGATATAAATAAAGAGGAGCTTGAGATCAAGAAAATAATAGGCGTTGTGCCGCAGGAAATCAGTTTATATCCCACCTTGAGCGCCTATGAAAATCTCAAATTTTATGGCACAATCTATGGATTAAGCAGCAGATCTCTGAAGAGGCGAATCTGGGAAGTACTCAAGGATCTAGGGCTTGAGAATCGAGCTCACGAGCGCCTGGAGCATTTCTCAGGGGGGATGAAGCGAAGGCTAAACATCGCTGCTTCGATACTGCACAAGCCAAAAATATTATTCTTGGATGAGCCAACTGCAGGAGTTGATGCGCAGTCGCGCAGAGATATCTATGAAATGATAGAGCGGCTTAACGACGAAGGCCTTACCATACTGCTTACAACTCATATTATGGAAGAAGCTGAGAGACTTTGCGACCGAATTGGCATCTTAGATGGAGGAAAGTTAATTGCACTTGGCAGTTTAGAAGAATTGCTTCAACTTGTAGAGGAGGCTGATGTGATAGAAATAAGCGCTAGGAACATTACTGAAGAAATTGTTGAGTTATTGCACAAAGAAGCAGGAGTGAAAAAAGTTTCAGCAGCGGGAAACAGTTTAACTATAACAGCCAAGCATAATCGAGAGCTGCTGCCAAGAATAGTGCAAAAAATAAACTCAATGGGCGGTAGAATTGAATCCATAAATATAACAGAACCCACCCTTGAAACTGTGTTTCTGCATTTAACAGGCTATAAGCTTAGGAGAAGTGAATATGAAATTTCTGACTATAGCGCTCAATGACTTGAGAATCCTCTCCAAAGATCGAAGAGCACTGGTGCTCATGTTCCTGCTCCCAATGATAATAATCACAATAGTGGGCCTAGCACTGGGAGGGATATGGGGAGGGGGAATAAAAATTCATGTTCTGGTGGTTGATCAAGATAACGCCAAAATCTCCCACTACTTCATTGACTACTTAAATGGTATAAGTGTTTTGAATGTGGATGTTGAAGCAAATGAATTCGCAGGCAGAGAGATGGTTAAAAGCGGCAGATATGGACAGCTTATAATAATACCTCCGGATTTCAGCAAAAAGGTGCTTTCAGGTAAAAATGCCGAGATCATAATCGTTGAAAACCCAACGCAGGAGAGCTCAAGCGCTGTGGTGGAGAAAATAGTTGAAGGTTTCACAAATCGCGTTTCAAGCAATGTGATAGCTGTGAAAACTGTGAATGCATTTGGAGTCCCGGTTTACTCAGAAAAGCAAATCGACAGAATAGTAGCTGTTGCAAATAAATTCGCTGAACCGATGCCTGTGAGCATAGCTGTTGAATCAACCTCAAAAAGCAGAACCCTAGATCCCTTCACTCAAAACGTCCCTGGATTCTCAATAATGTTTCTCCTTCTTACCTGCGCTCAAAGTGGATCGGTGGCTATTTTAAGAGAAAGAGAAGCAGGTACATTGAGAAGGCTGCTCACTGCGCCCGTCAAGCGCTCTGCAATAGTTGCAGGCAAACTGATAAGCAACTACCTCAAGGGATTGATTCAAATAACCGTACTCCTGTTATTCGGCCACTTAGCTTTTGGCTTAAGCTTGGGCGAGGACTACTTTGCTCTGGCGGTGCTTGTAATGGCAACCACAGCTCCAGCTGCTGGACTTGGAATTTTAATCTCAGTTTTTGCTCGAACAAAGGACCAAGCGGAATCACTTGCAACTGTTATAGTACTCTCGATGTCAGCAATTGGAGGTAGCTGGTGGCCTATCTTCATAATGCCGGAGTTCATGCAGCAGCTAGCGCACGCTACGATAAATGCCTGGGCTATGGATGGATTCTATGATTTACTCTGGCATGGCTATGGACTTGCAGAGGTTCTACCTGAGATAGCGGTTCTACTTGCAATGGCATCGATATTCCTAGCAATTGCAGCAAGCAAATTCAGATTTGAATGAAGGCTAAAAATAAAATATTTTCAGCTTGCTTACCAGAGCTTTTAATAAGCTGTACTTCATGGTAGATAAAAAAAAGCACTCAATTGAACAAATAGGAGCGATGAAATATGGGTGAGAGAATTTCCATAGAAGATCTGCCAGGCGTTGGCGTGGCAACTGCTGAGAAATTAAGAGAGGCAGGTTTTAATACAATCGAGGCGATAGCAGTAGCCTCCCCTCAGGAGCTTGCGATCTCTGCCGAGGTTGGCGAAGCTGTTGCTGCCAAGATAATTCTAGCTGCGAGACAGGCGGCAGACATAGGAGGCTTTGAAACCGGTGATAAGGTTTTTGAGCGTAGAAAGAGCGTTGGAAAGCTAACCACTGGATGCAATGCCTTTGATGCATTGCTTGGCGGGGGGATTGAAACTCAAGCTATTACAGAGCTCTATGGAGAATTTGGGTCAGGTAAAACCCAAGTCTCGCATCAGCTTGCAGTAAATGTTCAGCTCCCGCCTGAGAGGGGCGGGCTTAATGGCTCGGCTATAATGATCGATACGGAGAACACATTCAGACCTGAGCGAATTGCCCAAATGGTTAATGGGATTAACAAGAAATTCAAAGCAGATTATTCCCCGGAGGACTTTTTGAGGAATATCCACGTTGCTCGAGCTTATAACTCCAATCATCAAATCTTGCTTGTAGACTCAGCTGCTGAGCTTGCAGATAAGCTGCGGGATAGCGATAAACCTGTCAGACTCATAATCGTCGATTCTCTAACCGCGCATTTTCGAGCTGAATACGTAGGTAGAGGAACTCTTGCAGATAGACAGCAGAAGCTCAATAAACATATGCACGATTTAATGAGATTCGCAGATATAAACAACGCTGCTGTTATAGTTACCAATCAAGTTATGGCAAAACCAGATACCTTCTTTGGCGATCCAACTAGACCAATAGGTGGGCATATAGTGGGGCATACTGCTACCTTTAGATTGTACCTGCGTAAATCCAAAGGAGAGAAACGCATCGCGCGCTTGGTGGATTCACCATATCTACCCGAATTAGAAGCAGTATTCACAGTAAGTGCAGATGGAATCACGGACTAATACATTTCTTGATACCAGCGCTGATTCCCTGGCCTAGCTTTGATCATCAATCTATTTATATCGCCTTTCACAATTTATTTTAGATGTTTTCAAAACTGAGTGCAATTGTCACAGATATAGATGGTACAATCACCCACGAGGATAGAAAGCTGCATTTAAAAGCAATTGAAAAACTTCGCGAGTTAAAAGTGCCAGTTATTCTTGCTACCGGGAATACTGCTTGCTTCACTAGAGCTGCAGCAAAGCTCATTGGCACAAGTGAAATGATCATCGCTGAGAATGGCGGAGTTATACTCACTGATGAAGGGGAAATTCTTAATGTGCCGCAGGATTTCAAGGAGAAATGCGAGCTTGTCTATCGCTTCCTCTCCAAGTATTTTGAGCTGGAAAAGCTGGATGCAAAACTGCGCAGGTCGGAGATTGCGGTGAGAAGAAACTTTAATGTGAATAAAGCTCGAGAGATCTTGAGAAACAGCGAGCTCAGCTCTCTAGATATCGATCTGGTTGACAGCGGCTATGCGATTCATATTAAAAGCAAGAAGGTAAACAAGGGAATTGGATTGAAAAAACTCCTGGAGATAGTTGGTCTAAATGCGGAGGAAATAGCCGCCTTTGGGGATTCGGAAAATGACATTGAGGTTTTCCGCGTTGCGGGCTACAGCATTGCAGTGGCAAATGCTGTACCTCAGCTCAAGCAAATTGCGAACTATATCGCCAAGCGCGAGCGTGGAGATGGCTTCATTGAGGGCGTGGAGCATTTAAGAGGGATGGGATTGATATAACACTTCATGAAAGCTTTAAATATCTATATTAGGGTAATCTTTATCTCTGCTTCATTCAAAGGAGAGAATATCAATGGTTATATCAATGGTTAAAATTGCAGCCGGGAGAAAGGCAGAGAAAGAAAAAGCTATCAAGTTTGGCAAGCTGGATGAATATATCAGAATATTGAGGCTCACAAGAAAGCCCTCCCTCGAGGAGTTCACCATGATTGCCAAAGTAGCCGCTCTCGGGCTGTTAATCATTGGTTTCATTGGCTTCATTATTTACCTCATAATGGTAACAATTCCAGAGTTATTGATGAGGAGATGAAATGAGCGAGGAGCAAAAAGCAGAACAAATCACACAGGGTGCGAAAGAAAAAATAGAGGAAAAAGGAAAAAAAGAGGAGAAAGTCGCTGAGACCCCTCCTCAGGAGAAGCCTTCTTTGATCTTTGCGGTTAAGACAACGGCAAATCAAGAGCGTGCAGTTGCAAATTTGCTGGAGAAGAGAGTTAAAAGGGAGAAATTCGATATCCGCGCGATACTGGTGCCCGATGAACTTAAAGGATATATACTGGTTGAAACAACAATGCCTGAAATTGTAGAACAGGCCATTGCCAATATTACCCACGCGAGGAGCGTGGTGAAAGGGAGCTCCAGCTTTGCCGATGTGGAGCACTTCTTAACACCTAAGCCGGCGGTCACTGGCATATCTGAGGGTGCCATAATCGAGCTTATAGCCGGGCCTTTCAAGGGTGAAAAAGCAAGGGTCAAGCGGGTTGATGAAGCTAAGGAGGAAATCACTGTGGAATTATTCGAGGCAATGGTGCCAATTCCAGTCACCGTAAGGGGTGACCACGTTCGAATATTGAGCAAGGAAGAAACGGAGCATTCTCTGGAGAAAAGAGAGAAAGCTAGAAGGTGATCGCAATGGCAATGGCAAAGGCAGTAAAAATACTGGTACCTGGCGGCAAAGCCACACCTGGGCCACCTATCGGTCCAGCACTTGGACCACTTGGGGTTAATATCAAGAAAGTGGTGGATGAAATCAATGAGAAGACCAAGCAATACAATGGTATGCAGGTACCGGTTAAGGTAATCGTGGATGAGAAGAAAAATGTTACCATTGAAGTTGGCACGCCGCCTACATCAGCCCTCATAATGCAGGAAGCAGGAATTCAAAAGGGCAGTGGCAAGCCAAACACTGAGATCGTAGGCAATATTACTCTTGAGAAGGCAATAAGAATTGCGCAGATGAAAAAACAGAATTTGCTTTCCTACGATTTAAAGAAAGCAGTTAAAGAAGTAATTGGTACATGCGTGTCCCTTGGAGTTACAGTCGAGGGGAAAAAACCCAAGGAAGTGCAGCGGGCGATTGATAGAGGAGAATTTGATAAAATATTCAATAAGCAAAATTTGTAGTATGACGATTCATCCAATTGAATTTCGCTATGGAACAAGTGAAATGAAAAAAATCTGGGAAGAGGAAGTCAAACTGCAGAAACTTTTGGAGGTGGAGGTTGCCATAGCAAAAGCGCAAGCTGATGCTGGTTTTTTTGAAAAATATATAGCTGATCACATCGAGCAAGCTGCTAAGAAAGTCAAGCTAGATAGAGTTAGGCAAATTGAAAATGAAATCCGCCACGATATCATGGCAGTGGTACAAGCACTGGTGGAGCAGTGCCCGCCTGAAGCAGGTAGATGGGTGCACTTCGGAGCTACTTCAAATGATATTCTGGATACAGCGCTTGCATTGCAATTGAAGGAAGCTCTCGCTATTCTGGAGCAGAAGCTTAAAGGCCTGCTCGCTATACTTATGAAGCAAGCATATGCCCACAGGTATACTGTTTGCGCCGGTAGAACGCATGGTCAAATTGCCACCCCCACAACCTACGGCTTGAGATTCGCTATTTGGTGCGCTGAAATTTCAAGACATATTGAGAGACTTAGAGAGCTAAGACCGCGCTTGCTAGTTGGGAAGATGGCGGGGGCTGTTGGCACTCAAGCGGCGCTGGGCAAGCGAGGCATAGAAGTTCAGAAGCGTGTGGTTCGATATCTCGGACTTGGAAGTGTCGATGTATGCAATCAAATAGTGCAGCGGGACCGCCACGCTGAATATATAATGTATCTAGCAAATCTTGTCACCACGCTTGATAAAATCGCTCTTGAGATAAGGAGCCTGCAGCGATCAGAAATAGCTGAGGTGGAAGAGGGCATTGGCGAGCGGCAAGTTGGCTCCTCAACCATGCCTCATAAAAGAAATCCTGTTCGATGCGAGCAAATTTGCGGACTTGCTAGAGTGATCAGAAGCTACGTGGAGCCAGCGCTTCAAAATAATTTACTCTGGGATGAGCGCGATCTCACAAATTCCTCATGCGAGCGCGTGATAATACCTGAAGCCACAATTCTCACAGATCATATTTTGAGACTCGCGAGAGAAGTGATCGAGGGTTTAACCTTCTACCCTGAGAACATCCGTAAAAATCTAGAGTTGATGAGGGGCTTAAATATGAGCGAAGCGGTGATGATAAAGCTTACCGAACGCGGCATGCCTAGGCAGGAAGCTCACGAGTTAATGCGTGCTGCAAGCAGGAGGGCATTCGCTGAAAAAAAGCATTTTAAAGAAGTGCTGAGGGAGGAGGAAGCAGTTTTAAAATATATCAGAGAAGAGGAACTCGAGGAATTGCTCAAGCCCGAGAATTATATAGGCACAGCTGTGGAGCAGGTTGAAAATTTAATTAGCAAGCTAAGCAAGCAATTTAATATCGCGATGGAGTGAAGGTGTTGAGTTGAAGCTTTTACTTGATGAAATGTATTCTGGTTTGAAAGAGTATTTTGAAATTCTAGGCTGGGAAGTGCTTACAGTTCAGGAAGCAGGTTTGCAGGGGGCGAGGGATAAAGACATTGTGGAATATGCCAAGAACAAAGATCTGCTATTGGTGACTCAAGATCAAAAATCAGCGGAACTAGCTGAGCTTGTGGGTGTTAAATGCGTGCTGATATCAAGCGCTATGATAGCCAAGATTGCTGATGCAAAAATAAGAGAAAAGTATGGAAGTATAGCGTGCTCTCCCTAACATTCCTTCTGGTTTACTCCTTCAATCTGCGAATTAGCTTTGTTTAGTTCAAAGTCTTAAAATTTATATCCTATCTTCCTCAGAAACGCCTTTCTCTCCTCAACATCCTTTTCACTTTCTATGCCCCTTGGCTTCAATCCATCTATCACTCCTAGAATCCCCCTCCCCTGCTCTGTCTCAGCGATTACTACTTCAACTGGGTTTGCAGTTGCACAGTATAAATTCACGACCTCCGGCACGCTTTTCACCCGCTGGAGAATATTAATAGGATAGGCATTTTTAAGGAAAATCAAGAAGCAGTGACCGCAAGCTATCTTAAGTACGTTCTCAGCCGCGGCTTTCTTCAGCTCTTCATCGTTACCAGCGCTTCTTACAAGGCACGGACCCGAGGATTCGCTGAATGCAAGCCCAAATTTTGCCTGCGGTACTGTATTCACTATTGCTTCATACAAATCTTCAACTGTCTTTATAAAATGACTCTGCCCCAAGATGAGATTGCAGTCCCTAGGTGCTTCTATTTTAACAATTTGAATTTCAATTTTACTCAAATCAAATCCCTCTTTACATATACTGCATTCAAGTATTCTTTATACTGCAATTCAAATATAATTAATTTGGTTGATAAGCAGTTTATGTAAACGCAACATAAATAAGAGCGATTGGATTAAATATCGATTGGAGGTAGAAAAGAATTGAATGAATGGATAGCTGTTTACTTGATTCTTTTGATAGTCCTATTAATGCTATCCGCATTTTTCTCAGCATCTGAGATAGCCATCTTTTCCTCAAATAAAATCAGATTGAAAAAATACGCTGAGGATGGAAATAAAAATGCGATTCTCATCGAGCAAATGCTTCAAAATCCAGATGGAGTTTTAAATACCATTCTAATTGTGAATAACGCTGTAAATCTTGGTGTAGCTGCAATAGCAACTGCAATTGCAATAGATTTTTTCGGGAATATAGGCATCGGAATCGCAACCGGGATCGCAACCCTGTTCATATTAACTTTTGGGGAGATAGTTCCAAAAAGTTATGCTGCTAAAAATGCAGATCAAGTTGCACTTGCAGTGGCTAAGCCCATGAATTTCTTAATTCGCCTCCTCTGCCCAATTGTTTTGATATTCAACGCGCTTACCAGTTCTTTGATCAAAGCTCTGGGTGGAGAGCCCACGAAGCCCATGCCACGTATAACTCAAGAGGATTTAAAAATACTTCTCAAACTTGGCGAACAGGAAGGCGTGGTGGAGAAGAGGGAGAAGAAGATGATAAACGGGGTCTTTGAATTTGGGGAAAAGACTGCGAAGGAAGTTATGCTTCCACGAATAGACATGGATTGCATCGAGGTTAATTCCACTCTTGAGGAGGCACTCAAGGTTTTGCTTAAAAACAGACGGTCGCGCTTGCCTGTATACGATGGTACGATAGATAACATCGTGGGTATTTTAAATCTCAAGGACTTGCTGCATTTAATTAAGGAGAAAAGATATGGCACTCCAATTAAGGAAATAATCCGACCTCCCTATTTTATTCCGGAGTCCAAAAAATTGAGAGACCTTTTGAAGGAGTTTCAGCAGAATAGAATTCAAATGGCAATTGTTGTTGATGAATATGGTGGAACAGCAGGGCTTATCACCCTAGAAGATGTCTTAGAGGAGATAGTGGGAGAGATTCTTGACGAATATGATTCGCTGGAAACCAATATTCAAATGGTAAGTGAGAAAATTGCCATCGTGGATGCAAAGATAAATATAGATGAGGTAAATGAGGCCCTTGGTGTGGATCTACCAAGCGGGGAGTATGAAACAATTGGGGGTTTGATCTTCGACCGCCTTGGCAAAATTCCATCTCCTGGGGAGAAAATAGAGGTAGATGGCAAAGTCTTAATTGTGGAAAGTATGCGCGGGCGGAGGATCTCTAAGGTAAAAATTTTACTCCGCGAGGACATAAGGACGAGTTTGCCTTCTGCATAAAGCTGATATATTAGCTAGTTGGATATGAGCAAAAGGTGGAATCATGATACCTGGAATGGGCAGGGGAATGAATCCTAAGAAGCTTCAGCAAATGATGAAGCAAATGGGTATCGAAATCAGCGAGGTTGAAGGAGTCAAGGAGGTAATAATTCGCACCTCTGATAAAGAAATTATATTTAAAGATGCTCAAGTAACACTGATGGAGGCGAGAGGCATTAAAACCTATCAGATCATTGGCACGCCTGAAGAAAAGGCAATTGAAGTCAACATTCCAGAGGCAGACATCAAGCTTGTGATGGAGCAAACCGGCACTAGCGAGGAAAGCGCTAGAGCAGCTTTAATTGAAACCAAGGGTGACCTTGCAGAAGCAATTCTGAAGCTAACATCTAAGTAAGCATGCTGAGAGATGGCGATATTGTTTTGCTGAAGAAAAATGGAAGAGAGTTCTTAGTTTCAGTAGGTGAAGGCGAGCTTCACACAGACGTGGGGATAATTAAGCTTTCTGAGCTGAGGGGAAGAAACTTTGGGGAGAAAATTGCTACACATCTGAAACAAGAGTTTGTGATAATGCAGCCGCGCATGTTTGATTTATTCCGCAATCTGAAAAGAGTTGGTACGCCGATGATGCCAAAGGACATAGGAGTTATTATGGCGTACACAGGGATCTCACCCAGCGATAAAGTACTTGATGCAGGCACAGGCTCAGGTATTCTTGCAATTTTCCTTGGCAACATCGTGCGCAGTGGAAGGGTAATAAGCTATGAAAAAAAAGAGGAGTTTGTAAAGATTGCTCGTGAAAATGTTTCAATCGCTGGGTTGAGGAATGTGGAGGTCAGACACGGCGATATTTTCGAGGAAATAGAAAAATTGGAGGAACGGTTTGACATTGTAACCCTTGACCTTGAACGCGCGCATAGAATAATTTCCAAGCTTCGCAGAGTGCTGAAGCCAGCGGCTATGGGCTGCTTATTCTCCCTACTTTGAACATACAAAGCAAATTCGCATCGCTCTGGAGAGAGAAAAATACAGCGAGATTAGAACCATTGAGGTCATTGAAAGAGAAATCGAATTTGGAGAAAAAGGCACGAGACCAAGTTCGAGAATGAGCCACAGCGGGTATATTACTCTTGCAAGATCATAGTTTTTCATTTGAACCGCTTGAGCAATTCTTCAACTGGAAGAGTATTAAGCACATCTTTCGCCTGAAGCCAAGCTCGACGTGCAGTAGCAACTCCATACTTCATAAGGTCGAGTGAGGCTATGGAATGTGCATCGGTGCCTATGCTAATAGCAACGCCATACTCCCTCGCTTTCCTTGCATCTATATCTCTTAAATCTAGTCTATCCGGACTCGCGCTTATTTCCAGAGCGGTTTCAGTCTCCGCTGCTACTTCAAAGATTTTCTCCACATCAACTTCATATGGAGCTCTTTTTTCAATCAATCTACCAGTAGGATGACTTATGATATCAACGTGTTCATTTTCCATTGCAGATACAATTCTTGAAGTTATTTTTTCCTTCGGCTGGCGAAAGCCTGAGTGTATGCCAGCGATCACTAGATCAAATTGCTTCAACTCAGCATCGCTGAAGTCTATTTCCCCATTGCTTAAAATATTAACCTCAACTCCTGAGATTATCGTGAAGTCCTTGAACTTTTCATTCAATTCCTTTATTTCCCTTCTCTGCTCGTGGATTTCTTCGGCCTCTAAACCAGCTGCAACGCCAAGTGATTTGGAGTGATCGCATATTGCAATATATTCATAGCCCCGCTGCTTTGCAGCCATTGCCATTTCCTGTATACTTGCACTGCCATCACTCCAATTGCTATGCACGTGGAGGTCGCCTTTAATCTCGGTATAATCAACAAGCTTGGGCAGCTTGTTCTGCTTCGCAGCTTCGATTTCACCTTGATCCTCGCGGAGTTCAGGAGGAATGTATTGCAGTCCCAGAATCTGGTAAATTTCTTCCTCTCTTTCTCCAGCAATTTTTCTATCTCCCTTGAAAACTCCATATTCATTTATCTTCAAATTCAGCCTGCTTGCCATCTCTCGAAGCTTTATATTATGAGCTTTAGAGCCGGTGAAATACTGCAGTGCAGCGCCCCAGCAGCTTGGATCGATAACTCTCAGGTCGATCTGAAGGTTGTCCTTTGTAAGAATACTTGCTTTGGTTTCTCCAGTGGCGAGCACTTCCTTTACAACTGGTAATGAGGTAAAGGCCCTCATCACTGCAGCAGGCTCTTTTGAAGCAGCGAGTATATCTATATCCCCAATTGTTTCTTTCATCCGCCTTATGCTTCCAGCTGCCTCGATCTTCCCGACCTCTTTCAGCTGCTTCATATATTTTATTATCTCTTCAGCCGCTGGAAGAGCGATGCCTAGGAGCATTCTTCCGGTTCTTGCTCGAAGCATTTGAATGCCGCGCAGGATATTTTCCTCAGTCTTAGCACCCATTCTAGGTAGCTTTCGGATTCTTTGCTCCACCGCCGCTTTCTCAAGTGCTTCTAAATTATCTATACCCAGTTTTTCATAGAGCAATTTAGCAATTTTTGGCCCAACCCCTGGTACCTTCTGGATTTCAATCAATCCAACTGGAAATTCTTTCTTAAGGTCCTCGAGATATTTGCACCTGTTGGTTGTTAAATATTCATGAATCTTAAGAGCTATACTTTCCCCAACTCCCGGTATCTCCATTAGCCTCTCCACGCTGCTATAGCTTTCGATAGCTACTGGCAGGTTTTCGATGCTTCTGCCTGCTTCTCTATATGCAGCTATGCGATAGATGCTTTCTCCTTTCAGCTCGAGCAAATCTGCGATTTCAAATAGCATTTGAGCTACTTCTGGATTTCTCATTCAACGTATAATTAGGGACAAGGTCAATATAACCCTTCTTTCAAATATATATTTGATTGAGATGGAGATCAGAATTTATAGAAAACTGGAATTGAACCAACCTGTGATGCTAGCAGGTGCTCCTGGGATGGGATTGGTTGCAAAGCAGGTGGTTGATTACTGCATTGCAAAGCTTCATTCAGAGTTAATTGGAGCCATCCCAGCTCCTTATGATCATCAACCCATAGCTGTTTTCGATAAATATGGCCTGCTTCAGCCATTGAGACAGAGAGATCCCTATAGATTTTATATTTCAAGGCAGGGTAAATGCGATTTGGTCTTCTTCAGTGCTGACCTCCAGCCTTCGCTTCCTGAGAAGCAAAATGAGCTTGCAGATGCTGTAGCGCTAGCTGCTAAGCAGCTTAATGTGAGAAGAATATATACAGCTGCTGCGCTGCCTGTTCCAACGCGCGTTGATATGCCTCGGATATATGGGGTGGCATCCAAGCCTGAGCTGATGGGGTTTTTAACCGATAGAGGGGTGATTCCGATGTCTGGCGAAGTGAGCGGTTTCAATGGAGTTTTGATTGAATATGCTTGGAGGCACGGGATTGAGGCTATTTGCCTGCTTGGTGAAACCTATGTCTATCATATCGGCAATCCCTATGATCCAATTGACTTCAAAGCCTCACTTGCGCTGGTCAAAAAATTCTCAGAACTCGAGACTATAGAGATAGATGTAGCAGAATTGGAAAGCGAGGCCAAGAGATGTAATGAGCGCATTAGAGGCTTTGAAAGGGAGTTTGAGAAAAAGACTCAGGCTCTTAAATCTGCGGATGACCTGCGCTATATAGGTTGAAGTAATAAAATTTATGTGAACCATTCTAAAAAATTATATTTTAAAAAGTCAATTTTAGGAAGGCTTTAGGAGGTGAACCTGTGTTTACTCGTAGAGAGGCAGATATATTGCTTGATGCATTGAGATACTGGTATAGCTTAAATTCTGAGTACTGTACATCAGAGGAGTATTATCGACTATATTACAAATTAACCCGCATTCAGCGGGAGTCCCAGTAAGTGGATTTTAAGCATTTGCTGTTAATCCTCAGAAGCGCTGTCATAGCATATCATTTTTGCAGTCAATTTGCTGGAACACCTCGGGCATCTCTGGATTTTGAGGTCAACTAGCTGCATATCCATTGCAATGCCCACCCAGATTTGATCTCGATAGCCGCATTTGCAGGTTATTTCATAGGTTGCCATCTTTGATCTTTGAAGTATCCTATTATTTTTTTGTTTATCAATTCAACCATATCGAAGTACTGCTTCCGTGAAACAAGAGGGGTTAGAATCACATGCTTGCAGCCAACTTTGATGTATTGCTTGATTCTTTCTATGCACATCTCAGGAGTGCCTATTATATAGCGCTTTTCCAAGATTTCAAATGGAATATTTCCCGCTGCCCTTTTCATTTTCTCAACGTTCTCTTCATTGAATTCAAAGCTGAAAAGATCGCCTACATCTGAAATTTCACCTCTATATCCAATGCTGTTTAAAAATTCTTTTTTCTTTGGCGAAAGCAAGAATAGCATTTTGGCTGGAAATTCTGCAATTCGCCTCGCCTCCTCATAATCCTCATGCACCACTATGTAGAGGAACATGCAGGGGTCTATCTTCTCCACTTCTCTATCCGCTGATTTAGCTATGCTTCTAATCTCCCTCGACACTTGGCTATAGCTCTCTGGACTCAGCCCGAGTGGTATCCATCCATCTCCAAGCTCGGCCGTCAATTTTATAGTCTGCTTAGAATTGCCAGCTATATATATTGGTGGATGAGGCTTTTGAACCGGTTTAGGCGCGATGAAAGCATTCTTGAGCTTGAAATATTTACCTTCGAAATCCACTTTTTCTTGGCTTAAAAGCCTCTTTATTATCAAAATGCTTTCCCTCATTTTCGATGCAGGTTTATCCCAGCTAATACCATAGGGGTTGAGATTCATCGCCTCGCCAGCGCCCAGTCCCAAGATTGCTCTTCCCTTTGAGATTACATCAAGTGTCATTAAATGCTGAGCAAGTACCGCTGGATGGTGTCTATGCACATCGCTAACGCAGGTGCCCAGTGTTACGCGCTTGGTTATAAGAGCGCAAGCGGTTAAAACACTCCAAGCTTCGAATGCATCCCATCTTTTGATCCCAATTCCCACCAGATGGTCGGGTGTAAAGAGAGAGTCAAAGTTTGCCTTATCAGCGTATGCTGCAGTTCTCAAAATCAAATCCATTGGGTGCAAAGGCAGCTGAAGGCCAAATTTAATGTTTTCCATATATTTAATATTTAATATTTTATTAATATGGTTTTGCTATCAATACGACTTTTTCGCTTTCTCTACCGCAAACCGCGCATCTACTGCGCTGGTTCTCGCCAATTAATTCGCCAAGCACACTTGCATCCATATAATTTTCTATTTTGCGAGCGCATTCTTCACCCTCGCACCAAGGGAGCTTAATTATGCCTTTACCAGCAAATTTTTTAGCCTCCTCGATGGCGGAGCAGCAATAGATTCTTGATTCAAATTCATTCTTAGCTTTGCTGCGCATTGTTTCCAAGATTTCCTCGAACTTCCGGGGTATTATCTTAATTAAATCTGCTAGGGGGATGGTCTCTCTCTCGCCTGTGTCGCGCCTCGCAAGCGTGAAAGAATTTTGCTTTACATCCCGCGGGCCGATCTCAATTCTAACTGGCACGCCCTTTAACTCCCACTTGTAAAATTTAGCACCTGGTCTCTCGTTTGAATCATCCAAGACAACGCGATAGTTTGCATTTTTGAGTTTTTCATAAACTGCTCTGCAAACTTCAAGTACCTCTTTACTTTCCACCTCGCCAAAAAGTATGGGTATGATCACAATCTGAATCGGTGCTACCTCAGGCGGCAGAATCAAGCCTTTATTATCTCCGTGTATGCTGATAACTGCTGCTATGCATCTCTCTGAGATTCCATAGCAGGTTTGATGTATGAGTTTTTGCTCGCCTTTTTCATCTTCATAGGTTATATCGAATGTTTTCGAGAAGTTGGTGCCAAGATGGTGCACTGTTCCTATCTGCAGAGTTCTGCCATCTGGCATGATTGTTTCAACAGCTAATGTGTAGTCTGCACCTGGGAATTTATCCCACTCAGGTCTCTTGGAAATTATATGCGGGATGCCCAATCTATTGAAGAACTCGCTATATAACTTGAGAGCTTCATTTACCTGGCGCTCAGCATCCTCCCAGGTAGCATGTGCGGTATGCGCTTCTTTGAATGAGGTGACTTCTCGCTGGCGTATGAGCGGGCGAGTGTGTTTTGTTTCATATCTGAAAACATTGACAAGCTGATAGATCTTCAAAGGTAGATCCGCATGCGACCTGATCCACAGCTTCAACATAGGATAAATTGCAGTTTCAGAAGTAGG
>JBBIOZ010000002.1:27176-42121 GCA_037443105.1 Methanocellales archaeon
TTTCCCTCCTTTTGTTACCCAGTAAACTTCATTTTCAAAGCCCTTGATGTGCTCTGCCTCTTTCATAAACTCAGTCTCAGGTATCAATAATGGGAATAGGATTTCCTCATGATCTTCATCTAAAATTGCTTTTAAAATGCCAAAAACAAGGTTTCGAAGTTTAAAGCCGAAAGGATACCAGACATAGATTCCTTTAACAGGATATCTCAGATCCACTATCTCTGCCTCGCTTAAAAGCTCGCTATACCACTCGCTAAAGTTCTTTTTTTCCGGCAGTCTCCTGCTTCTCTCCTCGATCAATCTATCACCTCGAGATGAATATCATTAAAGGGGTGATCGAAATTTCTATAAAAGCTGCGATGAATAGCAGCGGAACGACCCAGAATATATAGATGCTCAAACCTTTTTTAAACTCTCCCCTTAAATCCCCATGACCCAAGATTACTTTAATAACCTCAATCCCCAGGCGCAAGCCTATTGCCACGCTTATCAAAATCATTGGCACCTCTATAATTCCATGCGGCGTGAGGCCAGCAATTATATATTGAAATCCCAGTTTCTGCTGCACCTCATAGATCACCAAGCCAATCATCCAGCCATTAGATGCAAGGATTGCAAGGGATGGTATGCCAAAACCAAGGCCGAGCAGTAGAGCCAAGAAGCACAGCGTTGTATTCTGCACGAATATTCTAAGCATTAAAACTGGAAGGGAGTAATCCTTGAACTGTGCAAACTCCTTCATAATTTCTTCCACAGTTGACTTAATTGCATCGGGATTGGCTTGAGAATATTGATAGCCTGCTGCCATTGAGCCAAAGAATACTGCAGCAGCTAGTAATATATAGAACTTGAGGGAGTGAATATACATCAGCATTTCTCTGGCATCAGGCCTTTTGAATTGCATCTCATAGCCACCTATATTGCGAATATCATTCTTAAAGTGTTTCGAATCGCAGGAGCAAAGCCAATTACAAGCAGGGCGAGTTTCATTAAATTTGCAAAGCTTCTACTGTCTTCCATATATTTATCAACAGCATATAGAGCAGGGATGAGAACCAGCAGCTTAAGGGGGAACATGACCAAGGCAGTGCCCGCTAAGCTAATTAAATATGTGGGCAAAACATGCTGCTCTATATAGCCTAGATAGTCCATCCCAATGTAGGTTGAAGCTGCATCGCAGAGGTGCGCAGTGATTATCGCTAGATTCACATCGCTCATTAAAAAGCTGAGGTGCAGCAGCTTAGCTGCTAGAAATACTGCCGCGGAAAAGCCAAGTCCTATTCCAAATACTGCGAAGAAAACCCAAGGTCTCATGATAGGTTGATTTGAAAACAAGATGCTGAGGTTAATCAAGCTCCATAAACTGCCTATGAAAGTGAATAAACGATATGAATTATTTAATAGCTTTGCTCTTTCCAGAAGCACTGACGTATAAAGCGAGGCTATGCAGAAGATGAAAACAACTATATAGATTAAAGGGGTGATTAAGAAATATTTCAATGGGGGGCGAGCAATCTCAGCATCTTCAATCACTCTTAAACTTGAGCCAGCGAGTATGTATGGTGAAACTGAGAAAATAAAGCGACTGCTTACCTCAACATTGAGGTAGCGGAGCAATCTCAAAATCCCAAAAATTGCGAAACTAAGAAGCACGGCGTATGTAATGGTATTCACGATATTATAGGGCTGATCGTATACCACAGGGTATACATAGTATTTATAAATGAATTGCTGAATACTATTTAGCAAATCCATAGCATCACTCTGGGTGGTTTGTTGTCGAAAGAGACACGCTATATGCAACTGCCGCGAATCGTGGTCGTGGGCCACGATGTGATTTATGATATTAGTAAGGTTTGCAAAGACCTTAAACTTAGTGGAAGAGCGTTAATTGTTACTGGCAATTTGACAAAGGAGATAGCTGGAAATACCGCTAAAGATGTACTTGAAGAGGCCGCTTTCGATGTGGATATGATTATTACAAAGAATGCTTCAATGACTGAGGTTGAAAAGGTAAAAAAGGCTGCAAAAAAATTGCAAGCCAGCTTTTTACTTGGAGTAGGAGGGGGGCGCTGCATAGATATAGCGAAGCTCGCTTCCACTCAACTGAAAATCCCTTTTTTAAGTGTACCAAGCGCTGCGTCTCACGATGGAATTGCTTCATCCAGAGCGTCGATAAATCAAGGTAGGGGTTCGATTTCAATCGAAGCTCAAGCACCCCTTGCATTGATTGCCGATACCAGAATAATAATGTCAGCTCCCTACAAACTACTCGCATCTGGATGCGGTGATTTGATTTCAAATATCACTGCAGTGTTGGACTGGCAGCTTGCATATAAATTGAAAAATGAACCTTATAGTGAATATGCTGCTGCTCTCTCTCAAATGGCAGCTCAGATTATAGAAGACCAAGCACAAACTATTAGAAAAGGCATAGAGGAATCCGTGCGCATAGTGGTTAAAGCTCTGGTTTCATCAGGCGTTGCTATGAGCATCGCGGGTTCTTCGAGGCCTGCAAGTGGCAGCGAGCATAACTTCAGCCATGCTCTTGATCAAATTGCACCAAAGCCAGCACTGCATGGCGAGCAATGCGGCGTAGGAGCGATAATGATGATGTATCTTCATGGTGGCAATTGGATTAAAATCCGGGACACCCTTAAGGCAATTGGAGCTCCAACGAATGCGAGTGAGCTTGGAATCGATGATCGTTATATAGTTAAAGCACTAATGCATGCTCATAGGATTAGGCCAGAGCGCTATACAATTTTAGGCAGCTCAGGTTTAACAGAGGAGGCAGCTGAAAAACTTGCTCAAAAAACAGGAGTAATCTCCTAGGTGAGGATTAAAAATGGTAGAAGCAGAAACAATTGTTACATTAATAGGTGTTAAGCTCGCTAGAGTTGGCGAGGAATTCATCTTTATAGGTGGCACCAGCGAATGCGAGGGTTGCAAGTTGAAGAACGCCTGTTTGAACCTTGAAGTTGGAAAAAAGTATCGAATTGTAAGCAAAAGAGAGGGTATCCAGCACGAATGTGCGGTTCACGATCAAGGTGTATGTCCAGTTGAAGTGGTTGAAGCACCAATTATCACTGCAATTGATGCCAGGCGGGCATTTGCAGGCTCGAAAATCAGCTATGAATCAATGAAATGCGAGAAGAACTGCAGTCTCTATAATTTATGCCATCCAGAGGGCGTTAAAGTTGGGGAGAAATATACCATAACCAATGTCCTCGGAGAGCCTCCGGAAACATGCCGCCTTGGATATGCTTTAAAACTCGTGGAGCTCAAGAGGTAGAAAGCTGGAGTTCTTTTTTCTCCTCAGTTTTCTTCTCCGCCTGCTGAGCTTTTTCTCCCTTTTTATAGGTCTCTATGAATGAAATGCTTTTAAGCTCAGTTCTATTCAAGATCTCATTTGCAAGCTGCATCTTGGAAAATAGCAAGCGTGAATTTAAGGATAGTTCAAATGGAACAATGACCATCGCATTTTCTCCTTCAACTTTTACTTCGAGCTTCAATCCAGTGAAAGCTTGAAGCAATCCTTTGACTTTTTCCTCAGCGCTTACGAGCCTCTCCTCGATTTTATATTCATATGTTAGAGTCTCGCCAGCTAGAGGATGGTTAAAATTGACTCTTGCTCTACCTCCAACTATATTTTCCACCACCCCTGTTTTATTGCCAACAGTCACCCTTTGACCAATTTGCGGTTTAATACCGAGTTTTTTAACCGGCACAGTTTCTATAAGTTCAAGTTTCTTGGGACCAACGCCTTTCTCCGGTCCAAAAGTTACACTTCCTTGATAGCCAACCGGCTTGCCAATTAAGTCTTCATCAAGTCCGGGTAAAACATGACCTGCGCCAACTATTATCACCACTGGACCATAAGTGGCATTTTTGTTATAAATATTATGTTCTCTAGCAACATTTTCATCGGTGGTATCAAATACACGGTTATCCTGCAGCTTGCCTGTGTAGGAGAGTTTTATGAAATCTCCCTTTTGAATAGTCATAGCAATACCCTATATTAGAAAAGCGAAGAGGTATTTAATCTTTAGGATTAAAATAAGGGCAAGCAAAATATATCTTCTTGAAAATCGAATAAAGGGGTCGAGATGCTTAGACTGGCTCTTCCTAAGGGAAGCTTGGAAGAACAAACCTTGCTTCTATTTAAAACAGCTGGCCTTGAAGTTAAAAAGGAGTTCAGAGACTACTCCCCGAAGATTAAAGATCCTAGGGTTTCTCAGGTTAAGATATTGCGTCCCCAGGAAATTCCAAAGTACGTCGAGGAGGGCTTCTTTGATCTGGGTATAAGCGGCTATGACTGGGTTGTTGAAAGCAAAGCAGATGTTGTAGAGGTCGCGGATTTGCCCATAAGTAAAACCGGCGCTGGGTCGGTTAGAATAGTTGTAGCGGTACCAGAAAGTGCAAATATTGAATCGCCAAGGGAGATAAAACCTAATTCCCGTGTTACCACTGAGTTTCCGAATATAACTAAGGAATATTTTAAAAAACTTGGCATACCTGTTAAGATCTTCTATTCCTACGGTGCTACTGAAGCAAAGGTACCTGAGCTCATGGATGTTGTTGTGGATCTAACTGAAACTGGTGAAACGCTTGAGAAGAACAGACTTAAGATAATAGATACCATTATGGAGTCCACCGCTAAGTTAATTGCCAATAAAAAATCTTGGAGGGATAAAAAGAAGAGGGAGGCAATTGAGGAGATTAAGACTCTTTTGCTTGGCGTCATAGAAGCAAGGGGTAAAGTACTTTTAACGATGAATGTGCCTGAGAATAAACTTGATTCAGTGGTTGAAATTTTACCAGCGATGAAAAATCCACGGTTTCAAAGCTTTATAACTCCGGGTACTACGCAGTTGAAACCGTGGTGAGCAAGAGCGAGGTTAATACCTTGATCCCCAAGCTTAAGAAGCGAGGAGCTCAAGATATCTTAGAGATAAGCATTTCAAAGATAGTGCGCTAGGGATTTAAATGGCGAGGCCTAAGGTGAGAAAGCAATTTGTTAGGGAGATAGCGCGCGAGCGAATTGAAATTTTATTCGACTTAGCCTCACAGGTCTACAAGCAGCATCCTCAGAGGAGCGATGCTTACGTGGCGCTAGCAAGGCGAATTGGCATGCGCTATAATGTCAGAATCCCGCGTGAGTTGAAGCGCAGAATGTGCAGGCACTGTCACTGCTTTTTAGTCCCGGGTAGAAACGCGAGGGTTAGATTAAGGGGAAAACATCTAACCATCACTTGCTTAAACTGCAAGCGCCAGATGCGCTTTCCATATTGAGGAGAAATGAAGAAAAAAGTGGCTTTGCTTAAAGTAGCAATTCAAATAGGAAAGAAAGGCATAACCAATGGAGTTGTCGAGGAGCTGAAGAGGCAGCTGAAGGAAAAAAAATTGGTTAAGGTTAAATTCTTAAGAACTGCTCTGGGAGAAACTGAGAGGGAGCAGCTGGCCAAGGAGCTGCAGGAGAGAACAGGTGCTATTTTAATTGGGATAAGAGGAAATACAGCTGTATTTCAAAGAAAATAGTACTTAGAGCTTGTAGCGTTTCAGCAATTTATGGATTGGAAATTTCCCGCCCCTCAGTCCCTTGAATGCCTGTTGCATGGTGCGATGGTACTTCAATAGCTCTTTCACATCCTCTGGTCTAGTTCCAGATCCTCGTGCCACTCTCTTTATCCTGGAGCTATCCATAATCCTAGGGTCGAGCATTTCCTCCTCGGTCATTGAACCCATTATAACTTTGAAACGCTTCAGCTTTTCCTTTGTTATTTCAAATTGCTCCTCGCTTATATCCAAGCCCAAGCCGCCAAGTGGCAGCATTGATAGCACCTGCTTCAGCGGTCCCATTTTGCTAACTGCCTCGAGCTGCTTGTAAACATCCTTTAAGGTGAATTTTCCCCTCATTATCGCTTCTAAGTTTATATCTTCCTCTATTCTAGCTTCTTTGGCTTTTTCAACCAGCGATTTGAGATCTCCCATTCCAAGCAGCCTTGATATAAAGCGATCGCTTTCAAAACGCTCCAGATCATCGAGATGCTCGCCTGTGCCTATGAATACAACTGGTACATTTATCTCTGAGCATGCAGATAGTGCACCGCCGCCTTTAGCGGTGCCATCGAGCTTGGTTATTATTATACCTGTTATTCCAATTGCTTCATCGAATGCTTTTGCTTGAGGGGCTGCCTGCTGGCCAATCGCGGCATCCATCACGAGATATTTTTGCTCAGCGTTTATCGCTCGCTGTATCTCCACCATTTCCTTAATCAAATCGCTCTCAAGAGCGTGCCTTCCGCAGGTGTCAATTATCTTGACATCTACCTTTTCCAAGACTTTCAATCCACTCGTGACAATCGCCACGGCATCTTTACCGTCTCTCTCGCCATAAAATTGAACTCCAATTTTTTCGCAGAGCTGCTTCAATTGCTCGTATGCTCCCGGTCGAAATGTATCAGCGCAGATCACGCCTACTTTCAAACCTTTTCGTTGGTAGTAGCGCGCCAGCTTGGCGACCGTTGTTGTTTTTCCACTTCCCTGCAATCCCACGAGCAATATTTTTTGAGGCTCGAGTTTGATTTCCGAGCTTTTGCCCAGTATAGCGACCAACTCTTGATAAACGATGTTTATAATATGCTCTCTCGGATTAACCCCTGGCTTGGGTTCTTCTTTCAGACTCCTCTCTTTTATTCTTGAGGATAGCCTCATAACAAGCTTTACATTTACATCTGCCTGTAAAAGCGCGCGTTGGATATCCTTCACTAGTTCATTGACCGCGCCTTCGTCAACTCGAGCTGCACCAGCAAATTTTTTCAGCGCGCTTTTAATCGAGCTTCCAAGGCTATCGAATACCATCTGCTTCATCTATGATCAGTATCAATTTAAATATTTGCTCAATCATTATTTTTATATAAACAACCAAAAAATCTTAAATTTTTGATATTATAACCAAATATTTATCTATATGTTGTGCATTATTATTATAATGGTGGATAAATTGATTGAACTGGTATATGTTCAAGCACCCTTTACAAAGGACGATATAGAACAATTAAAGAAAAAAACTGGAGCGAGCGATACCAAGAAAGCACTGCAAATCGCAGTTGACCACTACATTAACTGCGACATCATCGCAAGATAAATCATTTCTTCATCTCAGTTATCTCATTTTTATCAGGTGTTGCCCCGCATTTCTTGCACCAGTATCCAATCCCGGGCTCAGGCGTGCTTCGAGCTATAACTTCTACTTCCCCTCCACATCCTATATGGTATTTTTTAATACCTTTATGATATTTTCCCATTTTTACTATTATTTTATTGAAATAACCTAGATTCAAGTTTTCGATTTATGCTGAAAATATAAATTTCTCTTTCTGCATAGATAGAACTATGAAACAGAGCATGTCCAGCATTGATGTCTCAGCAGCTGTGAGGGAACTTCAATCTCTCATTGGAGCTAGGATCGATAAAGTGTATCAGCATACCTATGATGAAATTCGCTTGCAATTATACGCTAGAGCTGCCGGGCGAAGCGACCTAGTAATTGAAGCCGGGAAGAGACTCCATCTGACAGCTTATCCACGTGCAAGTCCCAAAACTCCTTCGAGTTTTGCAATGCTGCTCAGAAAACACATCTCAGGTGGGAGAATCGCTGAGATAAAGCAGCATGACTTTGACCGCGTAATTGAAATTGCTATAGAGCGCGGCGGGAAAAAGAATTATTTGATAATAGAACTATTTTCCAAGGGCAATGTAATACTGCTGGATGAAAATCGAAAGATAATCCTGCCTCTGCATTCAATGAGTTTTCAAAATCGCGAGGTTAAGCAGGGCAGAGAATATGAGTATCCCCCTCCTCAGCTAAATCCACTTGAATTGAAAAAAAGCGATCTAGAGCAGTTGCTCAAGCAGTCGGAAAGAGATTTAGTGCGTACTCTAGCCTCTCGCTTAAATTTAGGCGGACTCTACGCTGAAGAGGTCTGCTTGAGAGCAGATTTGGATAAAGCAAAGGCTGCAAAAACTCTAGGGGTTGATGAATTAGAGAGATTATTTAACACTATACGGGAGCTCCTCACTCTGCTTATCGAAGGCAAGTTCAAACCGCATATAGTAATAAAAGATGGCATAGAAATTGATGTCTTGCCATTGGAGCTTTTGCAGTATAGAGAATACGAAAAGAAATATCATCCTACCTTCAATGCAGCACTCGATGAATACTTCACCAAACTAGCGATGAAAAAAATAGAGGCTGAAGCGAAAAGAACCAAAGAGGAAGAGCTTTCAATTTTAAAGAGAATGCTTGACCAGCAGGAGGAAGCTATTAAGAGACTGCTGGAAGAAGAGAAACAGTGTATAGAGAAAGGGGAGTTAATCTACTCTAACTATGAGGCAATTGAGGCGCTTTTGTCACAAATTAAAGAGGCAAGAAGGAAAAAAATAGATTGGGAGGAAATAAAACGCACTTTTACTAAGGTCAAGGGTGTGAAACAAGCGGAGGAAGAAATAGTAATCGAGCTTGAAGGCAGAGAGATCGAGCTAAACATCAACTATTCACTGCCTCAAAATGCCTCGAAATACTATGAGCAAGCGAAGAAAATCAGAGAGAAACGCGAAGGAGCTGAAGCTGCGCTAGCTGATACTAAGAAGAAAATAGCTGAAGAAGAAGCCCGCGAGGAAATACTTGAAATCGATCTAGTTCCAAGGCGAAGGATAAAAAGGAAGAAGCACTGGTATGATGGATTCAGATGGTTCATTTCTTCAGATGGCTACTTAATCGTGGGAGGGAGAGACGCAGAAACAAATGAAGAACTGGTTAAAAAATACATGCAAAAGGAGGACCTCTTCTTCCACGCTCAAGTACACGGAGCACCAGCCGTACTTGTGAAAACAGAAGGCAGAGAAGTACCTGAAAGTACACTGCGAGAAGCAGCGCAGTTCTCAGTTTCATATTCAAATGTATGGAAGGCAAAGCAATTTGCTGGGGACTGCTACTGGGTTAGGCCAGATCAAGTATCAAAAACACCTGAATCGGGGGAGTATATCACTAAGGGCGCGTTCGTTATAAGAGGTGAGCGCAACTACTTCTATGACATAGCAGTGGGAATTGCAATCGGAGTGGAAATCGATGAAGAAACTAGAATTATAGCTGGACCGCCGAGCGCAGTTAAAGCAAAATCGAAATACTATGTAGAGCTGCTTCCGGGAGATATGGATCAAAATGAAGCAGCCAAGAAGATTGCTGCAATGCTACTGCAGATCGCTAGAGAAGAAGACAGGCACATTGTAAAAGCAATCGCAACCCCTGATGAAATCGCTAGATTTTTACCTCCTGGGGAGATAGAGATTGTCGGGCGTAAGCATTAAATGCTCTCTAAGAATTCCTGTACCTCCTTTGACTTTGGTCCCACTCTAACAATCTTTTTATTTATCAGATCGACAATGGTTGAAGCTTGACCATACCGACACGCTCCACCATCTATCAAAAAATCTGCTTTCACCCTCACCTCTTCCACACTCCTAGGAGCAGGCTCGCCTGAGATATTCGCACTGGTGGAAGTAATTGGCTTGCCAAATGCAGAGATTAACTCCAGCGCAATCTTGTGATCTGGGAATCGAATTCCAACTACCTTTGAGCCTGAAGTAACCAAGTCAGGCACAGCTGGTTTTTTCAGCAGCAAAATAGTTACAGGACCGGGAAGAAATTTGGCAATGAAATCCCAAGCCGCTTCATCCACATATGCGATTTCTTGGAGCATTTCAAAAGAAGATACAGCGATGGAAAGCGGCTCTTGAGCTGCACGCTTTTTAATCTCAAAAACTTTTCTCACCGCATTGAGTGAAAAAGCATTGCCTCCCAGCCCATAGACCGTTTCAGTTGGATAGATGACAACTCCATCTTTATTTAAAACTTCCACTGCTTTCTCAATTATCTCCACGGCATCCATGGCATTCACGCTATTTCTTCTTCTTGACAGTAACAACATCACCCAAGGTTAATTCCCTAGCATGCCTCTGCTTCCTTATCTCAGCTTCCACTTCCACAGGCTGAATTAGCTTTATCTCCAGCACTCTCTCCAGTTTCTTTCTCACCTCTTCCTCCAGCATCAGTTCCTGGCGCTCGATCTTCTTGATCACATTTACCTTTTCAAGAATTCTTCGAGCGAGTTCCTCCTGAGTCCAACCGCGCTTCTCTCTCTCCTTTCGAATTATCTCTCCATAATTTGGCACAACCGCGACCATTTCATCGAAGATATCCTTGCGTTTAATTGATTTAACAGCAGCTGCACTTCCCACGATTTGCGTGCTTTGCATCTTCCCCTTCTCCACCGGCGTGCCAAATCGAGAGCAATTGCTGCACGCATTCAACTCGCTACCTTCAACCTTTATATAGAGGGGCTTGCCCTTAATCTCAGCACCGCAAATTTCACACTGCATGGTATAATTGTAAAACCTAAAGTTATATATCACTATGGATTTAATAGAATTATGTAAAATGTAAAACAAAAAAACCATTGGAAGTGATGATAATTGACAGCTGGCGATGAGCAAGGCGATATTGAAGCACAGGAGGAAATAGTAGCCTCCCAAGATGAATTTTTCAAATATCTCTTAGACCGAGTACGCTTGCTTGAAGAACGCAATGCGCGGCTGAAGGAGGAGATAAAGCGCATTGAAAATGAGAAGCGCAACTCAGAGAACAAGCGGGTAAAATTTGAGCGAGAGGTACGCAAGTTGAGAAGCGAGCTCGAGCGTTTAAGAGTACCACCGCTTGTGGTTGGCACGATTCAAGATGTACTCAGCGACGATAAAGTGGTGATCAAAAGCAGCACAGGTCCGAAGTTCGTTGTAAGCGCCTCCCAGTTCATTGAGAGTAAAAAATTAACTGCAGGTGCTAGAGTTGCATTGAACCAGCAAACCCTTGCAATCGTCAGCGTATTACCATCGCCCAAAGATCCAATGGTTTATGGAATGGAAATCATAGAATCGCCAGATGTGGACTATGAAGATATAGGTGGACTTGATGCGCAGATTCAAGAGCTGAGGGAAACAGTTGAATTGCCATTGATAAAGCCAGAGGCATTTAAAAAAATAGGTATAGAGCCTCCCAAGGGGATACTGCTTTACGGGCCACCTGGCACCGGGAAAACACTCTTAGCTAAAGCAGTTGCGCGAAGAACCAAGGCAACCTTTATACGCGTCGTAGGCTCAGAGCTCGTGCAGAAATATATTGGAGAGGGGGCTCGCTTGGTGCGCGAGCTTTTTGAAATGGCAAGGGAGAAATCACCCAGTATAGTATTCATCGATGAACTCGATGCGATTGGTGCAAAGCGACTTGAATCCGCGACCTCGGGTGATCGAGAGGTGCAGCGCACGCTGATGCAATTGCTCAGCGAAATGGACGGATTCGATCCAAGGGGGGATGTTAAGCTGATAGGCGCAACCAATAGACCTGATATACTTGATCCAGCTTTACTGCGCCCGGGAAGATTTGACCGCATGATCGAAATACCCATGCCAAATTTTGCAGCGAGAGTGCAGATCTTCAAGATACATACGAGGAAGATGAACCTAGCGGAGGAAATCAACTTTGAGCGCCTTGCTTCAATGACCGATGGAGCCACTGGTGCAGATATAAAGGCAATTGCTATGGAGGCGGGGATGTTTGCAATTCGTGCAGATCGCGATTCGGTTACAATGCAAGATTTTGAGGCAGCGATTAAAAAGGTAATGGGCCAGGAGGAGGCAGAGGCTCAAAAAGGCGTGGGAATGATGTTCGCATAGCTTTTTTTAATCGTATTTTTGGTTGGTTTTATATGATGTGAAGTCGTTATAAAAGAATAAATGAAGTATCTTGAATTGATAGAAGTACTTGAAAGAATCGCTAAAATCACTAGCAAAAATGAAAAAGTGGCAATAATCTCAGACCTCTTGAAAAAATCTGCTAAACAGGAACTTAAAATTGTCACTAGATTGCTTATAGGCAAAGTATTTCCCGAATATGACTCAAGAGAGCTTGGAATTTCAACAGCAACCATTAGCAAAGTTTTAAATGAGATAACTGGCAAAACTCAGCTTGAGCTTATTCAGCTTCACAAACAAACTGGCGATCTTGGTGGCGCTGCTGAAATTGCACTTGGCTCAAAGCGGCAATTTCCCATCCTGGAGGAGGCGCTTGAAGTCGACGAGGTATACTCAGCAATAGAGGAAATAGCGGAGATAAAAGGCGAGGACAGTTTCGTGAGGATGTCAAATGTATTGAAGGGCTTGCTACTTCGAGCCTCGCCAGTTGAGGCAAAATATTTGATTAGAACCTTGCTGGGTAATATTCAAGCTGGCTTCTCTCAAGGTCTAATGGAAGATGCAATTGCTCGAGCATTTGGAGTTTCAAAGGCAAAGCTGGAGCGCGCTTTAATGTATCTGCCTGATGTTGGAGAAATCGCAGCTATAGCACAGCAGGGGGATAAAGCGTTAGATAAAGTGGATATCGAGCTGCTTAGACCAGTGAGGCCCATGCTTGCCTCTCATGCTTCCAGTCTCGAGGAGATCTTTGAAGAGTTTAAGGAATTCGCACTGGAGATAAAATATGATGGCATAAGGGTGCAGGCGCATAAGAAAGATGAGGAAATCAAGATTTTCACCCGCAGGCTCAGGGATATAACTTCAGCTGTTCCGGATCTCGTTGAAAAGCTCAAGCAAATAAAGGCTGAGAACTTCATCCTCGAGGGCGAACTCATTGCCGTGAAAGAGGGCAGGCTACTGCCATTTCAAGAGCTGGTGAAGCGCATACAGAGAAAATATGAGATTGAGAGAATGAGCAAAGCAATACCGCTGAATTTTCTGGCTTTCGATGTTTTATATCTAAATGGTGCAAATTTAACCAAAATGAAATATAAATTTAGATATGCCATTCTCGAAGACCTTTTGAACAGAAGCGGGATTGAACGAGCAGAGAGGATCGTGGCCTCGAATATAGAAGAAGCTAGAGCCTTTTTTGAAAGAGCTCGAATCATGGGACACGAGGGACTCATGGCGAAGGATATGAATGCTCCATATTCGCCAGGTACAAGGGGAAGGAAGATGCTGAAGTTGAAAAGCTTTCTTGATACTCTAGATGTTGCTATATTAGCAGCGGAATATGGAGAGGGAAGGAAGCATGATTTTTTGAGTAGATATTTCGTAGGTGCGAAGAGTGGCGATGAATTCGTGGTTATTGGGAAGGTTTCCTCAGGTCTGAGCGATGAAGAACTTGAATGGATAACTGAAGAGCTGCGTAAAGATGCAGTTGAAGAAATTGGAAGATTGGTGAAGGTAAAACCCAGAATTGTTTTAGAAGTTGCCTTTGATGAAATACAGAGGGGAGAAAGCTATCCCTCAGGCTACGCCCTTCGATTCCCTAGGGTTATCAGGATTCGAGATGATAAGGAAGTCGATGAAGTTGACTCAGTGGATAGAATCAAAGAGCTATATGAATGCGGGTTAATTAAAAGTTAGGTTATTAAAAAAAATTAAAGGCTAGTCGAATTCTCCCTCCTCGGAAGGACCTGAGGGTTTTGATTCTTTTGCTTTTGAAGCAGCTATTACATCGTCTATCCTCAGGATCATTGAGGCAGCTTCAGTAGCGGAGAGCACAGCCTGTGTTTTTGCACGCAGCGGCTCTATTACACCTGCCTCCTTCATATCCATGGGCTTGCCTGTGTATACATTCAGTCCAAATGTTTTATTACCAGCTTCATGCGAAGCTCTGAGGTCTACTATGGTATCTATCGGATCTAGACCTGAATTTTCTGCAAGAGTTTTGGGTATGCTTTCCATTGCATCTGCAAATGCAAGAACTGCAAGCTGCTCCCTGCCGGTGAGCTTTGAAGCATATTCGCGTATTCTGAGCGCAAGCTCTACCTCAGGCGCACCTCCACCAGCCACTATTTTTTCATCCTCAATTGCTGCTTCAACTACCCGCAAGCCATCCTGAATCGCTCGCTCTAATTCATCGATGATGTGCTGAGTGCCACCTCGAACCAATATGGTAACGGACTTTGGATTCTTGCATTGCGTAATATATATCATGTTCTCAGTACCGGTCTTCTTTTCCTCAACCAGACCCGCGAATCCAAGGTCTTCTTTGGTCAAGTCTTCTATGCTTGAGACAATATTGCCTCCAGTGGCTTTTGCCACAAGCTTCATATCGGATTCCTTGACTCTTCGAACTGCTAAAATACCCGCCTTGGCCAGATGATGCTGCACTAAGTCTTCTATTCCCTTCTGGCAGATTACAACATTTGCACCGGTAGCAATGATTTTATCCGCTATTGACTTGAGGATTCGCTCTTCTTCGTCTAGAAATACTCTCAATTGATCAGGAGTTTTGATGGAGATCTCAGCGTCTGTTTTGGTCTTTTTGACCTCAAGATCGTCTGCTATTAAGGCAATCTTCGCATCCTTCACCTTCTTTGGCATGCCGCTATGCACGCGCTCTTTATCTATAACTATTCCATCTATAAGCGCAGTATCCTCAACCTTGCCACCTACCCTCTTCTCGATCTTTATATCATCCTTATCAACTGCATATCTGCCATCTTTCTTTTCAGCAACCGCTTTCACTGCTTTAACCACAAGGCTTGACAGCATATCCTTAGCGATCTCAGTTCCCTTGCCTGTGAGCGCAGTTGTGGCCACTTGCTCAAGAATCCTTTCATCGTTTATTGTCACATCAAAAGCCAAGCTATTTAAAATTTCAATTGCCCTGTCAGTGGCCAATCTATATCCTCTAGCAACTATGGTTGGATGTACATTTTGCTCAATTAGTTCCTCTGCCTTTTTAAGCAGCTCGCCAGCTAGCACAACTGCTGTGGTAGTACCATCGCCAACCTCTTCATCCTGCGTCTTCGCAACTTCCACTATCATCTTCGCTGCAGGATGGTCTATGTCCATTTCCTTCA
>JBBIOZ010000003.1:0-18000 GCA_037443105.1 Methanocellales archaeon
ATTATTTTATTCTTAATAATTTTTCAATAGATTTATAGTATAGAATAACATTTTAGTGTTTAAAGTGCGGGAGTTTAAATGCCCAGCATATTAACTAATAAATATACAACTGATACTAAGAAGAAAATTTTGGAGCACTTGCTTTTCGAGGATATGAGTACTATCAAGCTGTCAAAGCTCCTAGGGATAAGAGAATTTGCAATCCGCCGCCATCTCGATTTCATGGAGAAGGAAGGCATGGTGACCTTCACCTTTAAACAAATTGGGATGGGGAGACCAAAGAAAATATATTCCCTCACTGATAAGGCAAGGGATTCTTTTGTGAAGCGCTATTCCTTAATGGCTACATTGCTTTTGACAAAGATAATTGAGCGCAGTGGAAGGGAATATGCTAGAACAATCATGGAAGATGTATCTGATGAGATAGTAAAGTATTATAAATTTAAAGAGGGCAGCCTTGAGGAAAGAATAAAGGCATTTACAGATTTTTTAAATGAATTCGGCTGGTATGCTTCATACTCAAAGGAAGAAGATGGCAGCTACGTGCTTTTAAAGCGCAATTGCGTATTCTGGGATTTAGCCAAGCAATATGAAGATATAGTTTGCGAAGTGGAGCTAAAAACGACCGTTAAAATTCTCGGGAATGTCACATTAATTCGAGCTTTGTGCTTAGCAAAAGGAGATAAAATGTGTAAATATATTTTAATGCCACTTAAGCCGGAGGTAGCGAGTAGCCAACAGGCAGCAAAAGATTTTTTATCATAGAGGCCAATATTAAAGAAATTTATTGCTGGAGGAATTTAATTGGCGAAGATGCATAGCACGGGAACCTCGAAGTCCTCGGGTGTAAATCGAAAGATGCCGCCTGAGTGGCTTACAATCTCGCCTATAGAGATTGAGAAACTTGTTGTTAAACTGCGAACTCAAGGTTTATCCTCAAGTAAAATTGGCATTGTACTGCGAGATAAATATGGCGTGCCTAGTGTAGAGGTTGCAACTGGTAAAAAAATCACTCAAATCCTAAGGGAAAATAAAATGGCTCCTGAGATTCCTGAAGATCTTCAAAATCTCATTAAAAAAGCTCTTAGATTAAAGGCACATCTTGCTAATTCTCCGAAGGACTTGCATAATAAAAGAGCTCTTCAAAATACTGAGTCGAAGATAAGAAGGCTTGTTCATTACTATCGCGAGGAAGGAGTACTGCCCGCTGGCTGGGAGTATCGTCCTGAAATAGCCGAGCTGCTAGCGGCTAAGTAAAGAGGCAGAAATGCTTGAGAGGCTCGATGCACTTGCTAAAGCTGCTGCTGAGAAAATCAAGGGCTTTGACTTCGCAAGAGTGCTCTCGCATCACGATGCAGATGGTATTACAGCTGCAGGTATAATCTGCTTCTCTCTACTTAGAAGGAAAATCCCATTTCAAGCAACTCTTTTAAGCAAACTCGATGAAGAAGCAGTGAAAGCTATCGATGGAAATGTCATTCTCTGCGATATGGGTAGCGGGCAGCTTAAGCTGCTTTCGCATTTAAAGAACGTTGTAATAATAGATCACCATAAACAAGTGAATGAGAATGAAAATTATAATTATCTGCAGGTGAATCCCCATCTAGCTGGCATTGATGGTGCTTTTGAACTATCTGCCAGCGGCACTGCTTATGCAATAGCTAGGCAGATAGATCCTGCAAATGTTGACCTCTCAGGCTTGGCTATAGTAGGCATCGTGGGTGATAAGCAGCAAATGATGGGTGCAAATAGAGATATCCTTGAAGAAGCATTGAAAAAAGGAGTGGTTTCAATTAAAAGAGATTTTTTATATGGCAATGGTGGCACTCTCAGGGAGATACTGGAATATAATTTTGAGCCATATCTAGAGATAACTGGCGATGTGCAGAAAATCGAAGAATTTCTCCAGCAAATCAAACTCAAACCTAGTATGAGCTATAGGGATTTAAGCGAGGAGGAAAAAAGACGCTTTCTCAGCGCGCTTATGCTCAAAGTTATGAAGCGCGGCAGCGCTGAAGCTGTAGCAGAGTTAATCGGAGAAGTGTATATCTTGAATAAAGAGATATATCCTCAAGCTCTAGGCTTTGCAAATCTTTTAAATGCATGTGGAAAGCTTGGGAAAACAGGCCTCGCGCTTTCTCTATGCTTGAGAGATAAAACGCAGATGGAGGAGGCTAAAAAATATCACCGGGAATATCAAAAAAGGGTAATAGCTGAATTAAAAGCCATTGAGGGGAAAATTAAGCAGCTGAAGGCAATTCAATATATTCAAATCAAAGATGCAGCTGTAACCAGCGCGGTATCTAGCTGCATAATGCGATATATCTCCCCAGAGCTACCTCTGCTTGTGCTTAGCGAGGAAGCAGGCAAGATCAAGGTCTCTGCTCGTGGCAGTAGAAAGCTAGTTGAAAATGGCTTGGACCTAGGAGTGGCGCTCAGGGAAGCAGCGAGGAGAGCTCAGGGGATAGGTGGCGGGCATAGCATTGCTTCAGGAGCATCGATACCAAAGGGTATGGAAAAGATATTTATCCAAGCAGTTGAAGAAATTGTGACAGAGCAGTTAAAAATTAAAAAGGTTAAAACTTGAGATGCTATTGCAAAATCATAATTCCAAATATCTCTCCAATTATTGCAAAAGCAGTTGAGCCAGATAATCTGCCAAATATGCTCCTGAGCGTAAGCAAAGAATATATTATTACAGAGATAGAAGTGGATGAAATTGGCACATTGATTTCAACAATCGATGATTACCTAATGAATCTAAGGATTGCTGAGAGCTTGGTGGAAGCATGCAAGAGCAAGTTGAAATGAAGTTCTATCTCAAAGCAAACTATAAGTTAAGCGGAGAAGTAGAGCAGGTGAAGCAGGAGATAGAGGCATTGATCAAAGATGCCAATCAAAATCTACTGCAGAGAGGTGCTCCCAAGGGTAAGGGAGCGGTGATAACAAGCTTCAATTTGCGTGGGAAAAAGCTTGAACTTGAAATTATTTCAGGAAGATATGCGAGGGCGCACGATGCAATTCTCAGACTCCGAAAGCCACTTGCGGCGCTGCTTGGCCAACATCGTATTGGAATAAGAGGCATAGAGGTTGAGGTATTTACCATTCAAGTTAAAGCAGAGCGGCCTTTGAAAGAACTCAAAATTCCATTCATCAAGGAAATGAATTATAGCGATGGAAAAATATTGCTCTCCCTTAGCGTTGGAGAAGCTGAGCTTGAAAATCGAGTGCCTGATAGAATAATTAGCTTGCTTGAGGAAAAAATTGCTGCTCAGCTATACGGCGGCAAGGGCGAGCACTGGGAATTAATCTGGGATAGCGGTAAAAAGCAGCATTTCTTCGATGGAGATCCCACTGAGGAGATGATCAAGCGCTTCTGGATCAAGCGAGGCTCAAGCAGGGGTCAATGGATCTATGGCCCGCAAATAACTAAGCTATTCAGAGCCTTTGAGAGGATCGTTGAAAAAGAGATTTTGGATCCGCTTGGATATCGCGAGATGATCTTCCCAAAGCTCGTAACTTGGGAAGTCTGGAAGCGATCCGGGCATTTGAAGGGATTATATCAAGGTGGCTTTGAGCCATACTTCATATGTCCACCGAAAACTAGAGACCCAGAGTTCTGGGAAGAAGTTGTGGATTACTATAAAGTAACAAATGAATTACCCCTTGATAAGATCAAGGAAAAACTTGATTTACCAATCGGTGGAATGTGCTTTGCACAGTGCCCCCCATTCTGGGTATTCCTGCAAGGTGCCACTTTGCCGGATAAGATTTTACCGGTGAAGATCTTCGATCGCTCCGGTACTTCACATCGCTATGAGAGCGGAGGAATACATGGAATAGAGCGCTTGGATGAATTTCATAGAATTGAACTGGTATTCATTGGCACGCCGGAGCAGGTTGTGGAGCATTCAAAAGAATTGCAGGTATGCTATAAATATATTTTCAATGAAATCTTGGATCTTGAATGGCGCACTGCTTGGGTCACTCCTTGGTTCATGGCGCAGGAGGGCTTAACTGGCGTGGCGGAGAAAAAAGAAGTTGGAACAATCGACTATGAAGGCTATCTGCCCTATAAGGCGAGCTATCTTGAATTTCAAAATCTCAGCGTAAATGGCGATAAGTATCCAAAGGGTTTCAATGTCAAGCTGCAGAGTGGAATGGAACTTTGGAGCGGCTGCTCTGGAATTGGGCTGGAGCGATGGGCTGCGGTTTTTCTTGCTCAGAAGGGCTTTGATACGCGGAACTGGCCTGAGAAATTCAGGAATATAGTGGGCGAGCTGCCTGAGGTATTCAAGTTCTTTTGAATGTTGGGTTCGCTTAACTTTGCATCGCCTCTTTAGTATATGTAGGGTTCTTCTCCTTCTAGGCTATATGGCTTCGAATGCGATTATAGAGATAAGGCGTGCAACCAGTTTAATAGGTGAAGCATTTTTATTGTCTCTCTTAATCTTATTTTAAGGTTTCATACCATCTCTCGATAATAGTTGCGAATATCTCAGAAACCAGTTGATATCCCAAACTACAATAGCTGTTCTCTCACGTTCAACAAAATCCCTATCATCAAACAACTCACAATACTCCAAGAACTAAGGTGTTCAATTTCCACCCCCAAATGGAATTGTAACCTTAGGTTTTATAAAAAAACTAAAGTTAATACCAGCGAATGTTGGATGAATAGCTATATATAGCAAGAAGCTAAATCCATAGACTCATCTGGGGGAAATTACTTGGTGAAGCGTGCTGCAAAAAAAGTCGAGGGCTGGAAAGCCAAGCAGTGGTACAATGTTCTAGCCCCAGAGCTATTCGGCAGAGCGAATATAGGTTCAACGCCAAGCGCTGATCCCAGCAAGCTCATAGGCAGAGTGATTGAAACCACGCTCGGCGAACTGATAAATGACTGGTCGAAGCAGAATGTTAAAATGATGTTCAAGATAGAGAGTGTAGCTGGGGAAAACTGCAATACATCTTTCATCGGACACGAGTTAACCCGCGATTATATGCGCTCCTTGGTTAAGCGCAGGACTTCAAAGATAGATTCAAATGTTGTTGCCACCACGGTGGATGGCAAGAGAATAAGGGTTAAATCCTCCTGCTTTACTACGAAGAGAGCACACCGTCCGCAGATTGAGGCTATTCGCAAGGTAATGGAGCGTGTCGTTTTGGAAAGAGCCAAGCTCTTAACCCTAGATCAATTTATTCAAGAATTAATACTTGGGAAAGTTGCCTCGGATATCTACAAGGAAGCCAAGACAATTTATCCTCTGAGGAGAGTTGAAATTACTAAGTCAGAGATTGAGCCCGAGTTCAAAGCGGCTGAAGCAGCGAAGGAAGCAGCTGCAGCAAGTTAAGTATCTATAATAATGTTTAATTAATATAATTAAATATTAACTGCAATTTTATTCGAAGTTATGGAAAATGTATTATATTAATGCAGTTCTTTCTATCATATATGGCTAGCGATGAAAGTGAGGGGGAGGAGTTTAAAAAACTTTTGATTTTGCCTTTGGGCGAGCAGTCTAAGAGGCTTACTCAAGTGATTTCCAATGAAACAGCCATGAAAATATTGGAGCTCCTCGCGGAATCTCCTCTCTCAACTTCTCAGATCTCTGAGCTCCTAAATCTGCCTATAACCACGGTGCAGTATAATATAGATAATTTGATGAATATCGGGCTGATCAAAATCGATAAAGTGAAGTACAGTGAGAAGGGGCGGGAGGTAAAGATCTATGCACCTAGGCAAAAATTAATTGTACTGGTGCCTGAGAAAACTGATTCCTCAAATGTACTTGGAATCCTGAAGAAGTATATTGCGCTTCTATTTTTTGCCTTTGTCTCGGCTGGAGTTATCGAAATTTTAGCTCAAACTCAACCAGCTGCTCTCGCTCCCGCAAGAGAGGATGCAGCAAAGGGTTTCGCGAGTGCTGTTCTTCAGGATACGTGGGGTCACTCAAGCTTGTGGTTTTTGCTCGGCTGCATTGTGATAATTTTGATTCTTGCAAGCTATGAATTTATATCCAAGCGCACCAATAGTTTATCTAATGAAAAAAGCAATTGATTTGAAGAAAGACTTCCCAGCTCTAGCTCGGGAACTTGAAGGCGATTTTGCTGAGCATAGCACTTGGATTCCAAAGGTTACAGATCATCTTCAGCGCTGCAAAAATGAGGATGAAGCGATTGAAATAATAAATTTTTTTGAGCAGCGCGGGGAAATTTCTCAGGAGTATGCTAGGGTGCTGCGCTTTATAGTGGTTAAAAAGGGGCTCAAAAGTTTTGGCTCTCGAAAACCAGGTGAATATGAAAAGCGGGGCATGAGCGAGGAATGAAGAAAATTTAGAAAAAAATTAAAAAAATCTTTAATAATTTGTTAAAAAATACAAAAAGGTATAAATATTATATTGATTATTATGATATTGGATGAGATCCACAAAAAATCTTGGCATTGCGATATGCGGCACGTGTAGATATCTCGTTAAAAATAGCCATCTCTGCAGATTTAATGGCTACTGTGCAAAGAAATCCATGCTTCAATATATTGTCTCAAGAGTTTAGCTCTCAGATAGAAATTAACTTTTATACCTCTATCTCCTATTTTTCATAGATGATAACAATTGGCATAGACGATACAGATTCAATTGAAGGGATGTGCACCACTTATTTGCTAGCAGTACTCATCGAAAAGCTAAAAGACTACACCTTAGTAGACCTCCCCAGGCTGGTGAGATTGAACCCAACTATAAAATATAAAACACGTGGAAATGCTGCGGTAGCGCTGAAGTTGAATGTTAGCGAGGAGAAAGAAATATCAAAAATCTGGGAAACCACGCTTGCATTAATCGAGGAACTAGCGCATTTCCAAGACCCCAAGACAAACCCAGGAGCGGTGCTGTTGAAAGGTGAACCCCCAGCTGAACTTAAAGCTTTTGCGATGCGTGCAGTTAAAGATGTGCTAACAATAAAAGAAGCCAAAGCTTTGATAGCTAAATATAAGATTGAAGCAAAGGGCTATAAGAATCAAAGGGGCTTAATTGGAGCCCTCGCTGCTGCCTCGCTTGAGCTTAATCCATATACCTACGAGCTAATAGCATATCGAGAGAAAGCTAGAGTTGGTACAAAGCGCTTCATCGACCGCGCAAGCGTTTTCGAAGCTGATGCAGCAACATATCCTCTTACTTGGGATACTGTTGATTTAAAAAATGATCTCATAGTCTTCGCTCCGCACTCCTCAGATCCTGTGCTATTTGGAATAAGAGGTGATGAAATTAATGCAATTAAAAAGGCCTTTTCAATGATCAAATGCGAGCCGGTGGAGCGTGCAGTGCTCTATAGAACAAATCAAGGTACAGATATGCATTTAATTGAAGCTGAAATTAGCGAAGCTAGAAACTGGCGCTCCTACAAACTCTCAGGCATAGTTTCAAAGGAGCCTATAACAATTGAAGGGGGGCATGTAATTTTTTCTATAGCGAATGGCAGCCATGAAATCGACTGTGCAGCTTATCAGCCAACTCGTCAATTTCGCGATATCGTAAGAAAGCTTCGCGCTGGGGATGAAATTGCTGTATATGGAAGCATTAAAAACTGGACTTTGAATTTGGAGAAAATTGAAATTTTAAAAGTAGCAAAGGTATATGAGGTGTGCAATCCAAAGTGCTGGATATGTGGGAAGCGAATGAAATCAGCCGGTAAAGCGCAGGGATATCGCTGCAAGCGCTGCAAAACCGCAGCTCAGGGAGTGGAAAAAATTGAAATAGAAAGAAACCTCATCCCAGGGCTGTATGAGGTCCCGCCCAGTGCTAGAAGACATTTGGCAATGCCCTTGATTCGAATGCGAAATTTTAGAGCAGATATATTTCCAAGCAGATAGTTTTCGTTAAGTATAAATAGCTTGCAATTTATCAAATAACCAACAAAATACATTATTGTCTAAAAACGATCGTTGAGGTGCAAAATATGAAGACCAAAATTCTGCTGGATGAAGAGGACATACCTAAAAACTGGTACAACATCTTGCCTGATCTCCCAAAGCCACTGCCACCACCGATGAATCCAGTTACCAGAGAGCCGATAAAACCGCAAGACCTGGAGCGGGTATTTGCCAAGGAGCTTATAAAACAAGAGGTCTCGCAAGACCGATGGATACCTATACCGGAAGAAGTGCGCACGATCTATCGCCTGTGGCGCCCCACTCCGCTTTATAGAGCGGTGAATTTAGAAAAAGCACTCAAAACCCCTGCGAAAATTTATTATAAATATGAAGGTGTCAGCCCGCCTGGAAGCCACAAGCCGAATACAGCGGTTGCACAGGCATATTACAATATGAAGGAAGGCATAAAGCGGCTTACAACTGAAACCGGAGCCGGACAGTGGGGCTCGGCACTTGCTTTTGGCTGCACCATGTTTGGAATGCAGTCAACCATCTATATGGTTAAAGCAAGCTACTATCAAAAACCCTATAGAAGGATGCTCATGGAAGCATGGGGGGCAGAAGTAAGCCCAAGTCCAAGCGATAAAACTCAATTTGGCAAAAGAATTTTGAAAGAAGACCCCGAGAATCCAGGTTCTCTGGGAATAGCCATAAGTGAAGCTGTGGAGGATGCTGTTACCCACGATGCAACCAAATATACCTTGGGCAGTGTTTTAAACCATGTTTTACTGCATCAAACAGTGATCGGCTTAGAAGCACAAAAGCAGTTTGCACTTGTGGACGACTATCCAGATTTAATAGTTGGCTGCGTAGGCGGTGGAAGCAGCTTCTCAGGCACACTTTGGCCATTTTACTACGACAAAGTCTCAGGAAAAGCGAAGAAGGATGTTAAATTCCTAGCCACTGAGCCAACAGCGTGCCCAACTTTAACGAAGGGAATCTACACCTATGACCACGGCGACACCGCTAGACTTACCCCGCTTATGAGGATGTATACACTTGGCCATGACTTCATCCCAGCACCAATACACGCAGGCGGATTGCGATATCACGGAGATGCTCCAACGCTGTGTTTGCTGGTTAAAGAAGGCATCGTTCAAGCTAAAGCATACAATCAAGTTGAAGTCTTCGATGCAGCTGTACTCTTCGCTAGAACAGAGGGAATAATAACCGCTCCTGAACCTGCGCACTCAATTAAAGCAGTTGTGGATGAAGCAATCAAATGCAGGCAAACAGGCGAGGAAAAAACACTCTTCTTCCTACTCTGCGGACATGGGCACTTTGATATGAAGGCATATGAAGATTACTTCGAAGGCAAGCTGCCGCCCTATGAATATCCAACTGAGGAAATAGAGAAATCAGTGAAGAAACTCAGAGATCTATATCCATGGCTGAATGCAATTAGATAACTATTCATATTTACTAGTTACCACTTCCCTGATTTTTTTAGCTGTTTTTCGACCTATTTTTTCCACCTTCATCAATTCCTCAGCTGAAGCCGTCATAATTGCCTCTATCGAGCCAAAGTGGCGCAGCAGATTTTTCGCAGCAGTTAATCCAACGCCTGGAAATGCACTCACCAGATATTCCTGCTGCTCTTTAAGCGTGAGTGAAGTTTTCCCGCTGTGAAGATTAATTTCCCTTTTCTCATCGAACTGCTCTCGCTTGGCTATGATATATAAAAGAGCAGCGGTATCCTCTGGATTGATAGTGCTGATAATTGGAATTCCAAAGTCGATTGAAATTGAAGCAAGCATGCCGCGTACTGCATTTGGATTGATTCTTCTCGCAGTATACAGCCCCTGGCCCTCTAGAATGAGAACTGGCTTTTCAAAGTTCCTGCTAAGTTCAGACATTTGAGCGAAGAGATCTCTGCCTTGAGATCGATCGATGAGCGAGCTCAGGAAATCCTCCACGGTTTTTCTCTCCACGCCAACTCTCTCCGAGAGTATGTAATCTCCAACCTCAAGCGTCTTAAGAGTGATTATTGCTCCCATTTCCTCGAGAGCCTTTGCTACAGGCGAGCGCATCTCGCGCGTGTCCACATATATATTAACCTTTTTTCCCTCAGTTGAATAGTCAAATATGGTTTTCTGAGCTCTATCAATCACCTCCTCAGAGTTCATAGCTTTCCTCCTGTATTCATTTTTCCCAGCGTTAAAGCAATCTGCATGCATTACTCCTTCAAAAACAGGGGAATCGGAGATGCGATCTTCAAAGTCAACCAAGTCCAGTTCATCCTCTAAATCAGCTAACTCAGCCTGCATTTCCCTTATCCTCTCATTCATTTCCCTTTCCTTTCTATTGCTGATCCAGAAGTAAGCCTCATCTCTCGTTCCCTTTGCGATGAGTACAATTATTCTCCCAACTCTATGTCTACCGGTTCTTCCTTTCCTTTGAATACTTCTGATTTCAGATGGAACAGGCTCGTAGAATAATACTAAGTCGGTGGATGGAATATCCAGTCCTTCCTCAGCAACCGAAGTTGCAACGAGTACATTGTAATCTCCGGCTTTGAATTTCTCCAAAATTTCAACCTGCTGCTTCTGGCTCAACCCTCTATCCTCGAATTTGCTTGCTTGACCTACGAATCGCACTGGCCTGATGTTATCATATGACTTAAGCATTTCAGTTACAAGTTCAGCTGTGTCCCTGAAATTTGTGAATATAATTATTCTTGACCCTGGATTTTGCTCAAGCTCTTGGGTAACAATTTTTTTAACCTCCTCCAACTTGGGAAAAGTGGCGCTGGAGTTTTTCGCAAGCATAATTGCACGCTGTATGTTTTCCTCACCCAATATCCTTCTGGATGCTTTGCTTCCCCCTTTAGAAGAGGCTTCAGTGCTCAAGCGCTCGAAATATTTCCTCAAAGCAGCTATACCCTGCGTTTCACAAAGTTCTATTCCATGCCTTAACTTCAGGATTTCAGCAAGTAGAGAAAGTGCGTGATAAAGCTGTGGATTCTTCTTCGTTGCAAGCTCAGCTTGAATCTGCTGCTGAAGCTGGAGAAGTTCTTTCTTCAGCACTACCTGTTCCCTTCGCTCAATGATACCTGAACTAATCAGCTCAGCGGTTCTAGCAGCAAGCACATTTTCAAGCAGCCTTTTAATCTCAAGAACCTCACTCGGTAGCTTGACATACCTCCACTCTATATCCTTTTTGAAGACATATGGCGCTACATCTACATCTCGCTCAGTTCGCAGTTCAACAGCAGAAATATGAAGATTTTTACAAACCTCATCTATCCTCAATTCATCGCTCCCAGGAGAAGCTGTAATGCCTAAGATCAGAGGGTGCTTGGCTTGAACTACATATTTATTCGCAATGTAAACATAGGAATAGTTACCTGTTGCTCTATGTGCTTCGTCAAAGGTGAGATGAACCACGTTTGAAAGCTCAAGGCGCTTGGCCATGAGATCGTTCTCAATAACCTGGGGGGTGGATACGATAACTCTCGCTCTATCCCATAGCTCTTTTCTCTTTTCAGCTGATACCTCTCCGGTGAAGATTACGATCTCCTCTGGGTTTATAAGCAATAGTTTTTTTAAAAATTGAGCATGCTGTTCAACCAGAGGTTTGGTTGGCGATAGAATTAAAGCTTTGCCGGATGTGAACTCCTTAAGTCTACTGGCAATAACAAGAAGAGCAATAATAGTCTTCCCCAAGCCAGTTGGCAGCACAGCTAGCGTGGACTTTTGAAGAGCAGTTGCTGCTATCGCAAGTTGATATAATCGCTTTTCCACGCTATTTGGCTTTATCATCGGGTGCTCCACGTATCCATATCCATCTTCCACAGCTGACCCTTCTTAATAACATATTGCAGAACTTTAAAAGTTTTGATAAGCTGAAAATTAAAATCTCTCAACATATGCTCCAACTCTATCTATATTAGCAATGCTATATTTGATCATCGCGGGTGTTAAAAGAGTGGTGAAAACCATGAGCATTGCTGCTATGGATTGCAAATCAGCTGGAGCTCCTGCCAGCGTGCCATATCTTGCAACGATCAATGACACCTCGCCTCTGGGTACTAGCATTATGGCGCATATGAATGCTGAAATCTTTGGAATTCCATGGAATTTCAAACTTAAATACCCCCCTAAAAATTTGCCTCCAAAAGCTATGATTGAAATAGCTAGGCCTAGGGGTATTTCAAAAATTAGAAGTCGAGGGTTTATGAGCATTCCAATTGAGGTGAAGAATACAGCAGCAAATATATCCCTCGCTGATCTTATGAATCGAGCGATGTCATCTGCAAATCCAGTTAAAGCAATGATCGAGCCAGCGAGAAATGCACCAGTCATTGGGGCCAGTCGCACTAGGCCTAGGAAGTAGGAAATGAAAAGGCAGAGCGAGACAGCAAGCAGCACCATGCCATCGCGCGATATTCTACCAACCAAATTAAATAAAGCTGGAAATATTTTCCACCCTATAATTGAAATCGCTATTACTGCGAAGAGAATTAATCCTAAATCCACAATTAATCTAAATGGAGAGATTTTGGAAGAGAGGCTGATGTTAATTGCAAGTGTTAAGCCTATTAAGCCATAGAGGTCGTCCACCACTATAGCGGCAAGGGTTATATCAGCACCGCTTACACCTAAGAGATTCATATCTTGAATAAGTTTCACAGCGATGCTGGAGCTTGTGCTGACCAGCAGCACGCCTAAAAAAATTGCGCCAGCTAAATCCCAGCCAAGCAGTAAGCCAAATGCAAATCCAAGGAGAAAGGAAATCAAAGCACCTGCACCGGCAACAAAAAAAGCAGCTATTCCAATTTGCTTCAGCCTCGATATATTGAATTCCAAGCCCATTGAAAACATCAAAAAAACTGCTCCAAGTTCCACAAAGCTATCAATGGTTTCTCCCCATCGAACTAGGTTAAGTACAAATGGCCCAGCAATCATACCTATAATGAGCATTCCCACTACCGCCGGGATTTTGATCTTCGCAAGAACTAGATATCCGATGACTGCAGCCAGTAGTATCACCGCAAGTTCAAGCAACATTACCGGCGAATCCATCCCACATACCCAATGTTGGATATTGCAGCAATACTAATATATCTTATCCTCCATTCATTATATGATATGCAAATAGAAGAAGCACATCTCGCAGGCATTGGCAAGCGAGTGGTTTATAAAAATGTTTTAAGTGGGGATACAATTGTAGTTGTGGCTAGAAATGATGATGTTTTCGAGCTACATGTAAATCCTGATAAAATTGGTAGATCAATTAGTTTGAAGCTAGCTAAAGATGAAGCAAAAAGTATTGGAATTTTCCTAGGGGGCTTGCTTTCCTCCCCAGGTGTTGTGGAAGTACTCTCCCACGTGATAAGTGGAGATATAGCAATAGATCAAATTGCTGTAAAACAGGGGGCAAAAATCGTTGGGAAAACCATAAGCGAAATAGACCTGAGGAAGAACACCGGTGCTTCGATTCTCTCCATCATCCGTCAAACTCAAACCATCGCCAATCCAGACCCAAGTGAGAAGATCTTAGAAGGCGATGTTTTAATTACAATTGGCACTTCAGAGCAGCGGGAGAAGGCAAGGAAGATATTGCAGAGCTAGTGAAAATAAAAATATTAATATTAATAGCCAAATCTCAAGATCTTTGTTTCAAGCGTTTTCAAGTCAACGATTGAAGCGCGAGCTGGCATTGGAGTTAAATTCAATGCTCGTTGATATTCAGTTTGGCTCTGCCAAGTGCCAGAGTTTACAAGCGTCACGCCTCGATATTTCATGCTTCCCACAGTATGCACGTGACCGCAGTGTAAAATTTCTGGAATTATATTAATCACGAAGTGATCGTTTTTCTCAGGTGCGATCAAAACTTTGCCGCCGTAAATTGGAGCCAAGTGCCTGCGCTTGAGCATCTCCACCATCAATTTCTCTGGTTTTTCATAGCTCGCGTTTGGCAGAGCTGCCTTTAAATCATCGAGCGATCTACCGTGATATATTAAAATTCTCACACCATGCAATTCTATCAAAGCAGGATTGCCAACGAACTTCGCATTCATCAGCTTGAAGGGCTTGATGTATTCACTTCCAATTGCAGGTTGAGGTTCAGCTTGGCGAACTGCATCGTGATTGCCTGGGGAGATTATTATTTGAATATGGGGTGGCACTTCAGCTAAATATTCAGCTGCTTTCTCATACTGCTCATAGATATCTTTTATACTCAATTCCCTCTCCTGATTGGGATATACACCTATGCCATCAACTAAGTCCCCTGCGATTATCAAATATCTTATTCGCTCAGCTAGCTCTCTTTCCTCCTCTACCTTCAAGTTAAGCCATTTTATAAAACTATGCCAAGCATCCTCTAAGAAAACACTGCTGCCGATGTGTATATCTGAAATTAAAGCAGCGCAAATACTCTCCTTTGCTACCTGCGGCTCGTGGTCTGCTGGAATATCAGGGTAGAAGATATTGTTCGCTATGAGCAAGCCATTGTTATTGGTTAGAAAACCGCTCACGCCAATTACTTCATCAAGTAAAATAGGCTGGGAAAATAGATCTTTCTCCTTAGATATAAGCACTGGGAAAACCCCAGTTCGATCCTCAAGCTCGATTAATCTATGGCCATTTGAAGTGGTTCTAATGTCACTTACCATGCCAATTATAGCAACCTCGCCCTCGCTGCCTTTTTTACTTTTCAAGCTCTCTATAGGCCTAGCGTGGAGGCGTCTTCTTATCATATCGCTGAGTTTTTGATAGCGATCTTTGAAGTAACCTATGAATTCATTGAAATCCCCTATGCAGGTTGACTTATTAGTGATATCTGAAAGGATCTTGAAGTCATGCTCAACCTGCGCTTTTGGCGCGGCAATTGCTTTTCTAACGTGCTCCTTGGAGATTACGAGTATATTGCTATCCAAGGAATTCAGAACCTTTTCAATCAAATCTTCAATTTGCGCTGGATAAGCATTGAATAGATTAACTGCCTCAGGTTCTATGCAAAATCCATGATTTGCGAACTCTCTCACGATACTTAGCTTATCCATGCACCCTACCCAATATAGAGGATTTATGATGGAAATATAATTCTATCGCTTAAATGTGCAAAGTCTTTTATATTGCAACATCATATTTTTTCAGAGATCTTAAATGAAGATAAATCAAAGCGCAGGTGGTCATCTTTTATTCCACCAGTTTGATTAAACGACTTCCAGTTGAGCACGTGCAAATTTTTGATACAACGCTCAGAGATGGAGAGCAAACGCCAGGGGTTTCGCTTACAGTTGAGGAGAAACTTGCCATAGCGAGGCAGCTTGATAAACTTGGAGTGGATATAATCGAAGCAGGCTTCCCTATAACTTCAAAGGGGGAGAAAACCAGCGTTAGGAAGATTGCCTCCGCTGGTTTAAATGCCACAATTTGCGGTCTAGCGAGGGTAACTAAGAGCGATATTCAAGCCGCTCTTGACTGCGATGTGGATATGGTGCATATCTTCGTTTCAACCTCTGATATACAGATAAAGCATACCATAAAGAAAACGCGAGAGGAAATCATTCAGCTTGCAGTTGAAGGCACTGAGATGGTTAAGAGCCACGGTAGAAAATGTCTTTTCTCAGCCATGGATGCAACTCGCACTGATATGGAGTTCTTGCTTGAGATAAATAAAGCGGTTGAAAAAGCAGGCGTGGATTGCATTAACATACCTGATACTGTTGGCGTTATGGTGCCCTCCGCCACTTATGAGCTTATCTCCAGAGTTAGAAATGCAGTTAAAGTACCAATTCACATCCACTGCCACAATGACTTTGGATTAGCGGTGGCCAATTCAATCGCAGCACTTGAAGCTGGAGCCAATTGCGTGCAGGTAACGGTAAATCGCCTTGGGGAGAGAGCTGGCAATGCTGATCTAGCTGAAACAGTTATGACCATACACTCGATCTATGGAGCTAAAACAAATATCAAAACTCAATATCTCGTGGAAACTTCGAAATTGGTGGAGCGCCTCACAGGCATAAAAATGCCTCCTAATACGCCTGTAGTTGGAGATAATGCTTTTTCCCACGAGAGTGGAATTCACACCCATGGAGTTATTCAAAAAGCAGAAACCTTTGAACCTGGGATTATGACGCCTGAAATGGTTGGACACAGACGGAGGATTATTCATGGAAAGCACGCTGGGAAGCACGGGGTGAAGAAGACTCTTAATGAAGCTGGAATATATCCTGATGAAGAGCAGCTGGCGGAGATCTTGGAGAGAATCAAAGATCTAGGGGATAAGGGCAAGCGCGTTACAGAGGCAGATCTATTTGCAATTGCAGAGGCAGTCATAGGTAAGGTGGCGAAGGAAAAGCGCGCGTTTGTGCTCAAGGAAATCTCAGTTATGACTGGCAATAAGATAACGCCTACAGCGAGTGTTAGAGCAATTTTCAATGGAGAGGAAAAGCTATCCGCTCGAACCGGAGTTGGACCCGTGGATGCAGCGCTCAATGCAGTGCAAAGCATATTAGGCGAGAAAGCAAAGATCAAGCTCAGAGACTTCAGCCTCGAAGCAATAACCGGCGGTAGCGATGCTCTTGCAGAAGTGATAATTTCAGTTGAGGATGAAAAAGGCAACATTGTTTCAGCGAGAGCTGCGCGCGAGGACATAGTCATGGCCTCGGTTGAAGCACTTATAAGCGCGATAAATCGCCTCATGCTGCTTAAAAAAAGATGAAAATCGCTATTCACAAACTATTTGAACATTGCCAGTCAATTAAAAATCATGCCCAAAGAAACCGTTGAGTCTTTGAAGAATAGGCTGGAGACCTTTCGTTCTAAACTCGTGCCAAAGAAAGAGAAAGTTAGGAAAATTGGCCTGCTTGTGGATGGCCCCAATATGCTTCGCAAGGAATTCTCAATAGATCTTGAGGAAATTAGGGAAATTTTAAAGGAATATGGCAGCATTAAAGTTGGAAAGGTTTTTCTCAATCAATATGCTTCTGAAAAACTTGTGGAAGCAATTGAGAACCAAGGATTTGAAGCTGTAATTAGCTCTGGAGATGTGGACGTGCGTCTAGCAATTGAGGCAACTGAGTTGATCTTCAACCCTAATATCGATACCATAGCACTTGTAACTAGAGATGCTGATTTCAAGCCAATATTGAGCAAGGCAATGCAGCACGGCAAGGAAACAATAATATTTGGAGCCGAGCCAGGCTTTTCAATTGCACTTAAAAACAGTGCAGACTATGTGATAACTTTAAATGAAGGAAAGCAAATTCTCCCAACTCTTTTGCACAATGGCGAATAAAATAAAGCGCTGGCAATAAATTCAATAAAGCGCTAGCAATGCACTTCCCATAATTAATGTGAGAATTGTAACTAAAACACCTACCTTTGCATATTCCCAGAAACCAATCCAAATCCCAGTGCGCCTGCTGATTTCAACCACAATTAAATTTGCCACGCTGCCAATGATGGTGAGATTGCCTGCAAAGGTGCTGCTCATCGCAAGAGTATACCAGAAGACATCTCCCTTCGCAAGTTTCTCTGCAAAAGGCATCATCATCATAACAAAGGGCACATTGCTTACTAAATTTGAAACAACGAGTGAGAAAATACCTATGCCGAGAATAAATGCAAATCCACTCAGCTGAAAGAGAGGGGAAAAAAGAGAAAACATTGCATTGCTAAGCCCACTTTTCTCAACACCACGCATAACTATGAAGAGATTTGCGAAGAAAAGCAAAAGTGTCCAGTCCACGCGCTTGAAAGCACGAGCTGGTGGTTTTCCGCCTAATATAAACATAAGTGCAGCTCCAGCTGCCGCTACCACTGGAATTGATATATATTCCTCTCCAAGCCAAAAGCCGAAGAGCATTATGAAGAGTATAAAAATAACTTTTTTAATCAAACTAGTTTTGGCTCTGGCAGTTGAACCTCAATGTGCTCGGTGAAAAGCTGCTTCTTATATATGAGAGAGATAACTGCAATATCGATTAAAAGTCCAGCTATACCTATCGGGAGGAGGTGTAGAAAGAAATTTAGGATATTTTACTCTGCATGCCAATAAGCATATTCTGAGGATTGCCAACTATTGTTACCACGCTGCCTATATTCGAAGCAGTGCCA
>JBBIOZ010000003.1:18029-38790 GCA_037443105.1 Methanocellales archaeon
GCTAGCTTTATAACTCTAATTAAAATCGGAGTGTAGATCAAGCAAATTGTGTCATTCACAAAGAGAGCTGAGAGAAAGCCTGAGGAGAATACGATTAAAACTAAAAGCTGAAGGGGATTTTTCGCTACCTGTAAAATCCGCACAGCTATTAAATCTAAAAAGCCAGCTATGGTAAGATATGCAACTATGATCATCATTCCAAGCAGCAAAATGATGGTATTGTAATCAACTGCTCTCACCGCCTCTTCAAAGCTGAGCACTCCCAGCAGTATCATAAGCAACGCACCAACTGTGGAAGCAGCAGGTCTGTCTAGGGGTACTTTAGGGAAGCGCTGTACTGAGATGAAGATATAGGTGAGCAGGAAGATTGCGAGTGCAGTGTACATCAAGAGGATCCCTCACAGTAACAAGAAGATTGATATATAAAGGTATGGTTATTAATAATTAATTGCTTTTTTCAGCGCAAGGCAATATTGAATGGAAAGATTTATTTGCAAAAAAATGCATTTTAAACCCATGCTTGCACTATTAAAAGACAGTGACGCTAGAATGTCTTTTGCTGTGATAGGTATATTCCTAATTTTAATCTCCACCTTTACTTCAGCATTTCTATTAAAAGTCGATTTAGAGGAAGCAAGCAGCGTGCTTGAGAGTGCAAAGCTCAGCGAAGTGGATGAAGCCTATTTATATGCAAAAGCAGACCTCGCTCGTGCATTAAACTACGCAGCATTAAGAGCACTTCGCCAAGCAGGTAAATCCCCGTTGATTAACATCGCTGATCACGCGCCAGACAAGCGAGCAAATGGCTCTTTATTCTATCAATATGAGGTGAACATAAAAAGAGAATCATATCTACCTGGAGAGCTCTTGGAAATCGAGGTTACCAAGGCATCAAGTGCAATTGCAATGGACGTCAAACTTCTGCTCATCGACTCCAGCAACGCCACAGTGGCAGCGTGGAATATGAGCGAGCTCAGCTGGGGCTGGCTTGGCAGTGATATTAAAACTCTCAACTATCCTCTCCCAAATAATGCAAATGGCACTTGGACTGCTAAAATTCAAGGTCAAGATATTCAAGACACCACTTACATAGGCGTAATTTTAGACCAAGAGGGCTGGATTAAAAAGATGGCGCATCATAATTTCAAAGGCTTTTTGAAAGCAAACTACGCCAATGAAAGCTACAGGCGTGGAGATTACGCTATAAATGTTTATCCCTGCGAGGACTGGAGGGCAGTAAAGCTGAAGAGGATTGAAATGCGCTTGGAAAGAGCATTGAATGCACCTGATATACTTAGTTTGAAACCCAGGGATAAATATGAGGTATACTACGAGGTTTCAATTCCAGTTACGCTATGCATAAAAGATCTGCGAAGCAATGAGTTGATATATACTCAAAATACCAATGTAACCACTTTAGTAACCTCTCGCTACCTCCTCTTAAAAGAGCTCTGCGAGGAATATGAAAAACGCATCAGCGGCACGAGGCCTCTGATGATAGAGACCACCAGCGCAGCGATGGCATACACTTGGGCAAGGGGATATCTTCAATTCGCGAAGAGAGAGCCTGCGAATATTGTGAATAACACCCACCTCGGTCTCATAGTGAATGCAGCCACTCTACTTGACCAAGGCTTTGTTTTCAACAGCGCTGATCCAGTTAGCATAATCGATCTTGTTTACAATAGCTACAAGAACTATAAAAATAAAAATGCCAGCAGGCAGGAGGCTTTGAATAACATTACTTTGATAGAGGGCAAATATAAATATGAGCCTCAGAAAGAGGCCTATGAAACTGGCTCCAGGGAAGCTGAGGAGCAATATGGCAGCTTTAGTATAAATGCAAGTAGCATAGCACAAGCAATCTACGAGCAAAGCAATGCAAAGATCAAGGAAATCATAAATGCTGTTTATTCCTCAAGCATATCCCTTGTGATAAATCGCGAAAGTGCGATTAATATTCCCAGCCCAAGTATTTCCTATAATAGCGAGGAAATTAATGAATGGAGGATTAAAAGCCAAGAGTTAGTGGAAGAAATACCATATTCCCATCCTGTGCTTGGCGGGGAGAAATGGAAGGTACTATTTCAAAGAGCCCATAGCTATAAATACTATAAATTAGAATGCGAAACCATAACTAATCAAGATGGCAAAGTGGAAACGAAGTGCTACACTCGCTTGAAGCAATCTCAAACTTTGATTGATACTCGCGTTGATGTAGTTACAGTTAAATTCAACTGCAATTATCATAGCAAATATGAAACCAGCGATGATATCGCTAGTGCGCACTTCCAAACCACTTTCGAAGGCAAAGCTGATCCAAATCTCTACGATGCACTTGAGCAGTATAAAGCCTCTGTGAACTGGGAATCCACGCGAGCTGGAATACTTGAGGATAGAGATAGCAGCAGTCACGAAGCAACCGTGGTCGGGGAAATAGAGCCTTGGGTTGAAGCTGAAGCGAATCGAGCATTGCTAGAAATCAAAACTAGGATAGCAAGCGATGTTTCAGCGGCTATAAATCATAGGGAAACACCTCTGCCTGAGGATGCACTGGAGAAGGCGAAGGGCGAGTTACTTGCTAAATATGATGCCAAAGCAGCTGAGTATAGAGATAAACCGCGGTACTTCGCAGGTGAATATAAATCCGCAGGTGCCAAGGCAATTTATAAAGCAAGAGAGTGGTACGTCAGCGAGGTTCGAAGACAGCTCTCAGAGGTGATGGATGAAGCTATTGAAAAAATCAAGCTAGAACAAGACAGCGGTTTCAAAAAACAAGGTTTATCTGAAGATGAGATCATAGACTTGAAGAGCATTGCACGCAGCGCCGCCAAGCTCTTGAAGGAAGAACTCTGGTTCCCGCTTGGTCTCGAGATGACTGCTAGGCGAGAGGGCTCAGGCTATGACAAGTGGAATGAAAGCGTTATGATAGCGATAGATCAGACTCCTAACTACCTCAATCCCTTTGAGAAATATAAACCTCTATTTGCCAGTGAAAGCGAGGCTTTTTACCCCCTAGCGGTGCAGAACGTGGCCTTCTTCGGAAGCACCTCTTACACTGAGAAAGGGCTGCCGCTTCTCCCGCCGAAGTACTGGGTAATGACAGCAAACGCTTGGTACATACACGTGAAAGGCGAATACTACGAATTCAAAGTCCTCGACGCCAACAACGAACCCCACCCACATCCACTGTGGGGACACGAAGCACAAGAGTGGGTGCGGGCTAAAGATTCGCATATTTGGGATCCTGTTTCAGAGGGTTACCTTGGTAATAATACTCGATTGAAATTTGAATTTAGGACTGGCACTTTCATATTTGTTCCCGCAGGTTCGCAAGGTGTTGGTGACAGTATGATTTGGTTTGACAATGAAAGATCGCCAAGAGCAATAGAGGAAGGATGGTAAAATGAAAAGAACCATACGATTTTTGGTGTCTGCATTTTTGATGCTTCTAATCACAATGCCATTTCCAACCTCCGCTTTCGAAGGAGCTTTAGCAAAAGGCACAGTCTATTTCAATGACCAGAAAGCTACAGTTGATAATGCCACATTGAAAATAGGTGAACCTTTTAATGTCAAAGCTATTATTATTGCGAAAAAAGACATAGATTTAGGATTTGAGCTTAGTGTTTCTGGTTTTGGTTCTCAAGAAAAAAACCCATATGAGGTTATTGAAGGTCCATCTAAATTAAATGAAGCAAAAATGCAGAGAAATATTCCCATTGGGGAAAATGTTACCTTAGAATGGAGATTGAAGGCAACCGACGCTTGGTTGGGTTTTGCTCCTCTTAATATTGATTTTTCGATATACGATTCAAAAACGCATAAAGAGCACGAAACCGTTGGCTTCACCATCGTGAATGCCTACATTTCTAATGAATACTATCAAGGCGTTACTCCTTCGCCTTCGCCTGCTAGGGCTACGAGTGGGTTTGAGTTTCTACTCGGTTTGAGTTGTGTCAGTGCGCTGGGTATTGCTAGAGCTAGAAGAATAAGATAAAGAGAAGTGGGCAATTTGTAATTTATAATTTATAAATTAAATCGTGCAAGGGACTCCTTAACCTTCTCAAGAATAATTGGCTCAATGAACTCCTCTATGTCTGCCTCGGATTTCTATCCAAATCCAGCTTGCAGTGGTATTGAAATTTGCATAGATGGAGTTTTTATAGATTTTAGATTTTGCAAAGGACAATGCGATGGTGTGCTTCTTATTTGAGAAATATGGGTTTGAGTTAAAGATTGAGTGAAATGGCTTTCTATTTGTTTGTTTATTATTTGTTTGTTTATATTACTACTTCTTTCGCGATTTTGCTATCATAGAGAAGCAAGCAGAGGTTTATTATTGCGAGTGCTATAAATCCAGCTAGCCCCATTTCACCTATTATTAGGTCGTTTCCTCCTTTTATTAGCATTATGGAAATGCCATAGGTGGCATTCAGGGTTCCATGCATAATTGCTGCTGCGACCACTGACTTGGCTTTGAGTCTTATGTAGCTGAAGATCGGTGAGAGGAGTATGGTGAAGATTGTCATCATAAATACTCCTGCTAGTGGATGCTGGGGGTAGTTGTATCCGTGGATTATGAGTGGAGCGTGCCAGAAGCCCCAGACTATTCCTATTGCTAGCGATGATTTCCAGAAACCTAGATATCCCAGCTGTTTCAGCAGAAAACCCCTCCATCCAAGTTCCTCGCCGAAGGCGGGAACTGCGTTAATGGTTATGCCTGCGATCAAGCCATTGATTATGGCTATGTAAATGGGGTGAATTGGAGAAGCTGCAATTTGGTTTTTCAATTGCTCCAGTTGCTCTGGGGTTAGCATGCTTTGATATCTCTCAATCATTCCCTCCAAGTTAGGTGTGTATCGAATCCCTGGGATTAGCAGGCTTACTGCGAATGTTAAAAATGCAAGTAATAGTGGTAGTAGCCAAGCTGCTAGGAACCATTTATTCAATTTGAATGATATTCCAAGTTCCTTCAGTGGTTCTTTATAAAATTTCTGGATAGAGCTTGCTATAATCGCGGGAATGAACATGTAGCTAAGCGCTAATATTAACCCATTTATTCCAGTTAGCCTCCCACCTGATATGTAGTTGAGGAATGCAAGGAGATATGAAAATAGGAATGTGAGTGCGATGAACAGCAGAGCCTTTCTATTCCTTATCCCATATTCGCTTTTCATTTAGATCGATATTTTCTTGGCAAGCAATATGTTTTTTTCTTTTTTTCTTCGAAATCCAATTCTTCAAAATCCAATTATTGCTGAATAGATGAATACTTAAGACCTAGCTGAATCAAGCATTTACTTAAGTTTATTAAAGTGGAGTTTTTTGTAAATGGCGAAGGCTTGGATTGATAAGAGGAGATATGATAGAATTGCTGTTTTTTTATGATCTATGCGAATCCCCTAGTTCTTCGCTTTTGCGAAGTGGAGAAAATGGCTTTTCAATAAAGTGAGCTTAGAGGTCGACTTGTTTTAGAAATAGGTTTGGAACTGGTAAGAATATTCCTTTCTATGGTTTGTTGCATTTGATATCGGCGAGAAAATGATTTTGAAGAGAGCGATGGGCTTTTGATATGTTATCTCAACTTTTACTTTTTGATTGAGAATCCTGTGGATTGATAGAGAGAAGTCAATCGCGTGCTTAAGGCTAAAGGAAGCGTTTTTTTCCTGGAGCATATACTGCCTCGCAATAGAATTCTGCGTCCCATCTTTAATTTGTAATCCATTTTTAAGAATTATGGGCTCGGAAAGACTGATGAAAATATTAAGAATGTAGGATTTGAGATAGTGGAGGGGAATTTGTTTTTAACTGTCTTCTGGCTATTTAAGGCTGTTAAACGTTTTTAAATTTTCTAGAGCAAGAAATCCCTCTAGGAATTGCTGATTTCAAAAACCTTTTTCATCTTAGCAGCGAAGAAATAAGAGAAACTGCAAAAGCCTCGCGAGGATAAAAGCCTTTACTTCTCAAAGGATTCTTGCAAATGAACTCTTAACAAAAGCTTAAAAACATAAGAAATCACCATATAAACCAAGCTTTAGCTGGGATGTTAGGTATAAAGATTTTTTATAAAGATTTTTGAGATCTATCTCGTAGTTGCAGTTTTCCACTTATAGCTCGTAGCTGCAGCCTTCCACTGGTAAGACTACTTGGGTTTTGAGTTTCTTTAGAAATGGGGTGAACATATTTGCATTTTGAGTATGCACTGGGAAGAATTTCTCCGGCTTCAATCTCTCTACTATTTCATAGATATCCTCAGCCCTTGCGTGTCCAGAGGTATGTATGTGGTAGAGGGGCACGCCATATGCAGCGAGCCATCGCTTTAATCTTTCATAGTCGAGTTCCATTTCCTCTTCAAAGGGCTCGGTTTGAGAGAGTATATAAACACTGCCGGGTGGTGGGTTTAGATATCTTATGGGTGTGAATTGCCAAGCATCGAGGAATAAATATCTCTCTGGATTTGCTTTCAGGTCTTTTGATTGAATAAATATATCTCGACCGCTATGTTCAATTATCCGCTTAACCCTTTTGCTTGCTTTCTCGGTGGATAGCTCTCGAATGAATACACGTGCATCTCTTAATTTGGGGATTTCTTTTTTCAACCTAGGGTCTTTCTCTAGTGAAATTAAAGTAATTGCAATTAACTGGGAGACTATTAATTTTTTATCTAGCTCTTGAGCTATGTCCCAGAACATTCTGATTCTATCAACATCGCTGTGGGAGACGCTTGCAATTACCAAGCCACCCCTGCAGGCTGACTTAATTGTCTTTGCAGTATAGCTGTTGACATCTTTCTCAGAGAGAGGCACGCCGCCGCCCTCTATATTTGTGCCTTCGCAGATCAAAGCTTTAATCGGCTCGCCGAGTTTTTCCAAGCGCGCTATAAAGGCATCGGTATACTCAGATACCACGCCGTGTCTTCGAAAATCACCGGTGTAGACTACGAGTCCTTCGGAGGTTGTTATTGCGAAGGAATAGGCGCTTGGAATGCTATGATCTATATGCGATGGCACAACCCTTAGGTCGTTGAATTTAAGTATTTGACCAGTTCTAAAAGTTTTATATCTAGCTGTATCTCGCTCTTGATATCGCTTTACCGCATAGTTCTGCTTCGCCTTAGCCTGCATATGTTCATTGAAAATTTTATAAGCAGCTTCACCCAGCCAAATTGGTATATCGCTTCTGGTAAGAGTGGTTGCACCAATGTGATCGCTGTGGGCGTGGGAAATTAATATGGCATCGCAGGGCCTCTCTTTTTCTTTTGCTTCTTCATACATACCTGGAATTCTAGGCACTAGGCCGACCTCTGCGTATTCCTCTATTGAATGGCGGGGGAAGTCAAGTGGGAAGGAGTAGTACTCGCTGAGCTTGCTTAAGCAAAAGCCATAGTCTAGGAAAACCCTTGCTTTATACTCGCTGTCTTGCAGTAGAACTGCGTTGCCTCCAATTGTATTCACGCCGCCGTGGAAGGTTAGTTTAACAGACATATTTAGTTTAGCTTATCCAATGCTCTCTCCAGCAGCATTTTTATATCGCAAGCGATCTCTCTATAGACCTCTATATCTCTCCCTATGGGATCGTGAATATCGAAATCTCTATAGCCAGCGAATTCCCCAAGGGTATATATTTTTGCCTTGCTCTCTGGATGCATTTCGATTATCTCTTCTTTGATCTCTCGCGTCATAGTGAGAATTAAATCATTTTGCTCTATCATGGTGCTATTTAGCTGCTTGGTGGTGTGATTTGAGATATCAATGTCAATTTCCCTCAAAACTTGAATTGCATTGCGAGCGGCTTTCCCAGGGATTGCAGCAATAGCAGCGATACCAGCTGAAGATATAGCTATCTTTTTACCCCGCTCTTCAAGCATTTTCCTCAAAATTCCCTCAGCCATTGGGCTTCTGCAGCTATTTCCTTCGCAGACAAATAATATGCTCTTATAGGCCATACTAAATATATTATAGCTTCAATCTCAATTATATATCATAGCTTTCTTCTTCAAATTCATTTTTTAAGAAGCAGCTTCAACTATTGAGTAGCCCTCTTTTTTGCTCACATTATAGATCAAATCAGCTGCTTCTTCGACTTCGCGATGATGAGTTATTATCAGCATTTGAGGTATAATTCTCCCTCCCTCTCTGAAGAAGGAGTTAAGGATATTCACCAGCTCCCTTCTTCTTTCCTCATCCAAGTGAGTTGTAGGTTCATCCATTATTATGGTTTCAACCTTGTTTGAAAGTACTCTGGCTATTGCCAGTCTCAATGCTATTGCAAGTGCAACTCGCTCTCCACCGCTTATTTGATCTATATCTTGCTTTCCACCTGGGCCTATTACTGCTATGCTGTAATCATCATCGATTGCTATATCTGAATACTCAAGGTTGAATTTCTCGAAGAAATCGCGGGTGAAACTTTGAAGTCGAAGTTTTGCTCTCGCTCTTATTAACTTCTGCACGCCTTCCTTGCCAAACGCTTCTCTGATTTTCTCTAAAATTTTTATATAGCTCTCCATTCTTTTCTTTATTTTTTCCTTTTCAGCGAGTTCCTTTAATTCACCGTTAAGCTTCGAAAGTGTTTCTTCCAGTCCCTTTATTTTGGTTTCTATTTCCACTATTTGTTTACTGGCTTCTGATTTATGCTCCTCTGCTTCCTTAAGTTCTTCCTCTTTCTGCTTGTGTACTTTTTCATCATATCCAAGTTTTTTGATCTCTTGAATTACGTTATTATGCTCCAGTTTTTTATCCAATAACTTTTTTTCAATCTCAGCGACTTCTAATTCTAACTCTGGCTTCCTCTTTGCAATTGGCTCATTTCTATCATATTCTTCTTTTTTCCTCCGCAGCTCGTTTATCTCCTCCTCAGGCTTCTCAGGCTCGTAGCCTAGTTTTCCAGCTAATGCTTTTAAATTTGAATTTATTTCTTCCAGTGCTGTTGTTATTGGTTCTAGCTGTAATTTGAGCTGCTCTCTAGCCGGGTATCTCGCGATTTCGCGCTTCGCTGCTTCATAGCTTTGATAAGCCTCCTCAAGTTCCACTAGTTCTCGCTCAAGCTTCTTTATTTCTTCATCCAGTTTTTTAAGCAGCATTGCTTTCTCCTGAAGCTCTTTAACCTCCTCCCTTTGCTGGGCAATTTTAGCTCTTAACTCTGCTATTTGAGCTGATAGGTTATGAAGCCTCACTGGGTCTATACTCGCCAGTTCCTCGAGCTTTGCTTCACATTCTTTTTTCCCTTGATTTGCTTTCTTCTGCTCTTTCTTCAAAGCAGCTATCTCGCTCTCAATTCTATTCCTCTCGGTGGTGAATTCTGCTTCAAGTTTTTGAATATGATCAAATGTTAATTCTCTACCGCAGATAGGGCAAGTCTCAGCCTGTGAAATTTGAGAGAGGTTATATTCAAGGTCTTCTTTTCTCCTCTTAAGCGAGCCAATTCTTTGACTGCATTCCTCAATTTTGTTCTCAAGTTCGTCTCTACTGCGCTCAAGCTCTCCTTTTTTCTTCAGCAGCACTGATTCCAAGCTCTCAAGATTCACTTCCTCCTCAAGTGCTTCTGAGTATATCTTTAGTCCATTAGCTAGCTCTTCATTTTTATTCGCCTCATCTTTCTCGCTCTCTCTAAGCTGCTTCAGCGCTCTCCTCAGGCTCTCCTCCGCTCCTTCATAGCTCCTGCGCTCTTCCCTCTTCAAGCTCAACAGCTCATTTTTCGCAAGATATGATTTATGGGCCTCTGCAGTATCCAGCTGTATTTTACTTAACTCAGTGATGCGCTTGAGTTTCTCCAAAAGCTGGCTTTGAATGAGTTCTTTATTTTTTCTCTCAATCAAGCCGCTGACATATCTCTCTAAAAATGGCAGCTGCTTGATAGCTTGCTCGAGGGCTTTAACTTTGCTATATGCCTCTCTAGCTTTTTCAAACTCGCTTTGCTTCTCCTGCTTTCTTAGCTCGAGATTTTCAATTTCCTTCTCCAGTATTTTCTTCCTAGAATCAAGTTCTTGATGTCTCTTTTTATCCACTTCGAGGTTTCTCAATATTGCTTGAAATGCTTCCACTTTAGCTTGGGTCTCTTTCAACTCATTTCTCTTTAATTCCAGCGAGGAATTCAGCTGTTTAAGCTTCACTTCATTTTCCTCGATCTCTCCTTTAATCTCAGGGATTTTTTCCAGCTCTCCCTCTAACCTTGCTATTTCCACTTCATATTCCTTTATCACATCCTTCATATTTACCCAAGCTCTCTGCAGGTCTTCGATTCCGAGCAATTTAGAGATCAATTCCTTTCTCACCCCTGGTGTTGCTGTCACCAAGCTCTCTATTTCTCCCTGGCGCACGTAGATTGATTGCAGGAATAAGTCTCTCTCTATACCCAAGATTTTCTCCACTTCTGAAACTATGGTTCGCTCTCCACCTCTAGCGAGGAGTATTCTCTCGCCATTTTGCACTTTGAATAACGCACCTTGAGCCGCTTTATTTCGCTCAATTATCCATTCAACTGCATAGCTAACTCCCCCCTCGCTGAAGTCTACTGCTACTTTGGATTTACTTGCCCTTGAGTTGATCAAATTTTCTTTCCTTCCTCTGCTATGTATGTTGAAGAGGGCAAAGCTAATTCCATCGAGAAGCGAAGTCTTGCCAGCGCCATTTGGACCTGTAATTACATTTATTCCATAGTCAAGCATTAGCTCGCTGTTTCTATGTGAAATAAAATTTTCCACTTTAAGGTTTTTCAATATCATTACTCTCCCCTCTTTTTGAAGTACTCCCCTGCGATCTTTTTAGCTTCCTCTACATCGCCATATCTCAGGAATTTAAATAACTCATAGCCTAGCTCTGCAAGTTCCTCGCTTTGAAGATATTCTTTGAGGAATTCATTTATGTTAATTGAACTTGGCAGCTCTCTCTCCTCTTCACTTTCTTCTTTAAATTCTGGGCGAATCAGCAAGGTCTTTCCAGCAAGAGCTTCGTTTAAGGCTTGATGCACACTCTGCCGATCTATTTCCCTCCCCTCAATTATTGCGTGGACAACTGGCAGCTTTGCATCCTCTCCAATGGAATTCACCAGTGCCTCAAGTTCTCTTTGGAAATTTGCATAGCTAAGCTTAGCTCTTATTTGCGGTCTAATGCTCTCGATTTTAACTTCAACTACGCTTACTTTCCCCCCTTCTATATCAACGAGATTGAAGCCCTTGCCGCGTCTCTCCCAGCCGCTAATTTCATCCCTTCTAATTATCTCCGTTGAACCGGCATATGCGAGCTCTCCCTCTCCGTGGGAAGCTCTAGTTCTGGTGTGGAGATGGCCTAAGGCATAGTACTTGAAATTCCTCGGCAACTCGTCCAATTTAAGTTCGAAGACCTCTCCATAGGAGAATTTATCGATGGCTTGATGAAGCATTAAAACACTTGTTTTATACTTCGCTGCTTGGATATCGAGTTTTTTCAATTCTTCGATAAGTACCTCTCGATATCTTTGACTCAAGTTTGAAATGCCAGCTATCAATATTTCTTCGCCATTTATATTTAAAATGCTGTAGCTAGCGGCGCTTATGCCCAAAATCTCAATTTTATCTTCAAATAATATATGAGGAGGCAAGCCGAGCTTTTTAGGTCTATCGTGATCGCCAAGTATGGCGTAGACCTTGATTTTATCCAGCTTGCTTAAAAATTTTTTAAACTCATAGTATGCTTTAGCTGGCGGTCTCGATGAATCAAATAAGTCACCGCTGTGCAGCACTATATCAACGCGCTCCTCTAAAATTTTACTTGCAATTTCTTCGAGCACGTCGTAGATATCCTGCTCCCTTTCCAAGAGGTTGTATTGCTTATATCCTAGGTGGGTGTCAGCTAAATGTGCTATCCTCACCATTTTATCTCACCCTATAAAATCCAGTTATTTCACCTCTCAATTCCTCAATTTTATCCCCAGCTCTCGCTTGCTCAGCAGCTGCTTTCAGCTTGCCAACCACGTCTATATCTGCCCCGCCTTCTCTTGTTTTCCTCTTTTTGATCTTCACCATAACCGGTACTCTGGTCATCTCGCCCACTATTACTGCTTCACCTATATTTAACCCTGGGAGATCGCTTAATAAGTCTGCGCTCATTCGCTCCGAGCTAGTTGCAACTGCGTTTTGATCCTCGGGATTGGTGATTCTCATTATGATCTGGCTATTGCATTGACTGAGTGCGTCGGGATGTATTTTAGAGGGCCTCTGTGTGATTAATACTAGGAAGATGCCGAATTTTCTTCCCTCACTCGCGATTCTCTTTATAATGCTGCTTGAATAAGTGCTTTCATCCGGCGGTATGAAGCGATGAGCTTCCTCTATGAAGATGAAAACAGGGTAGTGGAACTCAGCGCTTGCAATTTTATCGTAGACCTCTATGAGAATTTTATATGCAATGTAATCCGAGACCTCATCTTCTAATCCTGAGAGGTCTACTACTGATATATGCATTGGCTGAAGCATTCTATCAATGCTCGTGGTGCAGCTGCTGAATATCTGCATTCTCATAAGTCTTTTAATATATTTCTGCGCTGATCTAGCTCCCCCTCTTATTTTATCATCCACATTCTCCCAATCCTCTGCTTTTTGCAATTGCTCAAGCAAGTCCCTCGGTAGAAAAATTGCTTTATCTCTCCTCACTTTTTCAATTGCTTTTTCAACCCCACTTATGATATTGGTATAGTGATCGCTTATCCCTGAGATCAAGCATATCTCATCTATATCTAGATCTGAAAAGCAAATTTCATATGGCTCAACTCTTCCAATTTCTGATTCTGAATATCTACCCGTGCTCATTGGATTTCTAAATACCGTTACTCTATCTGAGAACTCATGTTTTCTACCTTCGATATTTCTCGATAGAAAGACATAGTCAGCATGTGGGTCAAGTATGATTATCGTAGCACCACTTGCTATTAATTCCTCAGCCAGTACACCTGCTGAGTAGCTCTTACCAGCGCCAGTTTGAGCTATGATTGCAAGATGCCTCCTGAAGCCCTTTATTGAAAGCGATACTGGAACCTCGCTTCTGGTTATTAAACTGCCTATATGGATTGCCTCTTCCTTGGGATAGGAATAGAATTTCTCAAGTAATTCTGCTGGCGCGATGTAAACAGGCTTGCCAGGTGTAACTGCTCTCTTCGGCTGAAGCACGCTCCCGCTTTCGGTTAGAAATCCAAGTACTCTTGCTTTACCCCAAGTTTTCTTATCCACCAATCCAGATTCCACTATTTTCTTGATAATTTCAAAGTCCACTTCCTTGGTCAATGCTTGACTGGCTGAGATTATTCTCTCCACCTGCGCTATCACTGGTACTTCTTTCAATACGCCATCCACTTCTTCATGAGAGTAAACTGCTAGATATTCCCAGCGTGATGGCATTTCCTCAGGCTTCGTGGAGAAATAGAATTCGCTTGAGCTTGCTTCTCCAATTATCATTCCAATTTCTCTATGGATATTTAACACGTCTATACCCCCGTCCGCGAATTATTTTACTTTGTAGAAGTTTTTCTAGATATGGGAAGTAGATTTCATCCACAATTTTCCTCCTAAGTCTAACCTTTTGATCCACATCCGCTAGCCAGAGGTTATATCTATCCAAGCCGCAGTAACCAGTGATGATAATTCTAAGGATGGCTTCGAGGTTGAGATTAACCGGCTTGGGCCAGTTTATTTCCGGGAGAGATCGATCCCAAAATGGTAGATCTATTCTAATTGGAGAATCCCTTGGGTCGAGTAGAATGTGGAGTGAGAGGAAGCTCGGGAGCTTTGGAATATTTGAAATGATATTCGCGGCCCAGTCGATGAATTCCTTTTCTCTACCTAGGGTTGGAAAGTTATTTTCAAGGTATTCCCACGGGTTTGAGCGATATTTTTCTAAAGCTCTAGCGGCTCCCGCAGATGGACCGAGCAATAAAGGCTGAGTATAGCCTATGCTTGATGCGAAGTTAATCACAAGTTGAAAGTCAGGTCTGGAGGAAGCTAATTCATTCAAAATCAATTCAATGGTTTCAAGCTTAGCTCCATGTTTAGCTTTGAGTTTCTGGAATCTATCGAAAGCAGCTCTCTCGTTGTCTAAGACCATTGGAAAAAGAGTTTTCAATTCTTCTCTATCTTCCTCAAATTCAATTTTTCCAAGTTCTTCCTCGAATATCAAGCTAAGTAAGTAGTCGCGGTAAAACGTTGATCTGCTTTCCTTGCTAACACCAATGAGGAGAATATCTTTCCCTCTGCAGAGATCTAGTAATTCTAGATAAGTTTGGAAGTAATTTAAAAGCATGGCTCGTTCTCCCTCAATTTTGATTTCAATTGGAAGATGCATGGCTCTTCCGTAGAGTGAGCCATCCAGTAGAATTGCATTGCCTTTGAAGCCATTTTTCAAAGCATCAATTGCTGCTTTGAATTCAAGTAATTCCATCTTTCTACCTATGAAATCGCGTATTTCTAAGAAAGCTTCTCTGGTATAGAAAACATCGGTTTCAATTCTCTTTTGCACTTTATCCCTCCACGCTGCAAGAGCTCTTATGATGTAGAATATACCCCCTGTTGAAAGCAAATTTGTATATACACTTGAATCGATAGCGAGGATATTTAACTCAGAGGGATTTGAAGTATACTTAGTTTTATCAACCTCTATCCAGTGGGCATTAAAATAGCTTTTGAAGCTCTCCAGCAGAGGAGTTGGTTTGCCTCTGAAGATCTTCTCCCTCATTTTTTCCTTCTTGCTATTTATAGCTGAAGCGAATTCATCGAGAAAAGCTGGCATTTTTTCATTACCTCTTGCTCCATTTTACTCTCCATCATTTATGCTAAATTTTTAATCCTCTTCTCCAGCTCAGGGTGGTCTTGGAATATTAAATTAATTAAGGGATTTTTGAAGCTAACTTGATTTCTGGAATAAATTTTATTCAAAGCACTTATTAACGCTCCTTTATTCCCTCCATATTTTAAGGCCTCTTTATCCGCCTGAAGCTCAGCACGCCGCTTGAGTGCGTTGTAAATTGCTATGAAAATTATAGCAAGAGTTAAGACCATTGGCAGGTGAATATCAAGTAAAATGAAGCCTGAATCAAAAAGCAGGTTTACTACATAGCTCAATATAAAGCGGCTGGTTATAAGCAATGTAAATAATGCGATAAAAGTAAGTAGGATATAACGCTGAAGAGTTTTTATATGGCCAATTTCATGGGCTAAAATCATTATTTTTTCCTCAGGGGAGTATTCCTTGCCACTTGCAATTCCATCGCTCAATCGAATTCTATAGATAATTTTAAATGGTTTTAAGTCCGCTGTTACATAGGCATTATGTATATTGAGATCGCCATATTTTTCCAGTGAAATTCTATTTTTTCCTAAGCCTGCTTTTTCTAAGAGATCTAGCGCGTTTTTTGCTAAGCTGGATTCCAGCTGCGCCACGTTTGCCACGCTATGTGAAAATGGCGCTACTGCTACCCAGTAGACAAGTGAGAATCCAGCGGATGTAACTATGAATTGAGCTGCATCAAAAGCTCTGGAGAGAGAATACCTCGAGGGCATTAGTATGAGTAGAGTTAAATTGAGCATTATTCCAAATGTAATGCTTAACCAAAAAACTCCTAGGTATACAATTGACCCGCGCTTTTTCAAACTCGAATGTCTTACAAAATCTCTACCTAAATAGATAAGCAGGAGAGCAAAGATCAAAGAAAGAAGCGATATATGCATAGATAAATATCATGAAAATCAATATATATAAATTTTTTGTTTAACTGAAAATATTTTTTACAAACATAAACTATTTATGCAATAAACTCATTTTATTGAATAAATGGCAATAAAGCAAGTAACTCATATTGTGCCAGTTGGTCATACCAAGGAAAAGCTAGTTGATAGCATTCGCCAGTTCCCAGTTCACAGGGTTATCTTAATAGTTGGTAGAGATTTGAATGTAAGTGGTGAGGATAAGGTCTATGATACCGCCAGAGATATTGAGAGGGAGTTGAAGGGCTTCGTTGAAATTGAGTGGCGCAAAGTGGACAAGCTCGATGTCTTGAATGGCGCAATTGATATCCTGAGGATAATTAAGGAGGAGAGATCGAGGGGTAGAGAGGTTAAGATCAATGTAACTGGCTCGCTTCGCACCATTGGCATAGCGTGCTACATCGCTGCACTGGTTACTAATACCGAGATCTATAGCGCTTTACCCGCTTATAGGAACGGCAAGGTAGTTGGCATTAAGGAGATCTTCACCATTCCCTTCTTCCCGATTAAGGAATTGCCTGAAGAGCAAATGGAAATATTGCGATCGCTTCAAGGCAATGGCGCTGCCTCAGTTGATGAGCTCATTTCAAGGCTCAAGCCCAAGCTAGAGAAGGGCACTCGTGAATATGCCAATGAGAGAGCTCGCTTGAGTCACCACCTCAAGATATTGCGTGAGGATGGATTTCTAGAAGGAGAGAAAGCCGGGAAGAACGTGAGGCTGAGGCTGAGCAGGATTGGGGAGATATATGCAATGGGGAAAACTAAGGGCAAAAACTATTAGTTAAATGAAAACCAATGGATGCAAGTGGAAAAATAATGGAACCCGAAAAGAATTATATTGTGTTTCAAGATCCATTGTGGAAGGAGAGCATCCAAGCTATTAAAGATGCTACAAGATTCAATATATTTCAAAACTTTCGCAAAAACCTTGAGAGCACTCTTCCTCAGAATTCGGAATATGTGAGAAAGAGGAATGCTAACACTATAATCAAGCGCTTTTTCCCTGAGCACGTGCTTGACACATTACCCGTTAAAGTTTGGAAATTTTATCGTGATGAAGTTCTATTGCAAGAAGTTATGCGATATCAATATCTAAAGCAAGAACCAGTTGTAGCAGATTTTGTAGTAAATTATCTCCTACCTCTTGCGCCTGGTACTGATATAAAAGTAGAATATATGAGAAGTTTTATTGTCAAAACCTATGGGAGTGATAAGAAAAAATCAAGGATAAGATTAGGTACATCTCTGCGAGATCTAGGATTTGTCTTTCGAAATAAGGGGAAAACCATCGTTAAAGACATCCCTCAACCGAAAACTGCGTTGTTAATTTTAGCTCATTATTTATTTGCACCTACACCCCGAACAGTCACCATCAAAGAAATTCTTGCTGACCCATATTGGCAATATCTTGGTATTAGGGATCAAAATACTGTTAGAAAGATTTTGAGAGAAGCAAATGCAAAGGAATTAATAGCTAAATACGTTATTGCCGATGAACTCGAACAGATAACCACCAGATATTCTTTAGAGGAATTTATACAGGGAAGGATGAAATTATGAACCTGCAAGAACTAAGAAGCTTGGCATTAGAACTTACAGAGCGCCCAATACCAGGAAAACGATTATTTGTATTCACAGGAACCATTGAGGAACTTAATAATAATTTAAATAATAAAGATACTATACACATTTCCAAATATCTAGATCTAAATCAATTATCCATCGATGAAGATATCAAATTAGCATCAGATGATTCTATCAAAAAGGCATTGAGAAGAACTTTAAAAACAACGCTAGAGCAATATTATAGAGAATTAAAAGGTCAGCAAATCCTCATTGTCACTTCCCCAGAGATATTAGCGAGATATAGACTTGAACTTACGCCTTTTTATGAATACTATGTCTCAGATCGAACAATGGTGATCATTGTGTCCCCAAGAATCAAGATCTCAACTAGAACCCAAAGGCTAAAGAATTTTGATTACATCGAGATTGATGAAAATTCTTGTATTAACTATCTCAAAAAAATTGTTGGTGAAGAAAACCTCATAGGAGGAGAGACCTTATGAATCGAATTAAAATTGGAGAGTTAATAAAAATTAAGGAACGCCCTGAAACTACATTACTATTAAAAGCTGCCATAAGTACTCCTGCTAAAACTGTTGATTCATATATTTTCACAGAATCAATCCATGATTACTTCACTCGAATTTTAGAAAGAGTTTCTAGAGGAAGCGGTGGTGGCTTTTGGATACAAGCTGAGTATGGCGCTGGCAAGACACATTTTTTAGCCACACTCGCATCTCTATTATTAAATCCAGATGACGATGTATGGGGAAAGGTTCACGATGAGGAAATAAGGAATTATCAAAAGCGATTGAAGGGCAACAATTTATTCCCAGTTGTGTTCAGTCTTAGAGGTGAAGCTGGCGTTGAGGGAGAAGAAGATTTACTTGGTGTAATAGAAAAGAGATTAGAGGAAAGTCTTGAGGAGAAGGGAAACAGGGATAAGGTGGAGATCACGACAATCGACGAAATATATCAATGGTATGAAAAAGAAGCTTCTTCTAATTTGAAAAATACCATTAATGAATATATATGGCAAAAAACTTCGAAAAAACCAATGGAACTCGATAGACAAACAATAGTGCACTTAATTAAACAATACTGCGCCGAGAATCGTATAAAGCCAGAAATTACAACGACCACTAAGGAAAGAATTACTCACATATACAACCAACTCAAGGCTATTGGCTACAATGGAATGCTCTTCGTAATAGATGAATTTGCATCTTGGCAACTAAGGCACGCTCCCAATACTAAGGAATATGCAAGAGACGAAGAAGTTTTGGAAACACTATCTTGGGAGCTGCCTAAAAGCTTGCATCTCAATATATATACAATCATTGCATCTCAAATGCCACCGCCTACGAAGTTAATTGGCGAGCGATTTGAGAGATTTGAATTACTGGCTGGAAATCGGGCTTATGAATACGATAAAATTGTATCCAGACGAGTTAGAGATATAATCGAAGAGAAAAAGCCAGAAATAGATCAATACTATGAATTTTATCGCAAGGAATTTGACTTCCTAAAGGGAATAGACAGGGAATATTTCTACAATGTATTCCCATTTCAACCAAAATGCTTTGAAGTAGTGAGAAAGATCACTGCAAAAGAACTTCCAACTGCTCGGAGTGGGATCCACGTTATCTACGATGTTGTAGCAGATAGTGATATTACAGCCAGAAATACTCTTGTTACAGTTAGCGACCTAATGGTAAGTCCAAGTCTTGCTCAAGACCTGAGATCAGCACATGTCTATAAAGAACATTTTACATTCTATAAAAATGCATTAGATGGACTAATGGAACTCGAACTGGATAATGAAGATCGAGAGGTCGCTGAGAGGATAATAAAAACACTATTTCTATGGCACGTAGCCCATATCGACTCACCAAGGCATATAACAGTCAAAGAATTAACTGAAATGACATTGACCACATCAGATATATTAAGAGGGCATGATGTTATAGAGAGCATTTTAATAAAACTTAGGGGGGACATCCCTCAAATAAGCTATACAAAGGAAAAAGGGGCTATTTTCGTTTCACAACCACCTGAGGTTAGACCAGCGAAGATATTTTCTGAGACAAAAAAGAAGATCACTGATAGAACAAATATTCAAAAAGGGTGGGAAAAAGCACTAGTGCTCTCGATGCTTGAAGCAAAAGGCCAAAAGACGCTATTTAGCGAGTATAAATTAGATGAGAGAAAGGATGTAGAAGTGGATTTCAAGAAAATTGAATACGATGGCGAGGTAATATTAGCGACAAATTGGCGCCCGGATTATGGAGAGCCTGTCAAAGAAGGCTTGCACTTCCGAATTATATTCTTAACAATGAATACCGAGTTAAAATCTGAAGAGCTGAGAGATCCTCGGATAGCAGTTTGTATACCATCGGAGCTAACGGAGGCGGCAATAGAGGCAACTCGAAATTATTTAACAATTCAAAAAATGAAAGAAGATTATGGCGATAAAAGTGGAAGTGAGGCTCAAGAAATTCTAGAGTGGGTGAAAACAAAGGAAGATGAAGTGCTTAGAGAATTAATTGCCAAGCAGCTTGGAATATTTAAAAATGGGTCAATAATCACCCAGCGCTCTTTAGGAATAGATATGAAAAAGGTATTCTCGACAGATGAACTGGAGAAAATATTTGGTAATATAGTAAATTATGTTTTGAGCGATGCTTATACCTCAATGCCTTTTGAACCAACGGCATTTAAAAAGAAGTTTTCAAATAGAGATGCTAGAAATGTATTTGAAGGATTCTTTAAATCTGAGCCAGAACCACGCGCATTGAGCGCGTGCGATAACTATGGGCTAGGGCTAGGTCTATCTAGGGGTGAGGAGCCTCGAAAGTTTAACCCAGATGCAAACAAGGTTTTTGAGATCCTAAGAGAGAAACTAAAACTGGGAAATGGAGAGATAAAACTCTGGAAACTATATCAAGAACTACAAGCCCCGCCATATGGTTTAACAAGGGAATTGATAACCCTATATCTCCTCAGCTTCGTTAGATATGGAGATCCAAGTGTAGAAATCACGCTAAAGATGGGGCATAGATTGGGCATAAAAACTAATAAGATAACTTCTGCAAATATACCAGAGATAGAGTGGAGGGGTAAATTCTACGAAGATTTTGAGACCCTGTGCTATAGCACGGAGATACACTGGAACGATGTACTTCAATTTGCCAAAATAGTCAATCGAGATCTAAAACCAGCCACAACGCACGAGGAGATAATTGAGCAAGAGAAGCTATTGATTAGCACCCTAAGTGAAATAAGCAGTAAATGCGAGAAAATTAGTCAAAATCTAATTGCTCTCTCTGAAAAATATAGAGAGAAGATCGATGCTCAGTTAAAGATCCTGAGCAATGTTGAAAGCATTTCAAAATCCAAAAGCTATCGCGAGTTCTACGAGTCTATAAAAAATACCTATGTGGAAAATGAAGAAGCACTTTTCAG
>JBBIOZ010000004.1:0-23736 GCA_037443105.1 Methanocellales archaeon
AAGTGGGGGATATCTTAGATATATGCAAACTGAGGAATTCAAAAGAGGATTTGAAAATCTAATTGAAATTGCATCAAGAAAGCAAACAGCTGTTATGTGCTCGCAATTATTATTCTTTCGATGCCACAGAAGGTTTATTTCAAGTGAACTCATTAAACTTGGTTTTGAAGTATTTCATATTATAGATCGCAAGCGGTTGGTTAAGCAGAGATAGAATATGAGATAATATGAGATAGAATATTAAACTTTGAAGGCTAGAGTATACCTGGAGGTATAAACCATTGAGAGAGTGGGCGGGCGTTGTATTTGGCGAAACCAAATCACACGAGTTTAAGTTCTTGGTATCCGCTCCAAATCAAGTGAGAAGGAACGACTATGTTAAAATATGGCACGAGAGTGAAGGCTGGGTGCTGGGTCAAATTGTTTCAATTATTCGAGCAAGCGATTTAGACTCAGCCCAGTCTGCAATGGAGCTGGTGGAGGGAAAGAAGTCGCTGAGTGGAGTGGAGCGTGAGATAGCAAGCGTAGCAGTCATCGGCTATAGAGATGAAAATCAGCTGCTTAGAATTCCAAGAACCCCATTCAGCCCAGGCACTAAAGTTTTCAAAGCGGATAATGAAACAATCGCGCGGTGTCTCGGGCTTGAACGGGGAGACGTCTACATAGGTTTACTCGAGGGACACAGCTTGGAAGTTAAACTGGATGCAAATAAACTGGTTCAAAAGCACTGCAGCATTCTTGCTAAAACAGGAGGAGGCAAATCCTATACAGTTGGGGTATTAATAGAAGAACTTCTCGAAAATAATGTTCCAATCGTAATCATAGATCCCCACGGCGAGTATGCTACATTGAAAATGGAGAATAGAAACCAGGAGGAGCGCAAATCGATGAAGCGCTATGGGGTGAGACCAAAAAGCTATGCCTCGCAGGTGGTTGTATATACCCCGGCTGATTTCAACGTAAATCCCGCTGCTGATAAGCTCTTCAGGTTGAACGGCGTAAATCTCGAGCCTTTTGAGCTCGCTGAGCTGATTTCACGTGAGCCAAGCACAGTAGTGGGCCTGCTCTATGAAGCAATTTTGAATCTTAGAGCTTCGAAAACACACTACACCCTCGAGGATATAATTAAGGAGATCAGTCAAATGCGCGTTAAAGCTAAATGGTCGGTGATAAGCGCGCTTGATGTGCTGCAGAACAGCGGCATTCTCTCAGAAAAACCCACCGCTGCAAGAGAACTCATGCAAAAAGGCAAAGCTAGTATAATTGATATGAGAGGAGTGAATCCAGACCTCCAGCAGATAATTGTTTCGAGATTATGCAAAGAACTATTTGAGGCGAGAAAGGCAAACAAAATACCCCCAGGTGTAATGATAATTGAAGAAGCACATAAATACTGCCCTGAGAAGGGATTTGCTAAAACACCCAGCTCTGAAATTCTGCGCACGATTGCCAGTGAGGGAAGAAAATTTGGGCTGGGACTTATGGTGGTAACCCAGAGACCAGCTAGGATCGATAAAAATGTGCTCTCTCAATGCAATACTCAGATCATCCTGAAGGTCACAAATCCTCTTGATTTAAAAGCAATTACCAGAGGCCTAGAAGGAGTAAGCAGCGAAGTGGAAGAGGAAATAAAGCGATTGCCCCCAGGAGTTGCGCTGATTGTAAGCAGCGACATAGAGAAGCCGGTCTTCGTTTCAATACGCATCAGGCGCACGCAGCACGGCGGTGCATCGGTGGATGTAGCTGAGAGAAAAGAGGAGGAGAAAGAGAAAAAGCGTGTTGGTAAAGCTGCTGAAAAAGATGATTTATTCACCAAAATATTCGGTAGAAGGAGTTAAAAATGCCAGATTACTATGTAATTTTGGAAGCAGGCTGGATAGTTAAAGATGTGAAAACCGTTGAAGACGCAATGAATGTTGCAGTGGCAGAAGCAGGGAAGCGATTGAATCCTGATAAAAGCTATGTCGAGGTTGCAGTGGGTACAACACCTTGCCCAGTTTGCGGAGAGCACTTCGATAGTGTATTCCTCGCCGGTAATATTGCATTGGTAGGCTTGCTGTTGGAAATAAAAGTATACAATGCTGAGAATGAGGAGCACGCGAAGCGAATCGCTAAAAAAGAGATTGGTGAAGCATTAAAGGATATTCCATTAAAAGTTATAGAGGTCGAGGAGATCAAGCATTGAATAAAGCATCATTGAATAAAGCATCGAATAAGAAATTTGGAGCATTAACCTCAGGAGGCAAAGATTCCTCTTACGCCATATATCTCGCGCTGAAAAACGAAGTCAACATTGCAAAGCTGATAACAGTTCGCCCGAAGCGAGAGGACTCTTATATGTATCACTCTCATAATTTGCATTTGCTTGAGCTCTACTCCAAAGCCTGCGAGATCCCCTTGATAATGCAGGAATCCAGTGGAATTAAGGAAGAGGAACTGGAGGATTTAAAAACAGCTATTTCTCGAGCAAATGTGGATGGGATAATTACCGGTGCAATTGCCTCGGAGTATCAAATCTCGAGGATAAGGCGCATCTGCAGTGAACTTGGAATTGAAATGCTCTCCCCACTCTGGAAAAAAAATGAGGAGCAGCTGCTGCGCGATATGGTAAAAGCAATGGAGATAGTAATAGTTCACGTGGCAGCTGAAGGCCTAGGAGAGAGCTGGCTCGGCAGAAAGCTGGATGAGGCAGCGATAGACCAATTGCTGAAACTGCGAAGCAAATACCGCCTTAGCATTGCTGGCGAAGGAGGGGAATATGAAACATTTGTGACAAATGCACCATTTTTTAAGAAACGCATAAATATTAAAGAGAGCAAGCTGAGGTGGTATGGCAATCGAGGAACTTTGGAAATAAAAATTGCGGAGCTGATATAAACGATGGCTGTGAAGAAGGAAATCGATGAAAGGGCAGCAGCGCTAGCGAGATATGCATTCACTGCACCTAGCTGGAAGCGAAGCCTCGCTTTCTCTATTGTTTTCGCAGCAGTTGCAGGTGGAGGGTCGTTTAAATATGCAGGTTTAGCCTACAATGCAATAGCAGGGCTGCTGCTCATCGCGCTGCCAGCGGTTCTTTCAACTTTTTTAACACCGCTGGCTGTCAGAACTTTTGATAAAAGCTTTACCTTGAATCGATCCGCACTGCTATCGCTCGCAAGCACAGTGATTCTAGGCTTAATACTGGGAATTGGAGCGATTTTGGCTAAAATCCTGCATCGCGATGAAGTTTTCGCTGCATATATCATGGGGATAGGGGTGATGTTTGCATTTCGCCTTCTCGTTTTAATTACAATTTCGAGCAAAGAGCTAGCCAGAGTCATATTTCCAGCCTCAATTCAAACATTGATTTCCATACCTTTGTTCAGGTTCTATTTTGCCGACCTCTATCGCTCAATTTTACTCCTTGCTTTATATTGCACAATCTTCACCCTCGCAGCTTTTTTATACACCAAGTTCATGGATAGACCGCTTCGCAAGCTATTTGGAATAAGCGGGCTTGACTTTATAAGATGCTTTATTTCAAGAACCGATGAGGGAAGCGAGGAACTCGAGGGAATCTTTCAAAAACTGGGAGAGCCGGTTAATGTGCCTGTGAGCATATTAAGCTTCAAGCGCAGCGGGGGGAAATTAAAAGCAATGTTCGTCATACCCATGGTACATCCAGGACCAATGAAAGACATAGGTGGAGGAGCGCTGCCTCTGCTGATCTCAAAGAGCTTTGACTTCTCAGTATTTGTGCCGCATGGCACTGCTTATCACGATTTCAACTTGGTTTCCAAAAGCGAGATCAATAAGATTATTGAAGTAGTAAAAAAGGCTCTCTTAAGGCTGAATTACTCAGCGCTTGCCACTAAATCTATTCGCATTATTGAGGGTGATGTAAAAATTCTAGCTCAGAGATTTGGCGATTCAGCTTTGTTCATCTCAACCCTCTCCCCCAAATCGACTGAGGACATTGAATTTGGAGTGGGACTTGCAGCACTAACAAGCGTGAAAATGGCTGGGGCGAAGGACGCTGCAATTATAGATGCACATAATTGCTCAGAGCCATATGCGAGGATCATACTGCCAGGAAGTAAAGCCTCTTACGATTTGATCAAAGCAGTCACTCGAGCTTGGGAATTACTTGCACATGAAGAACTTGGTAAAATTAGAATAGGAGTGGCAAAGCAGCCGCCTATTTTCACGAGAGAGGAAGGCATGGGCGATCTCGGTATTCTGCTTGCATTAGTTGAAGTACTAAATCAGAGAACGGCTTATATTTTAATCGATGGCAATAACATGGTTATGGGTTTGAGGGATAAAATCGTGGAAGAAGTAAAGGCACTTGGCATCGACGAAGTAGAAGTTATGACCACAGATACCCACGTTGTCAATATAAACTCAGGTGCAATTTTCATCGGCAGTTATATGGATCACGCTAAACTAATAAACGCAGTTAAAGAGCTTGCAAAAACTGCACTTCAAGACCTCGAGGAGGTCGAAGCGGGGCTTAGAAGCGAGATCGCTGAAGATATATATGTCTTTGGCGCCCATAAAACCGCTCAGCTTGCCACTGCAGCTAATACCATAATTGCAATGGGCGGTGCCTTCGCTGTTTCAGTAATAATTGCAGCGGTTTCACTATCACTGCTAGCCCTCATACTAACTGGTATGCCATAGAGTATGCCATAGATTTTTTTATAGCGTGCCATAGATTTTTTATAGCGTTCTACCAACATGCAGGAGAGCAGCTATCGCTGCTGCTTGCATTGAAATGATGAATAGCAGTATTGCAAAAAGCGAGGCGTTGTAATCTATTATCAACCCATAGATCCCGCCGCTTATGAGAAAAGAAATGCCATAGGCGGTATTAAATATACCATAAGCTGTCCCTCTCGAGGAAACAGGTGCAAGCTGCGATACCGCTGCGCGATAGACCGACTCCTGCATTCCAAGCACAGCGCCGAAAAAAACCGAGGCAATCATCAACGCTTGCAGACCTTCGAAAGCAGTTGTGAATAGAGGCGGAAATAGTGAGAGGAAAAATGAAAGTGTTAAAATTTTTATTCCAAATTTATCAAAGGCATAGCCCGCGAGCAAAGCAGCGATTGCATCTATTCCCTGAATCAGCAGGTAAATTAAAGGCACCATCCATTGCTTTTGCTCAGGCTGAAGGATAGCCGATGCTTTATATAGAATCAATCCAGCTGGGATAAGTCCAATGGTGTTTAGCACGACTGCCAATGTATAAACATAGAAAGGCTTTCCAAGCACTCTGCCTCTATCGCTATCGCTAGTGAGCCTCGCTTCTCCTGTTTTTGAACCTATTGTTCGATAGGTGTAAGACAGTGCTATCAGCAGCATAAAAAAAGGCAGCAGGAGGAAGCTAAAAGTTTGCCGGTAATCATTGCGGCTGTAAAACATTAAAAAAGCCACTATAAGTGGACCTGCAACTGCACCTATTTGATCCAGAAATTCATGAATCCCAAAAGCCTTGCCAGCTCCTAGGTCTTTACTTGCGATGGAGAGCACTGTATCTCGCGATGGAGAGCGCAAGGCCTTCCCGAGTCTTTCCAGCAAAACCAGAACTATGGCTAGTTTCAAGCTGCCTGCAAATCCTAAAAGGGGGATTGAGGCAATCAATCCATAGCCTAGGAATATGAAGAGCCAATATGCACGCGTGGTATCAGCTAAAACTCCGCTTATCAATCTTAAAGCATAGCCTAAAAACTCTCCAAGTCCACCTACGAGTCCAACAATGAAAGCAGTTGCACCTAAAAACTTGAAATAATCCGGCACCAATCCACGGGAGCCTTCATAAACAACATCTCCCATCAAACTCACGATTCCAAGGAGAAGAATAGCAGTATAGGCAGTTCTGCTCGACATATCTATCCCTCAACCTTCCATTTCCTATAAACTTTATGGCAAAATCGCTTTCCACGCATGTGGCAAATTGCCACTGCGAGATGTACTTAACCACGCGGACATATCGCAGATCACTTGCACTTGAGTTACTTCAACTTGGATCTTCTTAGATTGGTGGTTGCAGAGAAAGAAGGACAGCAACTAAGTTTAAAGATCGATATGATTGTACAAGGCTTCAAACTCTCATAGGAGAACCTCGCCTAGCTGATTCCTATTATTTGTGAAGTTCTAAATTTATGATTTGAAGTTAACTTCCATATCTCGGTGACCGGTATAATTAACAAGCCATGCGTGGCACAAAAGAATGAAAATTATTATTGGCTTCGTGCTTGGAGAATGCGTTTACAAGCCCTAAAATTTACACAATCTAAATCCTACAAAAAGACTCAGCAAGCCACTGCTGGTACCTGCTTAGGGGAAGAACTTCGCGATGCTAGCTATTCGTAACATCTTTTAAGCTACTCAAGCTTTCTATCGAATTGGCGGAACTTTTATTAGCTTCTTATCCTTAACGCTTAAATATGGATGAAAAAACAATTGTGCTTCAGCTTAAAAAACTTGAAAGCGAGCATCAATCAAAGATAGACATATATACAAAGAAAATACAGGACTTGAAAGCAGAGCAGGAAAAACTACAAATGGCAATGGAATTATTAAAGCAGTTAAAGTTGAACATCCCCTCGGAGTATATCCTTAAAATGAATCAATATCCTGAAGAGATAAAAGCGCTTGAAAATGAAATTCACCACGAAAAAATCTTTCTCGATTATCTTCAGAATAGAGTGCTGCCTATATTTGGCTAATTTAAATAAAAACTATGAGACCCTATATTACTTCCAAGCAGATGGCCGCGCTTGACAGGAACTGCGAATACCTCGGCGTTAGCAGGCTTCAGCTTATGGAGAACGCTGGAGCAAGTGTGGCAAATGCTGTTAAAAAAAGATTCAAGCAAGGCAGAGTTGTGGTCATCTCAGGTCTGGGGAATAACGGTGGCGATGGCTTTGTGGCAGCGAGGCATTTAAAGGGATACGATGTAAAGGTGATCTTACTGGGCAGAAGAAGTGAAATTAGAACTCAAGAGGCGAAGAAGAATTTTGATGTGCTTCAATTCTGCGGAGTGGAAACAATAGAAGTAAGTGATTCTCGGGAGCTTGAAAGACTGGGGGATTTGATTAAGAATGCAGACGTGGTAATAGATGCAATTTTTGGAACTGGAATTCGAGGTAATATACGCGAACCAGCTGCAACCGCTATAGATCTAATTAATCAAAGCAGGGGCTTTGTAATAGCAATCGATATACCGAGCGGTTTAGATCCCGACTCAGGCAAGGGTGAGAAATGCGTTGATGCGGATTTAACGGTTACATTTCACAAGCTGAAGAAAGGCCTGTTGAAAATGGAGGCGGAAAAATTAGAAGTTGCAGATATAGGGATCCCGCTGGAAGCAGAATTATTCGTGGGCCCTGGAGATCTAATATTTGAACGCGACCCAGAGAGCCATAAAGGTGATAATGGGAGAGTGCTCGTGATAGGAGGTGGAACGCATACGGGTGCTCCAGCTCTCACTGCGCTCGCTGCACTGCGAACAGGCGTAGATGTTGTTACCATTGCTGCTCCCAAAAGTGTTGCATATACCATTGCCTCTTTCTCTCCAAATTTAATTGTATTCCCCCTCTCCTCAGATTCGCTGGTTGAAGCAGATGTGCAGCTAATTTCTAAATTGATCGAGAAGCACGATGTAACTGTGATTGGAATGGGACTTGGAAGGGAAGAAGCTACGAAGCACGCGATAAAGGCAATAATTCCTCTTTGCAGCAAAGTGGTAATCGATGCAGATGCCCTGTATGCACTTGCGCTGCCCATGTCGAGGAATATCAATGCAATCATCACTCCTCACTCCGGTGAATTCAAGGCAATCAGCGGCATAGAGCTGCCTATGAACTGGAGAGAAAGGCTGGGTATAGTGCAGCGGTTCTCGCGAGAAAATAATTTAACAGTGCTACTGAAGGGAAGAATGGATATAATTTCAGATGGGGAAACTGTTAAGGTAAATCGCACTGGAAATGCAGCCATGACTGTGGGAGGCACCGGTGATGTACTCGCTGGAATAGTGGGCGCTCTCTTCTATAAACTTCCCCCAATCGAAGCAGCTTCAACTGGCGCTTTCATCTGTGGTAGAGCAGGGGACATTGCTTATGAACAGAAGAACTACGGAATTCTCGCAACAGATGTGATTGAGAATATCCCACTTGCCAAGAGGGTTTAACTTGAAGCCCAAATTCAGCCATATTGAGGAAGGCAAAGTAAAGATGGTGGATATAAGCGGGAAAAGAGATGTAGAGAGGATTGCAGTTGCCACTGGCAAAATCTATCTCAGGCCAAGCACAGTAAAAGCAATCCAAGAGGGAAAGGTTGAAAAGGGAAATGTGCTTGCAATTGCTAGAGTGGCAGCGATTATGGCTGTAAAGCGCACCCCAGAAGTTATACCACTCTGCCACTCTCTGCATATCACCAGCGTGGATGTGGACTTCAAACTTGCGAGGCGCAGCATTGAGGTGAAGGTAGAAGTGAAATCAGTGGGCAAGACAGGGGTTGAGATGGAGGCACTGACTGGAGCCACCGCTGCTCTACTAACCATCTGGGACATGGTGAAATCAGCTGAGAAAGATGAAACTGGGAATTATCCCAGCACTTGCATCTCAGAGGTAAAGGTGATTGAAAAAATTAAGGGTGAGCGATGAGCCAGCTCAAGTTTAGAGTTGTTTTAGTTGAACCTAAATATGAAGGTAACATTGGCTCTATTGCAAGAGTTATGAAGAACTTTGGCTTTGAAGAACTAGTTATAATAAAGCCTCCTGCGCTTGGTGACTTCGCTCGTGCTATGGCTTCTCACGCCTTCGATGTGCTTGAAAAAGCTAGGAAGGTTGAAACTTTAGAAGAAGCAATTGAAAATGCTTCATTGATTGTAGCCACAACTGCTGTGAAATCCGGTAAATATGGATTTGAAAGAAAACCAGTTTTCACTCCGGAGGAGTTAAGAAAAAAGCTGGAGGGAAAGAGTGGCGTGGTTGCACTGCTCTTCGGAAGAGAGGACACTGGCTTGACGAATAAGATAATCGAGAGCTGCGATATAGTGGTGAACATCCCAACCAACCCTGAGTATCCTGTCATGAACCTAGCACAAGCAGCAGGAGTTATGCTCTATGAGCTGAGCAGAACAGAGGGGGGAAAGATCGAGCTTGCTTCCCACCAATCTCTGGAGCAGTTCTACGCCCATATCAATCAGCTGCTTGCAAAGGTGGAATACCCTAAGTACAAGAGGAGGAAAACCATACTCATGCTGCGGAGAATCTGCGGAAGGGCTGAGCTAACTGAGCAGGAGATATTTACCCTGCGTGGAATTCTACGCAGCATAGAGTGGATGTTGGAGCATAAAAAAGAGCCTGAAAATAAAAAGCTGAATCAAGGTAGTTAAAATGAAGGTATATATCGAGAGCTATGGTTGCATCTCCAATTTATGCGATTCTAAAAAGATGGAAAATTTACTAAAAGAAGCTGGATTTTCCATCATAGATCGCTTTGATCAAGCTGATGCAGCTATAATTAATACCTGCACAGTGACCAAGTTCACCGAGAGGAAAATGCTGAAGAGAATTGAAGCTCTGCGGTCGAAAAAATTAATAGTTACAGGCTGCCTGCCAGCAGCTCAGCCTGAGCTTCTTGAAGGTTTCAATGTAGACACAGTTACCCCTCGTAATTTACACGAAATCTGCGCAAAACTAGGGGGTAAAAGTGCAGCTGAAAATGGTATTCCACCGAGTGGTATAAGTGGAGTTACAGGCTACGTTTCAATCTGCGAAGGCTGCGCGGGAGCCTGCTCCTACTGCATAGTGAAAAAGGCAAGGGGAGGATTGAGGAGCTATCCTCCAGATGCAATTGAAGCGCAGGTTAGAATGCTTGTCAGCCAAGGGGCAAGTGAAATTCAAATCACAGCTCAAGATACCTCGGCATATGGCATTGATCTCAAAAACATAAATCTAGCCAGTTTGATCAAAAGAATCTCTGCAATTGAAGGAAATTTTATGATCAGAATTGGAATGATGAATCCCGCGACTGCAAAGCCTATCCGAGAGGAATTAATAGATGCCTATGCATCGCCTAAAGTCTTTAAATTCCTGCACTTGCCAGTGCAGTCAGGCTCCAATAAAATCTTGGAGAGGATGAATAGAGGCTATAGAGTTGAGGATTACTGCGCTATTGTAAATGCCTTTCGCACCCGATATCCCGATCTATTACTCTCAACAGACTACATAGTGGGATTCCCGGGTGAGAGTGAAGAGGACTTCGAGCTGACGAAGAAAAACTTGCTTGAAACCAAGCCAATTAAAGTTAATATCACTCGCTTCTCAGCAAGGCCTCACACCTTAGCTTTTGAAATGCCAGATATGGTGGAAAGATTGAAAAAGCAGCGCTCTAGAATTTTAACCAAGCTGCATCATCAAATCACCTCAGAGTATTATAAGTCATTAGTTGGCAAGCAGCTCAGCGTACTCACAACTGAGAGAGGCAAGCAAAATACAACCATTGCGAGGGATTGCAGCTATAGAAATATTGTGATAAAAGAAATGCTTCCTCTTGGAAAGTGGCTCAGCGTTAAAGTTGTCGACTCCAGCACAACCTATGCTATTGCTCAACTCACGCCAGCAAAAAATTTATAGTTAGCAAATAAATATAAAGCGGGGATGGATTATTAGCAAAATATTTCCCAAGTTGAAGCAGCTTGAAAGGGAGCACGTTATCAATATAAAAGCAGCAATCGCAGATATCCAGAGGTTGCGGGAAGAGGAGTTAAAGCTGAGAAATGCACTTGAGGTGCTCAAATTAAATGGCCTAGCTATTCCTCAAGAGTGTGCTCTTAAACTGCGCGGATATGAAGAGCAAATCAAAAACTTGCAGGAGTACTTGAAGCAGGAGAAAATGCTGCTGGATTATTTGCATAGTAATTTCTTCAAAAAGGAACTAAGCTACAGCTACGATTTGCTGCTGATCGCAATCTTAACACTGCTTGTCGATGCTGTGATATTCGCATCATCCTTTGAAATTATCATTAGAATAATTGGACTACCTCTATTATTGCTATTCCCAGGCTATGTATTACTTGCAATCATATTTCCAAATATTGAGCATTTAGATATTATAGAAAGAACAGCGTTTAGCTTGGTTTTAAGCATAGCAATAATGTTGCTCTTCAGTTTTGGATTAAAAGACAGTTCTCTCACAGCGGGATTGCTTATTGCAATCAACGTTATGGTATTCACGTGCTTGGGGATTGCATTGCTCAGGCGGCATGAACACTTTTTATTTTCAATTTTGAAAAGAATCAAGTCGGTTAAAAGCGGGAAAGAGGCTTGAAATGGCACTTGAACTGCGGGACATTTTAATATTAATTGCAGCGCTGTTACTTGCATTAGTACTCTGGAGAATATTCCTAACCCTATTCTGGCTAGCAATTTTCCTAGCCGTGGTTTATCTTTTATACATTCTTTTGAAAGCCGTCTTCAGATAACGCTACCAGAAGTTTTATTTCACCGCATGTTTTAGTGGCATCAGGTAGATATAATGGCTGAGTTTACCGATATCAAGATTTTTAAATCGAAGAGCTCCGGGAAGATCAAAGCTTTTGTGAATCTAACTATCGATGGCGAATTCGTTGTTCACGGTATTAAAATCATGGAAAGCGATAAAGGACTCTGGGTTGCGATGCCCAGTCAGAAAAATGCTTTGGGAGAGTATAATGATGTTTTTCATCCAGTCACAAAGGAAGCTAGACATAAACTCATTGAAGCTGTAATTGAAGCATATCAAAGAAGCTATAAAGAACACTAAGATTATAGACAATTACTATCTATCCATAGAATAACTCATCTTATCGCCAGCTTTATCGTGTAAGGAATCAAAGATGAAGCGAATGAACTTACATGAGGCTTTCAAATTGCTTGAGGAGGAGCTGCTGAGAATAAAAGAGCTTGCAATGCATCTCGGCCTAGAGGATGACTGGAACGATGCATATAATAAGCTAAAAGAATTAAAGGAGTTTTATAGAGAAACAGGTTTGCTGCAAAAAAGCTAGCCCGGTCGACCACGATAGAAGGACCATATACCCTTCTTCCTGAAGAACAACTTGCTGATTGTACTGTCATCTGATATAAAACTGTGGATGCCCTGTAGTAGGCTTTTCTGGCAATTGACGGGAAATACAACAAGTTGAGATGAAGCCGACAATTATTCCACCCATTGCCTAGTAAATTCTTATTCTGCCATCAGGAAGCTTAATGTCTTTAGGTACCGAAGCTTCTTTTTGATGGTTCAAACCGTCAGATGAAATAGACTTGGTCCACCCTGTCCAATTGCTCCTTTGTAATACATTCTAATTTTACATCTAGCAAATCAACTATGTGGCAATACTCGTGCCAACTAAGCCATAAGCAGGTTCTGTTAACTTTCTCCTTCTAGGCTATGTGGCTTCGAATGCGATTATAGAGATAAGGCGTGGAGCCAGTTTAATAGGTGAAGCATTTTTAGTTGTCTCTCTTAATCTATCTTTAAGGTTTCAACTATCTCTCGAAGTTGGAGCTATCTCAGAAACCACAATAAAAGCAGGATATCTCCATTCTCAATAGGCTTAATCCCCCTCTCACACGCTCCCCATAGCTTACCCATCATCCGCGACCTAGCTTTTTCTCAAGCCACAGCTTGGCCAATTCTATTGCTTTCGCACTAGCTGAAGTTAGTTTTATCCTCACAATTTCCCTCGCTGGATATGAACCGATTTTTACCTCAGGGAATTGCTTCACAGCTTCATTTAACACCTCCACCAGCTCAACCTCTCTTTTCGTAGTCTGAATCCACTCAATGAATAGCTTGCTGGATTTGAATTTGGATTCAATTAAAGGAAACATCGCTTCAAGCTCCCGTGGCACTCCCGGGAGTACAATTATATTATCAATTATGAAACCAGGAGCCATGCCTGCTGGATTTTCAACAGGAATTGCTCCCTCAGGTAGATCCGCCATCACAAGCTGCAGTGGATTGATATCTTTTTGCTGAATCATTCTAGCTGCTTGCTCACTGCGCACAAGCTTTTTACCAAGCGCTCTTGCTACACCTTCTCGCGTGACATCATCGTGAGTGGGACCCAAACCTCCAGTGACTATTACCCAGTTTGCTTCAGAGGATTTAATCACCTCAGCTATTCTCTCAGCATCATCGCCCACTGCAGTAATCCTTTCCACTTTAACTCCCATCGAATTGAGCTTCTTCGCAAGCCAAGTTGCATTTGTGTTAACAATATCGCCAGCGAGAATTTCATCCCCAATGGTGATTATCTCTGCGGTTTCACTCATAAAAACCTCTTTTGAGAATAAACATCAGCAATGAATTTCTCAAGCAATTCCAAGCTGGGGGAGTAATGCAGATGAGCTTTGCACCTGCAATCTGTCGACCCAAAGCCTTTAATCGCTTCAAAATGACTTCCAATTTCACCTGCAATTTCACATTCTCTATTTTTCTCTCTAGATTCCAATTTAAATATTTGCACAACTTCTGAATGTTGAAGTAAATGGTCGATGTGCCATCTCTTATTCTTTTTATCGATGTTTAAGTGTCGGTCAATTCGCTTGAAGCCAGCCTTTCCAAGCGCTGAACCTGTATAGGCATAGTAGCCTCTTTTAAACCCCACTATTCCAAGTTTGCCAACTTTAATTTCAGCCTGCTTGTTGAGTTTTATAATCAATGTATATATACCGCTTTTCATGTCACTCGAAAGGGCCTATCATGCCCAGGTATTATTAAATCAGCTATCTTTTCTATTTTCTCAAAGCTCTGCATCGCCAGCTCTTCATCGATATTAACCCTTGGAGGCACTCTTTTCAAATAATTGTCATAGGTTGGAATTGCATCGCCAGCGATTACCACTACCTCGCTTGATTCGAAAACCACGGATATATGCCCCTCAGTATGACCCGGGGTTTCGATGAATTTTACGCGGGAAGAAATCGAACTTTTCAGGTCAAGCGGGATAATTCCCTTGATTCCCTCGCGTGCTATTTCCTTAGCGTGGGCATATTTCTCTGCTTTTTTAAACATGTTATTGCATCCAATGTGATCTCCATGCAGATGGGTATTAATTACCATTTTCACCTCATCCTTTTGGACATCCGCGTCCATCAGGGATCTCTGAATTAGCTCCATATCCTCAGGCATCGCGGTGTCCACGATCATTGGAAAATCGTCCAATATCAAAACCGAGGCTGAAGAGGCATAGAGAATTGCACCGTTGCTGCGTATAACTTTTCCCTCCTTCAATAAATAGAGATCTTCCATAAGCTTCATTGTATATACCTCGAAAACATCAATTTGGCTATCCTTAGCGAGGTTTTAATCTGCTGCTCCACACCTTTATCTGTAATTTCACCATGACCTGGGTAGAGGACTTCCACTTTTAACTTAGAAAGTTTCTCAATTGAGTTCACCAGAGTGCGAGGCTCAGCGCCCATCATTGTTACACTTCCGAAGTTACCCTGCGGTAGCACTGTATCGCCTGAGAAAAGTCGCGCTAAGTCGTAGAGGCAAATACTCCCTTGGCTGTGGCCTGGAGTGTGAATGACCTCAATTGAGTAATTGCCTAGGTCAAGGGTCTCCCCACCCTTTAATAAAGAAGGTTTTATTTCCATTTTTTCAGCCTCAAGTAAAGGAGTCATTGTCAATACTACATCCTGCAATAACTCTGAGTCTTCCTCGTGAATGAGGATTTCAGCATTGGTTGCAGCTGCTACTTCACCAGCAGCAAGGGAGTGGTCATAGTGATAATGGGTTAGCACGATATATTTCAAATTGCTTGCAATTCTCTTAACTTGATTTATAACCGCACGAGCATCTGTACCAGCATCTACAAGCATTGCTTCTTTTGCTTTAATCAAGTAAACATTGCCATCGTAGAAGGAGCCCTTAAGCTTGAAGATCTCAACCATATTTCTTAATAAGCTGGAGAGGTATAAATAAAATTAAGCCTAAAATTAAGCCTAAAATGCAATGCCAGCTAGATGCAGCATTATCACCAAAATTGCTCCCAGCAATCCTCCTATAGCGCACGTTGCGATGACCAGCCAGGTATAGGCTATTGGGGCTATTTTAAAATAGGGAAAAATAAAATTTGCAATGAAAAGCGCTAAAATTCCAAGAACCGAATTTACAATCAAATGCTTCAAAATTTTAAAGAGTAAATAGATAGCGAGGATGGCAAGCAAGACAATGATTAAAACGCTGATTTCAATCATAGTATAGAATTTGTGCAGCAATATACATAAACTTTTTAGGCATTCAAAGAAATATTTTATATGATGCCGGAGAAATCGGAAGTGAAATCATACGAAGAGATAATGCAGGAAATAATGGAGGAATATGATTCAAATCCAAGGCAGTGGAGCGTCTGCATAGGCCGCAGCCGCGATGAAAGATATTATGATATACTCATTTCTAGGGGAAGTGAGCTCTGGCAGATCAAGATTGACACTTTATTCAAGCACTCGCCAGTTGGAGTTGGAGCAAAAATTGAGATAGAGCAAGAAAAAATAGAGCCGCCATCGCTGCCATTTTCCTATGGCTTCAGGCCAATTCCACCACAATTTAAAGAGCCTCGAAGCACAGAGGACCTAGCCAGCTTTATCGAAGGAATACTGAAATCCGAGCCTGTACCCACTTCTAAAATTGGCAGGCAAGGATTTATACAGGGTCCAGTGGCAATTAAAGGCAATCTGCTCTCTCCACAGCCCCTGAGCTATATATCTGAGCAGCAAAAAACTCTGGATAGAAAACTAGCTCAAGAGCTGAATTCTCTACTGTTCAAACGCTATTCCAGCATGGACTATCTTTAGAATCCTGAGATTTCATCGAATTTATAATCTTCCCATTTTCTCACGCCGATGGCTATTTCAAATTCCACAGGCGTAAGCAACGGCACTTTGTATTTAGCTGCATCATCTATGGCTACTCTAGGGCAGGCAGTATTCACAAAGGCATCGGCTTTAAAGGGAAGCAGGGCTTCAGGCGTGATGTCATCAAGTGTTATTAAAAAAGCTTGCCTTTTCCTCTCAATTGCCTTTTGCTTCAGCTCTTGCGCAAGCTTAACCCTTCTCTGCCCAGTTTTTATGCTGATTACAATGCCGAAGGTCTTTGCATCCAATGCTCTTGCAATCGCTGCATATCTCTGTTTAACTATTTCCTCAGTGCTTACCTCTTCAATCCTCATAGAAAAGGGATCGGCCGCTATAGTTCTTTTACCACTTGCAAGCGCAACGCCGAGAGCGTGGAAAATTCCACTTCCAATGTATAAATATTCCTCGACCTGTATCTTGGCAGCGCTGAAATTGCAGCCAAGCACTTGACCTGGATATTTGATTCTGGAATCACCGGTGCCTATTACCACTTCCTTACCCTTTCCCTCGAGGAGTTCCCTTGCCTCTTTTAATTTATGTACGTGCTGCACTGTAGTAATGAGCCCTATTTTCCTCCCCTTGAGGCTTGGAAGGGCCTTTTCAACCACTGGAGTTATATTAATTCTGGCCCTTGCCTCTACAAAGATCACTTTTGGGTCTTCAACTATGCCTAGATCAGCGTGCCCAAAGTGGATCAATATATCAACGAAGTTCTTCAATTCGTCATCTATATCGCACGCGCCATAGCAAGGATTGCCTGAGAGAAAAACAGTTGCATTGGTTTTCTCTTCGATCTGCTTCGCAAGCTCTATGCCAGCTCTTTTTAAGCCATCGGGAAATTGCAGGCCAACCGCTTTTGCTCCTCGCTTTTTAATTTCGCTCACAACGAAGTCAAGATCATAATCAAATAGATCCATTGTTCTTCAACCATCTTTGTTTTAACTTCATCGCTTGCGTTCTTGACAGATGTCCTCAAGTACTTTTTTAAGATCTCGCGTGAACTCTTGAAGTATTTCATCGGTAACGTGAGGCATTATTACTAAGCGCATGCCAACTGGCTCTCTGGTAACTGAAACATACCAGTTCATGGTGTAGAGTCTCTGTACCACTCCACCTATATTTGGCACCTTTATCACCACTAAATTCATGACTGGTTCTATGATAGGCCTTGCTGGATAGCGCTTGCCTATCTTGAAATTTGAAATCTCAGCGGTGAATCTGCGGGTGGATGCAACGCATCTGCGAACGATTTTACTCAGTCCGCTTTTACCCAAGTGCTTCAATACAGCATAAGCGCCTGCAACTGTCGCACCTGTCCTAGTGCCTGTAAGCGAGTACTGCTTCTTTGCCAGTAAATATGGAGTTGCGATTTCAAGAGCGCGGAGACTTTCTTGGTTTCGAAACAGCAGGCATCCGCTTGGTATTGTGCTCATACCCATTTTATGGGGATCAACTGTTATCGAGCTAACGCCTTCGATGGAGAAGTCAAAGTCGTAGCGCTTCTCTAAAAATGGTATCACAAGACCGCCAAAGGCAGCATCCACGTGGAGAAATAGGTCTTTTTCAACTGCAAGTTCAGCCAGTTCTTTAACGGGATCTATCTGTCCAAATTCAGTTGTACCTGCGACTCCCACAAGTGCTATGGTATTTTTATCTATAAGTTTTCTAACAGCCTCTATGTCAACGCGTAATTTGCTATCAAGTGCTGCTTTTCTAATCTCGATGTTCAAAAGATTTGCTGCTTTGTCAAAGGAGAAGTGAGCTGAGCTTGGCACCACGACATTTGGATTCTTCTGCTTTGAAAGATTTCTAAAAGCTCTTAATGCTTGAATATTTGACTCGGTGCCGCCTGTAGTGATATAGCCGGATGCATCACTTTTTCCAAGCAGGGAGCCCAGCATTTCGACCAGCTTTCTCTCCAGCATCGCAGTACCCTGAAATAACCCGGGATCTCCGAGATTGGTTTCAATAAATAGCTGATGGGCCTTTATTGCAATTGGATGAGGAAGAGTGCACATGGAGCAGAGTGCCCTGGAATATGGCTTATCTCCCTTACGAATGTTCTGAAGATATTCAAATATTTCCTGCTCACTCACTCCATTTTCATCCAATTAATCCAACACCTGCTCTTCTAAGCAATATAGGAAATTACAGTTATCACTTAAATCATTTGCCGCTTTTTTAATCAAAGCATTTCCTCCTCACTACCACTTTGAGATGAACTCTTCCTCAGGCCTGCGCCTTTCCACTTTGCGCCCCCTCATGTTTTCTTGAACCTCTGCAAGTCTCTCCAATATGGTTTTTTGCTCTATACTTGCAACCAGTTTTCTGGTTTTGACCACAACGTCTGGGTTAACACTTATGCTATCTATGCCGCATCGCACGAGGAACTCGGTGAATTCTGGATATACTGATGGCGCTTGCCCGCAGATGCTCACTGTCACGCCATTCTCATGAGCTACCTTTATTAAATGAGCGATGGCTCTTTTAACCGCAGGGTCTCTCTCATCGAAGTAGCGGCTGTCGATGGCTGGAAGTATTTGACTGTCCCTGTCTGTTCCTAAGGTAAGCTGGGTGAGGTCATTGCTGCCTATGCTAAAGCCATCGCAGAGCTTCGAGAACTCATCAGCCATGAATATTATGCTTGGAACCTCTGCCATAAGCCATATCTGGAAGTCTCTCCCGCGCTGAAGTCCTTCTTCCTTTAAGATCCGCAGGCAGTCTTCAACTTCCCACGTGCATCTTACGAAAGGCAGCATGACCCATACATTCGAGAGCCTCCATTCATCCCGCACTTTCTTTATAGCTCTACATTCAAGTCTGAAAGCCTCTTGATATTGCTTGCTTATATATCTACTTACACCTCTCCAGCCCATCATTGGATTTCCTTCGATAGGCTCATACTTCTCGCCACCCCTTAGCTCTCGATACTCGCTTGTCTTAAAGTCGCTCAGCCTTACCACCACTGGACGTGGGAATATAGCTCTTGCGACCTGGGCTATTCCTTCTGCCATTTTATCTATAAACTTCTGCTCTTGGCCTATCTCGATGAGGTAATTGGGATGCTCCCCTATATAGGAGGCCATGATGAATTCCACGCGCATGAGTCCTATTCCCTCGAATGGGAGATCTTTATAATCCTCAATTTTATCAGGGACTCCTAGGTTCATGTAGATCTTGGTAGCTGTTACAGGCACAGGCTCAGCAAAGCTGACCTGAGGCACGCTAACTGCTTGAGGAGGAGCAGCTGCTGCCGCGACTCCTTCAACTATGCCTTGATAGACAACGCCTGTCTTTGCATCGACGGTGTAATCATTATTCATCTTCATCACGTCAGTCGCATTACCAGTTCCAACAATGCAGGGGATTCCAAGCTCTCTTGAAACTATGGCTGCGTGACAGGTCATGCCTCCATCGTTGGTCACTATTGCTCCAGCTACGCGCATGTAGGGTACCCAGTCCGGGTTTGTCATTTTAGTTACAAGAATGTCTCCCTTTGTTACAAATCTATTGGCTTCCTCGGTTGTTAAAACAACCTTAGCTTTTCCAGCGTGAATACCTGGACTTGCAGCTAAGCCCCTTACCACCACTATCCGATCTGCTGTTTTAACAGCCTCTTTTGGCTTTTCAGGAACAGCTTTAGCGCTCCAAACTGTTTCAGGCCTGGATTGAACGATGAAGATATTCTCAGGGAATGGCAGGTCTCGGTCGATGGACCATTCGATATCTTGAGCTTTTCCATAATGCTCTTCGATTTTCTTTGCCAATTCAGCGATCTTCAGAATCTCTTGATCCGTCAAGCAAGGCTGCTCCTGACGCTCCAGAGGTACTTCAGCGTGAATAGTATTACCTGTATTTGGGTCGCGTATATATTCAATCGTTTTTTTAGTAATCCTCTTAGAAATTATCTTAAGCGTGTTTTTGTCAACGATAAAATCATCAGGCGTTACTGCCCCTGAAACAACAGATTCACCTAAACCCCAGTTTCCCTCTATAAGTATCTGATTCTGGTCTCCAGTCACTGGATTTATGGTAAAGGCAACACCTGCGGCTTTTGCATTTACCATTTTTTGAATTCCAACACTTATAAAAACATCTTCGTGCTTGAAGTTCTTCTGAGTGCGGTAATAGATTGCTCTAGGTGTGAATAAGCTTGACCAGCATTTAATTGTTTTTTCTATGAGTTCCTCCTGTCCCCTCACATTCAAATATGTCTCCTGCTGACCTGCAAATGATGCATCCGCTAGATCCTCTGCTGTTGCACTTGAGCGAACTGCAACAAAAACATCAGCTTGCTTCATTTTCTCGCCAAGTTTAACGTAAGCTGCTTTGATTGCCTCTTGTATATCCTCAGGCATAGGTGTGGACTCAATTATCCTTCTGATTTTCGTAGAGGCCTCTTCATATTGCTTCGGGTCGTTTTTATCTGTAATTGTTTCCTCAATTATTCTATAAATCTTCTCAGCAATGTTAGTCTCTTGGATGAATTTTTGATACGCGTATGCTGTAACAGCAAATCCAACTGGAACAGGTATTCCTGCTCTTATTAACTCCCCTAGATTTGCATTCTTCCCCCCTACCAATGGGATATCTTCCTTCGTCAGCTCTTCGAACCAGAGTACAATTTTTTTATTTTGCTTTTTGCCCGCCAACTTTTCCACCTCTTATGCTTATTTTATTTAGATGATATATATTATCATTAAGTCGAATAATGTCATATTAAAACATTAAATTTTTGGCTCGGGTTGAAGCTGTCTTTTATCTCGCAAGATAAGATCCAGCACATCGCGAGAAATTCCTGCCTCTTTTAAAATCATTTCTAAAAATAAGTAATCTATTTCCACTTGCTGAGCGCGAGTAATTTTTATTGCCTCTGCAGCTACCATTAGCTTTGTGAATTTCTGCAAAAATGTAAAGGTAATGTTAATCTTACCATTTTCTATTCGCGAAATAGTTTCCCTCCTTACCCCCAAGATTTGACCCATTTCCTGCTGAGTTATGCCATATCGCTTTCGATAACCTCGGAGAATTAATCCAGGGCTCTGGGAGAAAACTATTTCACCAGCTAATTTTTGAGCAAAATTATTTAACCACTCAGGAGCATGCAAGTAAACTCCTCGAATTTATATCTTCAGCATATGTTATAATCTTTGCTTTCAAATTGTTCTAAGTCGAAATAGATATAAGATGAAAACACGACATATACATTGATGTACGAGAGGGATCACTGTGAAGGTATTGGTCAGCGATTCAATTGCTGAAGAGGGAATAAGGATACTCAAGAGGGAAGCAGAAGTAGATGTATTAACCAAGCTATCTAAAGAAGAACTGATTAAAGTAATAAAGAATTACGATGCCCTTGTGGTGAGAAGCGCAACCCAAGTGACTCGAGAAGTGATCGAGGCTGGAGATCGCTTGAAAGTTATTGGACGCGCCGGCGTTGGCGTGGATAATATCGATGTGGATGCAGCCACCGAGAAAGGCATAATCGTGCTCAATGCGCCTGAGGGCAATACAATTGCAGCAGCGGAGCATACAATTGGAATGATACTCGCTCTTGCGAGAAATATACCTCAGGCAAATGCCTCCTTGAAGGCAAAGAAGTGGGAGAAAAGTAAATTCCTAGGAGTCGAAATATATGACAAAGTACTGGGGATAATAGGGCTTGGGAGAATTGGAAGCGAGGTAGCCAAGCGCTGTCAAGCATTTGGAATGCGAATTTTAGCATACGATCCTTATATCTCCGAGGAAAAGGCCAAAGCTCTTGGAGTAAAACTCACCACCTTAGATGAAATATTAAAAAATGCAGATTTCATAACCATACACACTCCCCTTACTAAGGAAACGCAGAACCTCATAGGCGCGAAAGAATTTGAGAAGATGAAGAAAGGTGTTAGGATAATCAACTGCGCTAGAGGTGGAATAATCGATGAAGAAGCACTGTACAGCGCATTGAAAAGTGGAAAAGTAGCAGGCGCTGCTCTCGATGTGTTCGCGAAAGAGCCACCTCTAGATTCACCGCTTCTCACGCTTGACAATGTTATAGTTACCCCGCATCTTGGAGCATCAACTGCAGAGGCGCAGATAAATGTAGCAATTTCAGTGGCTGAGCAAGTCTTAAATGCGCTCAAGGGTGAAGTCGTAAAGAATGCAGTTAATGCTCCTGCCATAGGACCTGAAGTTATGGAAGCAATAAGGCCATATTTACCACTCGCTGAGAAAATCGGCAAATTCCTAGCGCAGGTTGTAAAAGGATATATCAATCAAGTTGAAATCTCCTACAGCGGGGAAATTGCTGAAAAGGATACGAAGTTCTTAACCATAGCAGTTTTAAAGGGTTTACTCGAGCCAGTGCTCTGTGCACCAGTCACCTATGTAAATGCAATGATAATCGCCAAGAATAGAGGAATAAAGGTATTTGAGAGTAAAAGCCCGAAGACCGAGGACTTTGCAAATTTGATCTCTGTAACAGCAAAATCAGACATAGATCAAAGGCGAGCAGCAGGCACGATCTTTGGCAAGCGAGATGCGAGAATAGTGCTCATAGATAAATACCGCGTCGATGCAATACCATCAGGCTACATGGTGATATCCAATCATATAGATAAGCCAGGTGTGATTGGCAAGATCGGTACGCTGCTGGGTAAAAACAACATTAACATCGCTGGGATGATAGTGGGAAGAGAATACCCAGGCGGCCCAGCTGTAATGGTGCTCGCAGTGGATAGTTTCATTCCTGATGAAATTTTAAAGCAATTCTTAGATGTGGATGGAGTGAAGGATGCAGAGCTGGTGAAACTTTAGAAAAAAAGTTCCTCCTTTTAATGCACGCGCTCGGTGCTGTATACTTCAAAGCCCCTCGGCGTAATCTCATATGGTCGGAGATAGTGATCAAAGTCGTGAGATGCCATCTTTAAAATATCAAGTGCGCGCAAGCGGTGGAAGTCTTTGGTTAAATATCGCAGATTTATAACTCCATCGGAGATATACTGCTCAGGTGTATAATAATCGCTTTCTTCACTTTCGATTTCTGCGGTGAATATTGTTGTAAGCTTGGCTTCGTTAAGAAGCTTTGTAAGCCTCAGCACTTGCTCCCTTCGCTTCAGGGGGTCGTGAAATTGAGAAGTGAACATTGTAATTGGATCAAATACTGCTCTTTTTATATTTCTATGGCTGAATTTCCTCAAAATTTCAAATAGGGTATCAGCATTAAATGCGTGAGGATCGTCCTTGCCGATTAAGAAAGTTCCCTCGCCAAATTGCCCTTCGAAGGGGGAGGCATCAACGAAGGTTAATAATCCTTGATCTGCATATTTTTTGATATCCCAGTTGAAACTACTGCAGGTTTTTATTATTCGCATTGGAGAATCCTCTAAAGATATATATATGCCTGCTTCACCGCGCGTTGCACCGTGATACAGGAATTGCGCGCTGAGTACTGTTTTACCACTCCCAGGGCCGCCGCATATCAATATGACGCTGGACTCTGGAAATCCGCCTTTAAGCATGCTATCTAACCCGCGGATTCCAGTTGCAACTTTGTTCATCCATACCCCTACCGAGCGCATCATATTATAAATCAAAATTCTATTATTTAAATGTTTTTGTTAATTTTGGTAATATCTACCATTTTTTTTAAAAATCAAATTTTTAATTTTATGTAGCTAATTTTTTATTTTGAAAGATTTTGAATTTAATTGACTGCAACAAGTGATTTTTGGTTGGATTTACCAATTTAATGATCGATAGCTTTATATCCTCTTGAATCAAATTTGCTGCCGAAATTTTCGTTAACAAGAAAGGATAGAAATGATGGAGAGAATTGAAAATATAG
>JBBIOZ010000004.1:23746-38113 GCA_037443105.1 Methanocellales archaeon
CAATAATAGGTCTGGGGACGATGGGTCTTGGGATTGGAAGCGCAGCAGCTGAGAGGAACTACAAGGTTTTGTTTGTGGCACGGGCTCAAAAAAGTATTGAAATTGCAGGTGCCAAATTGAGAAAAATGATTGAAGGAAAAATAGAAAATCTGAAGTTCACCTTGGATTTAAATTCCATTCGATCTTGCCAGTTAATCATCGAAGCCATCCCGGAGAATGCTGAGGTGAAAAAGCAGCTTCTAAATAAAATTAGCTTTATTTCTCCTTATGCAATAATAGCTTCTAGTACTTCCTGTATTCCTATAACTGAGCTTTCAATCGCTGTAGAATTCCCTGAGAGATTCATAGGCTTGCATTTTTTTAATCCAGTTCAAAAAAGCAGAGTTGTGGAAATAATAAAAGGCAGTAAAACTTCAGCGGAGACCTTTGAAATTGCAATTAATTTTGTTAAAAGCTTGGACAAAGTTCCAATTGCTGTTAAAGATGCACCTGGATTTGCGAGCAGTAGAATGATTGTAGTTTATATAAATGAGGCAATCAAAGTGCTGGAAGAAGGCATAGCCTCGAAGGAAGAAATAGATAGTATAGCCAAGCTGGCTTTTGGGCACCCGATGGGTCCATTGAAGCTGGCTGATTTTATCGGTTTAGATGTGGTTCTTGATACATTGAATTCAATTTATGCTCGCACTCGGCAGGAGAGATATAGACCAAGCAAACTGCTTGAAGAAATGGTTAAAGATGGAAAACTTGGGATGAAAAGTGAAATTGGTTTTTATGAATACAGGCAGCGTGAGACTCTATGAAGATCGCAAGCATGGAAATTTCTGTTCCACCCTATGAATATACCACTGAGGAAATGCTCGAGATTTTCCCAGGCAAAATAAGTGAGGAGGCAAGGCAGACTATCTTAAACCTAGGTGTGAAGAAAAGACATCTCTGCTTCGATTTGAGATCTCTTTCTTATGATAAAAAACTAGCTAAACCGCATATTAATACATCTCAAATATGCGTGGAGGCAGGGAAGAGGTGCCTTGAAAAGGCACAGGTTAAACCTGAGAGGATTTCTCGCTTCATTGCAATTTATGATTATCACGAGCGACTTTGCCCTGGTCCAAGTGCTGAAATCCTGAGAAAAATAGGACTCTCCCCTTATACCAAGGATTTTAATATTCAGGGAATGGCTTGCTCGGCATTTCCCAGAGCAATTGAACTTGTTGAAAGCACGATAAAGCCAGGGGAATATTTGCTGCTTGTAATCTCAGGCTGTATTTCGCCTTGGTTTATAAATCAAGCCAAGCACCTAAATAACATCCTGGGACCTGAGGAGATTAGAAGCTCCTTTGCATCCGAAGAGAGAAGGAGGATCGAATTCGATAAATGGCGCCATATGACCGAGTTCTTTCTATTTGGAGATGGGGCAATTGCGATTTTAGTGGGAGGTGAAGATTGGGTCTGTGAAATGGAAATTTTAAAAACCGCTAGTCTTCTTAACTTATCGACCGATGACTTTGAGATCGCTTATTTGGAGCTGAATGAAGGAGCAAACTTTTTTTCATACATAGATAGAAGGCTTAGAGCTTTAATAATCGAATATTTGGATAAAATTGTAGAGCACTTAGCTATTGATTTCAGCGAGATTAAAAAATGGGCCATACATATAGGAAGTAAAAGAATTGTCGACGAAGTATCTAGGCATTTCAATATAGATTTCGAAAAGGCAAGAGAGAGCTATGAAGTTTTATCTCAATATGGCAATATGAGTGCTGCCAGTGTGCCCTTCATTTTATATAAAATTTTTAATAATAAATCTCTCCGCAGGGGCGATACAGGTGGCATACTAGATTTCGGATGGGGATTCAGAGCCGATGCTGTAATATATCAATATCTATAAAATCAATATCTATAACTGCTATGCTCAATTAACTTTTCATACATTTGAACCAGCATTCCCCTCGCCTGCTCGTATGGTTCACCTTTCTTATGAAAGCCAAATTTTTCCACGCATCTTTTACTTGCGATTTGATTTACCAAAATATTAACCAGAATCCTTTTACACCCTCGCTCTCGAGCAAAGTTTATTATATGCTCATACATTGCTGTAGCTAGTCCTTTGCCGCGATAAATTGCAGGAATGGATTGATGCTCCCCAAATACTGTATCTCCTTGAATGCTTGCTTTATAAATCCCGGCAATTTTTCCAGCAATTCTAATTCCAAAGTAGAGATAGCCGCTTTCCATTTCTTGGATTATTTGCTTCTCTGTGAGAGTTCTCTTTTTCCTCCATTCCTCGGGATACTCCAGTGCGCTTGGCCAGACATCTTTTAATAGAACTTCAATTTCACGAGCATCTTTTTTTGATAAAAGCTCCACTTTGTATCCAGCTGCGCTCATATTTTCTTTCAAAGAAAAACTAGCGAAAAAGTTCATATAGTTTATCTACTCTTTAATCTTCTAGATTAAGCAATGGCAAAGATAAAAGTAGCAGTTTTAGGGGCTACTGGAAATGTTGGCCAGCGTATAATTCAGCTCCTAGCAGATCATCCTTGGTTTGAGCTTGTTTCAATAACAGCCTCAGATCGAAGCGTGGGCAAGAAATACAGAGATGCAGCGAACTGGAGGCTTAATGCGGAAATTCCTGAGAATGCAAGAGACCTCGTAGTAACGCCAACTGAACCCAGCGGAGTGGATGAAGACGCTAAACTGATATTCTCTGCGCTGCCTGCTGATATAGCAAGAGCTGTTGAGCCTGAATTTGCAAAAGCCGGCTTCTATGTCTCCAGCAATGCAAGTGCATATAGAATGGAGAAGGATGTACCACTCATTATCCCTGAGGTAAATCCAGATCACCTTGGTTTACTTGAAGTGCAAAGGGAAACTCGAAAATGGAGTGGAGCGCTTTTAACAGATCCAAACTGCACCGTCATTCAGCTAGTGATCTCCCTTAAGCCGCTGATGCGATTTGGAATTAAGAGGGTGCACGTTGCATCGATGCAGGCCGTGAGCGGAGCTGGCTATGATGGCGTTGCATCAATGGCGATCTTGGATAATCTAATCCCCTACATTGCGAATGAGGAGGAAAAAGTCGAAATCGAGCCGCTTAAAATACTTGGTACTTTTAATGGGAGAGAAGTGGAATTCGCAAAGTTTAGTATAACAGCCAGCTGTCATCGCGTGCCAGTGCTTGATGGCCATACTGAAGCTATATGGGTGGAAATGGAAGAAGAGCCTGAGATTGAAGAAGTAATTCAAGCTTTCCGGAGCTTTAAGCCAGATTTAAAGCTGCCCAGCTCTCCTGAGGAGATAATTCAAGTTAGGATGGAGCCTGACCGTCCTCAGCCAAGGCTTGATAGAGATGCTGGGAGAGGAATGACGGTTACAGTTGGCAGGGTTCGAAAGAGCGATAGAGGTATTAAGTATATCTGCCTTGGCCATAATACCATTCGAGGAGCTGCAGGTGCTGCATTGCTTAACGGTGAATTACTTGTTAAAAAGAAAAAACTTTAAAAAGACTTTCGCGCTCGCCCTACAAAAAGTGGGGAATAAGGGGGGATGAATGGGGAGTGCAAGGCGAGTCTCGCGGTCCTTAATTAATATTATTTTATGACCTTTTAATTTTTTCGATGATTGTCGAATTTTTCAAATTTTATAGTCGATATCAAATCAGTGGTCGCATCTCGCTGACTTCCACTAAATGCGATATTGCCTTGCTCTGGATCTCAATGTCGCTTTCAACAACCGCCGCCACTAGGTTATGACTCCCAATTATAGCAATACCGACGCGGTCTCTTCCAACCGGTACATCAAGCAAAGGCGTATTTGGCTCGCCAACAGCTAGAACTCCTTTGAAGTCAGCAGCAGCCAGATCTTCGAGTATACCTTCAACATTCTCGCGTGCAGATATGGGCACCTCTCTTAAGTTTGCCAAGATTTTACCTGAACCTGTGGCGATCACCTGAAGGACGGATGTGGAGTTTCTGGAGGTAAATACCTCAAGGGGATCAAGCGTTGTACTAACATACATCAGCAGATCCGTGAATCTGACTGGCTCTCTATCGCGCACCTGCACGATGCCGCCGCATTTCAACTTCGAAGGTACACCTGCTTTCAGCAGCACACCATCTATTGTAATGCTGCAGGTTGTGAGAATACCAACCATGCCTTTTTCTATTACTCGGCCGCCTGAGGTCTCGCCCTCTTCAATTATTTTAATAAGTGGACTAACAGCTATACCACTATACATCACCTGAGAAAAAATCTCAAGTACTCTATCCAGATCTTCTTTTTTCACCACGAAGAGATTTGCAATGACCTTTCCCTTCTTAGTCGCTGGATCAAAGGTAACACCATAGATCAGCTCTTCAATTCTGGAGATCGTAAATGTTATATTAGTGGAGAGGTCCATTCTTTATCGAAAAACATATTGCTAGTTTGGTATATATAAAATATAAGTGTAGGGTGATGGATTATGAGCAATGTGGTTAATGTTATAAAGGAAATCTTTCAAGCTGCTGGTTATAATGTTAGAGAAGCCGAGGGAAACCTTCATTTAATCGCTGAGAAGGGAAAGAACACCGTTTTAATCAAATACCTTGACAAGGTGGATAAACGCGCTATTAGCGAATTCGCTCAACTCGCGAAGGGAAGGGGATCGCCTCTGCTGATTTCCACTGCAAGCGCTGATGCTGAAATTAAAGATCTCGCTTTCATCGATGGAATCACGCTCTGGGACCGCTCTGAATTTGAGCTGCAAATTGGCAGAGCGATACTGGCAGATATAGAGGGAAAGACACCTGAAATTAATGTCTCGCCAGCTCAAGCTGCAATTCTGCATATTGTTTCTCAGCCAGTTAAAATCACAAGGCGAGAAGCAATGGCTGCTGGAAAAAAAGATATGGGGATGGCAGATAAAGCTTTGCTTAGATTCGTGCCATTCTATAAATTTGATTATTCATTTGACATTTCCAAGCGCTATAATCAGCAATTCCAAGGTAAAGGCTCAGGCAGCTTCAATGCTTTGAATGGTAGAATAGATTTTACACCACTTACCGGACTTGAAGATGTCATTAATCTACCGGAAAATGAATACATCATCAATGAACCAGCAATTTCAAAGGAAGAAGCGACAGCAAAAATTCTAGAAGAAATATGCAAACATCATGTCAAAGATATAAAGAGCAAAGTAGCTCAAGGTGAATCGATGATAATTGAACATAAAATGTTAAGACCGCAGCCCAGAGATATTGAACTCAGCCTGAGCATGGTTTACATTCCATTTTGGGAGGTTAAAAGCAAGAAAGGCAGCTTCGAGATAAATGCATTTAACGGGAAAGTAAGCGAGGTGCCTATCGACAACGATGCTGAATTCGTTTAAGGAGCAAAATAAAATCTAAATTTAAAAATAAAATCTAAACATAAAAAATATAATAAAGATTAATAAAACTAAGTCGAAATTACACAAGAGATGAAAGAAATAAGAGTTTTACTCTTAGGCTCGCCGGAGGTACAGCGAGACTTCGACTTCAGTTCAAAAATCCCAAATCTTGGCATTGCTTCCATCGCTGGAAATATAAATGATATCTGCGAAGTTAAAATCGCAGACTTGGTGGTTTTAAAGCCACAAAAGGTTGAGCCATTCTTAATAAAAACCTTGAAAAGCTTCCAGCCAGATGTGGTTGGCTTCTCCTGCATGAGCTTTCAATACCCACGTGCAGTTGAGCTAGCTAGAGCTGTGAAGGAGCAAAGTGAAGCTAAAACGGTTTTCGGGGGTTACCATCCCACACTTATGTATGAAGAAATTTCAAACAGCAGCGACTGCGATGCGATCGACTTCATAGTTCGAGGAGAAGGAGAGAAAACATTCAGGGAATTGATTCAAGCAATGGGGAAAAACTCCGGGTACAAAGGCATAAAAGGGCTATCTTATAAGGAAAATGGCAAATTCAAGCATAACCCAAGCAGAGAGCTGCTGGACTTGAATGAGATCAGGTTGCCGGATCGAAGCAGCAGACTGCTCACCAAGGGATTCCACGCTTTTGGCACGAGTATAGATGCAGTTGAAACAAGTCGCGGGTGCGTTCAGGGCTGCAAATTTTGCAGTATTGATAGAATGTACGGCAGAAGTTTTAGAAAGTACAGTCTGGAAAGAGTAATAGAAGATATAAGACAGGTGAAGAAACACGGCTTTAAATCAGTTGTTTTTTCAGACGACAATATTACCCTTGATGTAAATAGATTAAAAAAACTCTGCGAGTTAATAATCGAAGCTGGACTGGATGATCTGCATTACAATACTCAAGCAAGTGCGCGTGGAATAGCACTGGATGAAAAACTGGCTGAGAAAATGGTAGAGGCTGGCTTCAAGTTTGTTTTCCTCGGCATAGAAAATGTTTTAAAGCGCAATTTAGAATTCTTCAATAAAGGCAATCTCTCAGATGAGGCCTCAAAGGCAGTTAAACTGCTGCGCGACAGAGGAATAATCGTTGCAGGGGGTTTCATCATAGGCAATCCAGAGGACAGTGAGCAAGACCTCTGGATCAATTTCGAAATGGCGAGGCAAATGAAAATCGACTTCCCAATCTTCTTCATAACAACTCCTTATCCTAAAACTAAGCTCAGGGAAGAACTCTTGGACCTCGGACTGGTGGTTAATCTTAATGATTTCTCAACCTATGATGGCATATATGCAAATGTCAGAACAAAATATCTCACTCGAGAGGAAATACAGTATAATATGTGGAAGATGGCAGCTTCCTATTATGACTTTGAATGGATGCGCTGGAATTTAATGCGCAGGCACTACCCCATTTATTTCTATAAAGAACTGCTTAAGCTCCTGCCAAGATATCTCTCCAGAAAGCTTCTGAAGAAACTAGGCTTGAAAACCGAAAAACAATTCTTTGAGGAAGATGCCAAACGCAGGGAATTTTATAAAGGGGTGCATTAAATGATGAGCTTCAAAAAGCTGGATATGTCTAAGTATAAACCATTTAGAGAGATGGGCAAAACCTGCAAATCGCGCGAGATTAAAGATAAAAAAGTGGTCTGGCCAAGATTTGATGTTCCCTCGCTTATGAAGGGCAGATTCAGAGTGCGCACAATTGGAAGATCAGATCTGGAAAAAGCTGCGGAGTTCTGGAGATCAAGTTATCCAGAGGTTTATGGGTCAGACTATGGCTTCCTGCTGTACCCTGAGGAAATTGAGAAGCGCGCAGCTCTCGCAGATAACTGGGAGGAGGATCGCATCAACAAGCCACATCTTGTGATTGTTCTGGAAGAAATTGCGAGTGGAACTTTCGTTACCTCAGCGATGCTCACCAAATTCGACCTTAACTTGGAAATAGAGTTCTCCATGCTAGCCACCCATCCTGAGTGGAGGAATAAAGGTGTGAGCAGGTTAATTGGCATAGGAATCTATGATAAAATAGGCGAGTCAGGGGCTGAGTACTTCACAACTTTTTTGGAAACTTGGCATGACATAACTCAGAAGATGCTCATAACTCGAGGCCAGTGGAAGATCGCAGGAATCTTCCCAGGCAGATTCACCCGCTGGAAGGGAGGCGACCAAGAATACCGCGGCTGCGTGATTTATATGTATAGCCTTACAGGCAAAGGAGAAGAATATGCTACGAAGCCTGAAGAGTGGATTTTAGCTCCAGAGTTTAGAGAGCTCTGGAACTGCATTGAGCGTTTGAATCAGAAAATAGCCGAGAAAGCTCAGAAGGTTGACTTCGAGGAGGTTAAAAAACTGCTCATCTCGTGATGGGTCAATTAAGGGTAATAAACAATGGATAAATTTAAATCCAAAAGCAGCCTCATCTCTTTCGATATGAAAGCAAAGCAAATCGGAGCTCTGATTTTGATCATAGTAATGGTATTCTCAATGCTCGCTGCTTTTTTCACCGAAGAACATCTTATAAAAAAAGATTTCAATACAGTGAAAGATGGATTAAAGCTAGTGCCAGCATCGCCGCTTTTAGTTCAGTTCGCTAGCATAGAGAACATTAAAGGAACAGAGCTCGAGAGATTGATCAGAGACCTGGGAGCACTTCCTCCCTATGAACAGTATCGCGCAATCGTAACCAAGGCTTTGATCGCCGATTACCCTGATCGAAGCTGGGTTGAGCTTCACGAGGTAAACCATAGAGAGGTTAAGCTCAATTATACCTCAGCCTATCGGTATAAGGATTTGGAGGTAAAAATTACTCCACATGGATTGGCTGTAGTAACTGCGACTTCGCCAGTCATCTTTGGCTATACGGATAGAGTGGAAGAAACCGTGGATTTAATGCTGAATAACACTACCGCGTGGTCAGCTTATCAAACCTGTTTCCCGTTGATAGAGCGATCCAGATCAGATGCGAACCTCGCGCTTATAAGAACCGATGCTACTTATGTTTACGATGCATATTACATGGGTGCTAGCTATGCTGGAAAAGGGATCTATCGATTTGAAGCGGTGCTTCATCTCAACAGCAGTGCAAATGAAAGCGATTTAAATGAATTCAAATCGAATCTGCTACAGAGAGAGCTCTATGCCCAATCTCGAAACTTCACCGAATATAAAGTTAACTTCGAATTAGATTATGCAATTGTGAATGCAACTGGAAGTTTTCAAGCTGTTATGCGCGAGTTTGAAGATCTAGCAAGATAGTAAAATATTTAGACCAGTTCCTATATTATTCTCAAGAATCAAATGAAAGCAATACTCGCACTGGAAGATGGCACAGTTGTTCGTGGCACTGGTTTTGGAGCGCGAGGTATTGCTCTAGGGGAACTTGTTTTTGCAACCTCAATAACAGGATATGAAGAAGCTCTCACAGATCCAAGTTATAATGGTCAAATTCTTATGCTAACCTATCCCTTGATTGGGAATTACGGGGTGAGCAAGACAAATCTTCAGAGCGATTCAATAAAAGCAGAGGGCTTTGTTGTCCGCGAGATCTGCGACCACCCCTCGCACTATCTTTCTAAGCTATCTATAGATGAATATCTCAAGAGCGAAGGTATACCTGGGATGTGCGAGGTTGATACTAGGATGCTAACCATTAAAACCAGAAAATTTGGGACGATGCTAGCTGCACTCATAGTTGATGAAAAACTGGGTAAAAAAGACGAGGAAAGAGCTTTGGAGCTTGCCAGAAACCTTAAAACCATTTTTCCAACCTTCGATCTCGTTGGAGAGGTAACATGCAAGCAGGCATATCGCATACCGGGGGAGGGCAAGCGTTTTGTGGTGATAGACTGCGGAATTAAAAGAAATATAATAAAAAATCTTGCGATGCGCAAATTAGATCTCGTGGTTGTCCCGGCAACAGCTAGCTTTGGAGAAATCCAAGCATTTGAGCCAGATGCTCTTTTAATCTCCAACGGCCCTGGGGACCCGATGAATGTAAAGAACGTTATAAGCGTGGTAAAGCAATTCGTGGGCAAGCTCCCCATCTTTGGCATCTGCCTCGGGCATCAAATTATAGCACTAGCACTTGGTGCTGCCACCTACAAGCTTAAATTTGGCCACAGAGGGGCGAATCAGCCTGTGAAGGATTTTGAAACCGGCATTGTATATATTACCTCCCAAAACCATGGCTATGCTGTTGATCCAAGAACGCTTGCTGGCACTGGCCTCGAGGTCACGCAGATCAATGCAAATGATGGCACCATAGAGGGCATGCGCAACGAAGAACTTGCCATAGAGAGCGTGCAGTACCATCCAGAGGCTTCACCTGGTCCTAGAGATACTTCTTGGTTTTTCGATAAAATCGTTGAAATAGTAGAAAGGGGTGAGAGAACTGCCTAGGCGGAGTGATATTAAAAAGGTACTATTGATAGGTTCTGGGCCGATCATAATTGGTCAAGCTGCTGAGTTTGACTTCTCAGGGACTCAAGCATGCAAGGCATTGCGTGAAGAAGGAGTAAGCGTTGTGCTGGTAAACTCAAACCCTGCAACAATTATGACTGATCCAGATATGGCAGATGCAGTATACATAGAGCCAATTGTGCCTGAGATTGTGGCTGAGATTATCGAAAAAGAAAGACCTGATGGCATAATCGCTGGGCTTGGCGGGCAGACGGCTTTAAATATCGCAAGCGAGCTAGCTGAGATGGGAGTGCTGGATAAATATGGTGTGAAAGTTCTTGGAACGCCCCTCAAAGCCATCTATGACTCAGAGGATAGAGATAGATTCCGAATCGCGATGCAGAAAATAGGCGAGAAGGTGCCCAGAAGCAGGGCTGTTACCACAGTTGAAGATGCCGTACAAGCTGCAGAAGAACTCGGACTGCCTGTTATTATAAGACCAGCCTATACGCTGGGTGGCACCGGCAGTGGAATTGCGAGAACCATCGAGGAGCTAAAGACAATTGTGGATTCTGGTTTGAAGCGCTCGCGCATCCATCAAGTGCTCGTGGAAGAATGTGTATTAGGCTGGAAGGAGTTTGAATATGAAGTCATGAGGGATGCACGCAATACCTGCATAACGATCTGCAATATGGAAAATATCGACCCAATGGGGATACATACTGGTGAATCAATAGTAGTAACCCCCTCTCAAACACTCTCCGATGAAGACCATCAAATGCTCAGAAGCGCTGCAATCAAGATCATTCGAGCGCTGGGTATAGAGGGAGGATGCAATATTCAATTCGCATTGAAAGATCAAGATTATAGAGTTATAGAGGTAAACCCAAGGGTATCGCGATCTTCAGCACTTGCATCCAAGGCAACCGGCTATCCAATTGCAAGGGTAGCTGCGAAGATAGCAGTTGGACTATATCTCGATGAAATTAAAAACGATGTTACCAAAAGCACTCCAGCGAGTTTTGAGCCAACCATAGACTACGTTGTAGTTAAGATACCGCGCTGGCCATTTGACAAATTTCCAACGGCTGATAAAAGACTTGGGACTTCAATGAAGAGCACGGGAGAGGTTATGGCAATCGGGCGAACCTTTGAAGAAGCACTGCAAAAAGCTATACGCTCCCTTGATATTGACAAAGATTTTGGCTACGGAAACTGGACGAGGGAGCAAATAATTGATTTACTTGAGCATCCCACAGATGAAAGGCCATTCGCTATATATAAAGCATTAAAATCTGGATTCTCAATAGAGGAAATAGCGCGCTTAACCAACTGGGATCCATTTTTCATTAAAAAAATCAAGCTAATCATTGAAATGGAGGAGAAACTCCAGCGCGAGGGACTGACTCCTGAGAATGTGAGAAAAGCCAAGCGAATGGGCTTCACGGACGAGCGAATAGCAGCGCTGGTGAAGAAATCCCGCGTTGCAGTTAATAACTACAGGCGCAGGCACGCGATAAATCCAACATATAAAATGGTTGACACCTGTGCAGCTGAATTCGAGGCTAAAACACCCTACTATTACTCCACCTATGAAGATCAATGCGAAGCGAATCCCTCAGAGTGCAAAAAGGTATTAATAATAGGCTCCGGGCCGATTCGCATTGGTCAAGGGATAGAATTCGACTACTGCACCGTGCACGCTGTGCTTGCACTTCGCGAGGAAGGAATTGAAGCGCAGATTGTTAATAACAATCCTGAAACAGTTTCCACGGATTATGATACCTCTGATAAGCTTTTCTTCGAGCCAATCACCTTGGAGGATGTGATGAACATAATAGAGCGGGAAAAGCCCTATGGGGTAATGGTGCAGTTCGGTGGACAGACCTCGATAAACTTGGCTGTGCCGCTTCAAAGGGAACTTAAACGTAGAAAAGATCTGCCAACTAAAATCTTAGGCACCCCTCCTGAGATGATCGAGGTGGCGGAGGATAGAGAGCTATTTTCAAAACTTTGCAAAAAACTCAAGATTCTCCAGCCTACTAGCGGCTGTGCAATGTCATACGAGGAGGCAAAGCAAATCGCGAGGAAGATCGGTTACCCTGTGCTGGTGAGGCCAAGCTATGTCTTAGGCGGAAGAGCTATGGAGCTTGTAAACGACGAGGTAGAACTTGAGCAATATATGAAGGAGGCGGTTAAGGTATCGCGCGAGCACCCGGTATTGATAGACGACTTCCTTGACAATGCCATCGAAGTGGATGTGGACGCGGTTTGCGATGGAAATGATGTTTTAATAGGCGCAATAATGGAGCATATCGAGGAGGCAGGTGTGCATTCAGGCGACTCAGCCACGGTAATACCAGCGCAATCGCTCAGCAAGGAAATTTTAGATATCATACGCGATTACACTCGCAAAATTGCACTTGGATTAAAAGTAGTGGGCTTGGTTAATATACAGATGGCAGTGAGAGGGGGAAAGGTTTATGTACTGGAAGCCAATCCAAGAGCAAGTAGAACCATTCCCTATGTTTCCAAGGCAACTGGAATTCCACTGGCAAAAATAGCAGCGAAGGTAATGATAGGCCATACACTGAGAGAACTTGGCTATGTCGAGGAGCCCAAGCCAAGGTATATTTCCATCAAAGAGGTAGTGCTGCCTTTCGACAAACTCCCAGGCGCAGATCCAATTTTAGGACCTGAGATGAAAAGCACAGGCGAGGTGATGGGGATAGATAGAGATTTTGGACTGAGCTTCTTCAAAGCAGAACTCGCAGCTGGTAACCCGCTGCCATTGAAAGGCAAGATCTTCATTTCCATTCGAGATGAAGATAAACTCGCAATGGTGAAGATAGCCCGTAAGTTTTTAGAAGCAGGATTTGAACTTGTTGCAACAAGTGGCACAGCTTCATTTCTGCAAAAACATGGACTTAAGGTTGAGAGCATTAAGAAGATATCAGAGGGCTCTCCAAATATAATTGATTTAATGCGAAGAGGAGAAATTGGACTCATAATCAACACTCCCACCTCAAAGCTGACTCAAACGCGAAAAGATGGCTATGAAATTAGGCGCAGTGCAGTAGACCTAGGAGTGCCATATATTACAACTATTCAAGCAGCTCGCGCAAGTGCAGATGCGGTTGAAGCAATAAAAAAGGGTAGAATCTCTATAAACTCAATCCACGGCTATCTGGGAATTGAAAAGAAAATGCCAAAAGAACCACAAGCCCTAGTTTAGGTTGATTTTATGGAGTTCGATGTAAAGAAAATCAGAGAAGACGCAAGGCAGAATTTTGAAAAAACTTGGCTTGAAACAGCTAAGCTGGTCATGGGAAAGCGTACCTTTAACTTACCAGAGAAAAAGGGCAAAAGGCATCTGCTAACATTATACTCTGATAAAATCAGAGAGCAGCTGCTTGAGATGGGCTTCGATGAAGTTGTTCTGAAGCCAATTTGGGAGGATAGCCACATCAGACTTCAATATGGCCCAGAAGCACCTGCGATTCTCGATCGCTTGTACTACCTTGCTTTAATTCCCAGACCTGATATCGGGCTATCGGATGAGAAAAAACAATTGATAGAAAAAAGACTTCCAAACTTTAATAAATATGGGGAGCTTCAAAGAATATTGAGGGATTACAAGCGCGAGAAAATAGAGGCAGGGGAGGATTTTACAGAGGCTCTGGTAACTCGTTTAAAGATAAAAACAGAGGATGCTCTCTATCTCATCAACGAGGTGTTTCAAGAACTCAAGTGCATAGAGCCAAAGCCAACGAATCTTGCACTGGTTTCCCATCTCACCACAGCTTGGTTCCCCACTTTGAAGGAAATTCAAGGAAAGAGAGAGCTTCCAGTGATGCTCTTTACCTTTGGCTGGCGATATCGCAGAGAGCAGCGTGAAGACCCAACGCATCTCAAAGCGCATTATAATCTCAGTATGGTTGTGATGAACAGAGACCTCACCATCGAGGATGGAAAGTATATCACTGAGGAATTCTTCAAAAGAATTGGATTTCAAGAAATTAGATTCAAGCCCAAACCTAATGCACCTGCATACTATGCACCCGGCACCAATTATGAGGTATATATAAAGCATGCAAAGCTTGGCTGGGTGGAGGTCAGCGAGATCGGAATGTACTCTCCAGTTGCTCTCGCCAACTATGGAATAAAATATCCAGTGTTCAATTCCGGACCAGGACTTGGGAGAATAATTATGATAAGCGAGGATATAAAGGACATAAGAGAGGTGCACTATCCAGAGCTGTACTCCAAGCTCGAGTATAGCGACGAGCAAATGGTTGAACTGATCGAAATAGACCGAAAGCCAGACTCCATGGAGGGCAAGGCCATTGTTCAAGCTATTTTGGAAACTGCAAAGAAATATGGCAGCTCAATAGCACCCTGCGAATTTCTCGCCTACTCAGGCAAGCTTTATGATAAAAAGGTTGAGGTCAAAATCAGAGAGAAAGAGGAGGGGAGAAAGTTACTGGGCCCAGCGGCCTTCAATATGATATATGTCGAGAATGGAAACATCATAGGCGATATCAAAACTCATAGGCTCTCCACAGGCATAAGCT
>JBBIOZ010000005.1:0-8199 GCA_037443105.1 Methanocellales archaeon
CATTCACAGGTACTTTGAATATTAAACTAGATGAAACAAGCACTTTAGAGCGAAGGAAACTTAACCACGGAATTCCTCTCCACGGCTTCAAATCTCATCAAAGAACTTATGGAGGGGGAGAGGTCTATCCAGCGAAGCTTGGCAAAATCAAAGGTGCAGTGGTTATACCTGAGCGTACCCATTATCCACCTGACATTCTTGAATTCATCGCTCCATTTAATTTAAGGGAAAAACTTGGCTTGAGAGATGGCGATACAGTGGAAGTGAGAATATCGAATGATTCAAGAAGCTATTGAAGCCATTAGGAAAGGCAAAATGATCTTGATCTATGACTTCGACGACCGCGAGGGGGAAACAGATTTTGTGGCGCCTGCAATAAATATAACTCCAGCGGATATAGCTAGAATGAGAAAAGATGGAGGTGGATTGATCTGCGTTGCAATACATCCAAAATCAGCTCAAATTCTAGGTCTTCCCTATATGTTCGACGTCTTAAAAACTGTGAGCTCAAGCAGCAATGGATATCGCGCTATTGAAACAATGTATGAGCGCATAGGCGATATACCCTATGACAAGCGATCTTCATTCTCAATCTCAGTTAACCACCGCAGCACCTTCACCGGTATAACGGATCGCGATAGAAGCCTCACCATAAGGGAGATAGCAAGAGCAGTGGAAATGTCACTCAATGGAGGAGCAATTAACTTCGGCAAATACTTCCGCTCCCCAGGTCACGTTCATATTCTGCGAGCAGCAGATAAACTTCTGGAGGAGAGAAAAGGTCAGACTGAGCTCTCAATAGCCATCGCCGAGATGGCTGGAATTATACCTGCAATGGTGCTCTGCGAAATGCTTGATGGTGAAACAGGTGGAGCGCTTTCAAAGCAAAAAGCAATAGCATATGCTCGCGAGAGAAACCTTGTTTTCATAGAGGGTAGCGAGATATTAGAAGCTTACATGAAATATAAAGCAAAATATGGAAAAATCTATGAATGATATAAAGCAAAATATGGAAAAATCTATGAATGCAATACTCACCGGTGAGGAGATAAAAAAGCGGTTGAAGCAAAATATACCCCTTATTGAGAACTACATTGATTTAGAGCAGCAGCTTCAGCCAAATGGCTTTGACTTAACAGTGGGAAGAGTTGAAGCACTCCTTGAAAGAGGAGCAATTGCATATGAAAATGCTGAGCGAAAAATTCCGAAGAGCAAGAGTTTAGAATTCGATGAACAAGGCTGGCTATTTCTCTCCCCCGGCTGCTATAGAATAATTTTAAATGAAATTATAAATATGCCCAATAATTTAATCGCCATAGGCAAGCCAAGGTCAAGTTTGACTAGATGTGGAGCAACCGTTGAAACCGCTTTTTGGGATGCAGGTTACTCAGGTAGAAGCGAGGTTTTACTGATAGTTTTCAATGAAAATGGATTGAGGTTAAAACGAAATGCAAGGATAATGCAATTGATTTTTCTTAGAATAGATGAAGTTGAAAGAGGATATAGTGGTATATATCAACATGAACATAAGTAGTTTTTATGATAAGAACATGAGTATTTTTTATGATAATTGACTTCCACGTTCACATCGGCGAGCATCATATGTTTAGCCAGAGCTTGCTTGAATACTGGCGCTCCATGAATCCTGAGGATTTCAATAAGCGAATAACCCCTGATTTTCTTTATAAAAAGCTTTCCAGCGCAGGCATCGATTATGCTGTGATACTGGCTGAGGCATGCGAAGGAGTAACAGGTGTAGTGCCGAATGAATATGTGGCAGAATTCTGCTCATCAAGAAAGGAATTCATTCCCTTTGCATCGATCAATCCAAATAGGGAGAGAAATCCGGTGAAGAGCCTTGAAGAAGCAATTGAGAAACTGGGAATGAAAGGACTTAAACTTTCACCGCCCTATATGTACTTCTACCCAAATGAGGAAAAAATTTATCCACTCTACAAGCGCGCTCAAGAGCTGGACATTCCAATAATCTTCCACACAGGCTCCTCCATCTTCAAAGGTTCAAGATTGAAATACTCTGATCCACTGTATCTCGACGATGTAGCAGTGGACTTTCCTGAGCTGAAGGTCATTCAAGCACACGGAGGCAGAGGAATCTGGTATGGAACTGCTTATTTCCTCTCCAAGCTTCATCCCAATGTCTACCTCGATATAACAGGCTTACCCCCTCAAAATCTACTCAAATACTACCCAGAACTTGAGAAAATCCAAGACAAAGTTATATTTGGAAGCGATTATCCAGCTATAGGGGATTTAAAGCAAAATATTGAGAAAATCAAATCGCTGCCAATTTCAAGGGGAGCAATCAAAAAAATTTTAGGCGAAAACGCTAGGAAAATCCTAAAACTTTAAAGCAAAGCCAGCTATAAAAGCTATAAATAAATATAAATAAAGAGCAAACATACCCTGAAGTGCTCCGGTAGTGTAGCTCGGCCAATCATCGCGGCCTTTCGAGCCGCGGACTCGGGTTCAAATCCCGACCGGAGCATACATTCATTAGCTGCTTTGAACACCAAGCTCTTTGATTAGGAATACAGCATTTACAATTATTAGGCAATTTGAGGTAAAAGATTGAGTGTGAAGAGGATAATAATGAAAAGTGTGAGGCAGCTAGTACTAGTTTTGAGTGTGCTTTGTGGAATAATTACTGGAATTATTATCTGGCTGCTCTTTTCCATAATACCAGTTCTAAGTCAAACACCAATTCTCGCTGGTATCATAACTGGAGTCACTGTGACTTTGATTCTACTCGTGATGAGTTATTACACTATATTAAAGGTGTAGAGTTAAATGGTTATGCAGTTTTCGAGCCGTTTTTGTATTTCGCTTGCTCCTCTCAGCATCTAAATCTTGGTATATTCAACTGCCTGATCTAAATTTTCATTTAATTCATCCAAGAATCTTTCAAAATTTTGCTTTGGAACTCTAGCACCGGCTGCTGAAGGATGGCCTCCGCCGCTTCCCCCTAGCCTTCGGCATATTTGCCTTAGCAGTCTATTAAGATCGATTTTCAAGCTGCGCGTTCTCAAGCTCATGTCAACCATGCCTTTCCAATCCTCTCCTGCTATGCTTATCAATGTATCAGTTAGCCCCATTAAATAGGTGGCTGTTTTTCCCAAGGAAAAAGGATAATTGAGGACATAGGATATCCTTCCCTTCACTTGAATTCTTTTCACAAGCTCCAGCGCTGCAGCTTCCTCGCGGTGCGAATGCTCCACTGCTAGTTCAATCAATTTGCTATCAAAACTTGGAGGTAAATTGCGTGCTAGGCTGGAGATTATACTTCTTTTAAGCGTATAATCTCTCTTCCTTCCCTCAATTCCTTGAATGATTATTCCACTTTCAAAATACAGTGTTCTTCTATCCCATTTCTCAAGCAGCTGTTGAATAAAAGGTGTATGCTCTAAGCAATCCCCTATTGCTCCATAGATGGCTACCCTCGAATACCTTGGATCAAGCTTGGACTGGAAAAAGCTATAAGTCAATTCAGCTGCAGAGGAACCGGTTTTATGAACCATCTTACCTGGTAATAGCCCAGAGATTCCCTCGGGCAGGGGATGGTGGTCTATGTAGATTAACTCTCCCTTCTTTTCAATCGCTGTGAATTTCTCTAAGATTTGAGGCAGGTGGTTTTCTGAAAGAGCTATGTCGCATATGACAACCAAGCTCGCATCTTCAACTGCAGCTATGTCTTCCAATAACCCATAAGGATTTGTGAAGAAAACACGAGCCTTGGGATAAACAGCGAGAGGTAGGGCACCTGCGCATAGACCATCGGTATCTCCGTGGGTAAAGATCCAAGCATTCATTTAGCTTACATTAAAATAGGCTGCTTCATAATTCTTTTCTTTTTGGGTATGATTTGATTCTCGCATCGTATTTATTGAAGCAAATATTTTTCCCGCAAACTAGCACTTAATTTGCTGCGCATCTTTAACTGCATTCATTATCTCAAATGCTGCTTTTCATATCAACAATTAGGCCTAGAGTTGGAAAGATAAATATCACGATGAGGCAAAGCTGTTGGGTATTCAAGCCATATAGATATGCGGAGTAGCCGCTGATTAAAAGCAGCATGTTCGAGGTGCCTGCTAAGAGTCCTGCGATCAGCGCGCCATTCATTATTCCAATACACATATATCTCCACTTGTTGAAATGAAATAGAAGATATACTAAGGTGAGGACGAACAGGGTGAGGGAGATTTTGACCAGCAGCATCCCAGCTGGGCCTAGCATGAGATATATTTTTCGAAGCAAAATGCTGGTTTCAAACGCTATCGAATACGTCTGGGTCAAGGCGAGTGTTGATAGGCCATCGAATAATCCAAAGAATTGAACACTTAGCATGAATAAAAACTCAGGCCACCTAACCCAACCTGCTCCCATATACACAGCCCCTTTTTGTCTTCCATTGTTGTTAATATAAATCTTTCGATATGATTAAAGCAAGAGCGAGGAAAATAAAAGAGAAATTAATAGTGAATTACAAGCGTGGCATACATTCAAGCGCTTGCTCTTATAGAAGTTTTTTCATAGGTGGCGGAGCTTCTGGGATTACAAGCACAGGTGTTGTGGATACTTTATTGATTAGGTCTACAGTTGGACTTCGACGTAGAAATCGATATATAGGGTCGTATTGAGTGTGTCCCATTACCACGAGATCGAATTTTTCAGCCAATTTAGTTAGTTCCTCGCTTATGTTTTCTTCTTTTTTATCTGTATTTATCAAGTCATATGTGGCTTTTATCTTATTCTCCAAGCAGGTTCTTACATTTTGAGCAAGCTTCGCGGCTGCTTCCTCTCTAGAAATTTTAACTTCTTTTGGTAATATAGTTATGAAATGAAGCTCTGCATTTAATTCTTTTGCGAGAGCCAGCGCAGCTTCGATAGCTTTGCTATGATTTGAAGCTGGCTTTACCGGCACTAAGATCCTCTTCCTCGACATTATAATTAAGATTAATAACATAAATATAAATATTTTTCGTAAAAATGTATAAAAATTAACTAATTTTTAGTATTTTTTAATACATTTAAATTTTATATATCTTAGCTTCTTTGTTTGCAAAAACCAGCTCATATGAGTCGAATTTCTCCAATACATAGCTCCCATATCTCAATTGCTCAGCGCTGCCTATATAGATATAAGCAATGTCATATTTCTTCAAAAGTTCCTTTGTTCTTGCAGCTGAAGAAGTGTAGATTTCATCAACCTCTGCTATTCGACGATTTACCTCCTCATAGCTATTCCTCCAGTTTACCTCGTGACCGGCCCAGCCAATTGGCGTGGGCAAGCCTGTGAATGCTGAAATATATGAACTCCAAGTATAGGAACTCCCAGGTGCCTGCAGAATTACTTTTACATCTTTAATATTTTCATTCAACCAGCGAATAGCTTCATATTCCCTGGGGTGCTCTCTCTTGATGTAGAGAGTGCCATCCAGTTCAGGTGTATTTTTGAATCCATTGGACTTGAGATAGGTTGCAATAAAAGGGTATAATGAGCCCATAAAAATTAAAGCGCAAGCAGCAATCGCCCAAGCTCTTTTTTTAAAAAACCATTCTCTCAAGTGATAGCAAGTATAAGAAGCAGCGATCGCGAAGAGCAGCCAGTTTTGAAGATAGAGTTTGAAAACAGTATTCATTCTATGATATTGCAATCCCATGGCATCTTTGATATAGAAAAATTCGCAGAATAGCGAGAGCAAGGCGCCTGTTAATATTAAAAGCAACATATATTGCTTGCTTGCATTGTGCTCTTTCATAAGTAAAGTCATGCTAATTGCAATAACTGGAAGCAGAATGATGAGCAATTGTGCATTTAAAATGATTGAGAGCAAGCAAAGCAATGCTAAAATAACTATGTCCTTAAATCTCGCTCTGTAGCTGGCTAGTAGATATGAAGCTATTGGGAATAAAAATATGAGGAAGATTGCAAGATAGTTTGGAAGACTGCTTCTCTCAATTACCATTCCAATTTCTCTAGGGGAGGCAAGTAGAATGAAAAAAGGGAGGTAGAGGCAAATAGTAGTGAAAATAATGCCTAAAGCTAGCAGCATCTTCTTTAGATGCCTCCGAAGCTTAAGCACCAAGGAGGTTAAAGTTAAAAAAACATAGGTTGGGAAGTCCCAGCTGTTCAATGGATAGAGAAAGCCTAGAGATATAGCTATGGCAAGGAGCTGGCTCCATTTTATTTCTTTTGAAATGAAAAATGCGAGGAGTAAGTAGAGCAATAGAAGTTGAAAGGGAATTGAGATCATATGAGGATGAAGATCTCCATGTAAGAAGCTGAAGAATGGAAATTCATTTATAGTGTTTGGAATAACCCTTGAGCTGGCCCAGTACCAGCTGGGTGTGAATGAGATCAATTCGAGGGAGGGTGGCGAGCTGGCTATGAGATAATAAAGCTGATAGAAGGTAGAAGGGGATATTGCTAAAATGAGCGCAGCTAGCAGCTGAAGAAAGCCAACTAAATTGCCAATGACTGTTGCAAAAAAACTTGCTAGCAAGCCGAATTTAAAATCGCGGCATAAGTTGAGTCCAATTCCAAATGCAGCGTTGAATGCTAAAGCAAAAAAAGTTGCAACTGCTAGGTTAAAGCCAAGCGATAGATCTACATTTGAGAGTAAAGCAAGATTCGCTACAGTTTGAAAGCCAAGGTAATAATAATGCATACCCTCGCCAGCGAACCAAGGATCCAATGGCGGGAAAAAACTGCTGCGCAGGATTGCCTTTATGAAGCCAAACTCCATCATTTTCTCCCCAGCAGTCCAATAGTAATCGGGACTAAAGCTTCGAATTGAGGTGAAGATCAAAAATGCAAGGGTAAAAATCGTCTCATTCCTCAAAAGATGCTTTCCATCTATTTTAATTTTGAATTTGAAGAAAACGTAGATTGAAAAACAGGCAACTACTCCAAGGGAGAAATAGAGCAATACTACGCTATAGGGATAAAAGAAGGTGAGCAGCCAAGCGATATAGCTGACAAGCACCAAGCCAGTTAACTTTGCAATGGCATATCCAGCATCCTCAAGCTCGCCGGAGAGATATATTGCAAGCGGTAGCGAAGCTAAGCCTACGATTTCTAAGGATAGCCACCAAGAGATCATATTTTCTTCCCCAGTAAATCTTCAAAGCTTAATTCAAATTTCAAGAGATAGAACAGGCCGAAAATTAAAGTTAAAGCATTTTTAATCAAATGGTCTAAAAAAGCAGTTATAAAACTGAGACTTGCTGGAATCCCGCCTAATTTAAATACAATAGCGAGAGTACCTTCATATGTGCCAATTCCACCTGGAGTTAGAGGTACTACTTTCACTAGATTCCCTAGGGTTACTGCGAGAAAAACCAATGGCAGAGCTGCAGTTGAATTAAACGCAGCTAGAATGAAATAGCAAACAAATACATCTATAGACCAGATTGCAAGGGAAAATAGGAGTAGGGAGAAAAAGGATTTTGGATCTGCTGAAACTGATTGAATCTCTCTTAAAAATCTTGCTAGAGAGCTTCTTATTCTGCTATCACTTGAATGTGAAAGATGCTTGCCTTTGAACAGCAGAATGAAAAGTAGGAATAGGAGGATCAATAGAGAACTAATAGCAAGGGCATAGATTACTTCTGGTGGAAGAGCGATGTCTCCAATTAAAATGGCAAGAGCAATGCCTCCAGCTAGTGTGATTGCGATTGCATCGAAAATTCTTTCCACCGCGAGGGATGAAAAACCAGTTGTAAGAGCAATACTGCGTTTGACCTTCAATAAATATGCCCTAGTTAAGTCGCCAATTCTAGCTGGAAGTACTACATTTGCTGATTGACTTAGAAATATTATGCCTATTAGAAAATTTAAATCCATTGGATTCCCAGATCTACCTAGGATTTGCTGATATCGAAGCCCGCGAAGAGGCCATGAAATTAAGTATACCGCAAGCGCAGGAATCAGGAAGCTGTAGTTAAGCTTTCCAAGTGCTTCAATAAGCGCTTGCCGTGAAACATTCAATAAATTTGCAATGAAATATAAAATTAGGAGAGCAAGTGCAAAAGCAAATAAAGTTTTAATTTTCCCACGATTAAACTCCCACCAGAGTGCAAATACCCTGCTTCCCATACTTAGAATATCTCTACCCATTTTAACCTTGGTAGCTCCACCGTGGAGCCACTTAACCGGAAATTCCTTTACCTTAAAGC
>JBBIOZ010000005.1:8211-37620 GCA_037443105.1 Methanocellales archaeon
CCAAGCACTCAGTATCCCAGAACCAGTGTTGCGCTTTAACTTCGCCTCTGAGCTTTAAGAAGCATTCACGTCTGAAGGCTTTGAAACCGCATTGATGGTCTTTTAATTTAGACCCCAACATTAGCCTTACTAAAAAGTTGTAGCCTTTACTTGCAATCTCTCGCTTCAGAGGTCGTTTGACCTCGCTCTGGCTTAGGAGGCGCGACCCTGTTGCAATATCATAGCCATCGCGAATTGCTTGAATTAATTCTTTCAAATGCTTTACATCGGTAGCTAAATCGATGTCGAAGTAAACTAAGATCTTACCCTTACTATATGAAAAGGCTCTTGTAAGCGCTCTTCCCCTGCCCAGTCTTTCTCTACTGTGAATATGCTTGACATAATCAAAGCGCTTCGCGAGCTCGCTAGCAATCTTATCACTTCCATCGGTGCTGCCATCTTCAGCAATTATAATTTCAAAAGAATCTGTGATTTCCCCCAGCTGCTTCGCGGCAACCTCAACTGCATTTTCTATTCTCTTGGCTTCATTATATGCTGGCAGCACCAGCGAGATTTCTACCATTATATTCTACCGTTATATTTCTTTGTTTTTAATGCTTGAGTAAATAGCTTACCTAGGTAATTTATATAAGTTTTTGATTCAAACAGGTTTTCGATGATCCGAGAAATTTCGAAATTGAATGAAGCTGAATTGAAGCAGATTCTGAAGAGAGAACTGGCTCTTGAGAGTGTTTTTGAAGGTGTTGAGAAAATTTTAATGGACGTTAAGAAAAATGGGGATGCTGCGGTTAAGAAGTATACTAAAAAATTTGACGGTGTTGATTTGAAGCAAATTAAAGTTCAGAGATGGGAAATCGATCGCGCGGTTGAAACCATAGATTTAAAGGTCAGAAAAAGCTTGGAAGAAGCAGCTGCGAATATCAAAGTATTTCATCAGAAGCAGCTTGCTGAGAGAATCCGGCTTACTTTAATTAAGAAGGGCATAATTCTGGGAGAGAAAATCACGCCTATCGAAAGCATTGGGATTTATATACCAGGGGGTCGCGCGCTTTATCCCTCAACCGTGCTAATGACAGCTATACCTGCTGGAATTGCAGGGGTGAATAGAATTGCAATGTGCACCCCGCCTAGGAAGGATGGCAGCGTGCATCCATTGATCCTAGCTGCTGCTCAAATTGCAGGGGTGAATGAGATTTATAAAGTGGGTGGAGCGCAGGCAATTGCTGCCCTCGCTTATGGCACTGAGAGTATTAAAAAAGTGGATAAAATCATAGGCCCTGGCAATGTATTTGTTACAGCTGCAAAGCTGCTGGTGAGGAGAACTGTGGAAATTGATTTCCCAGCAGGCCCAAGTGAAGTGGTAATTGTGGCTGATGAATATGCCAATCCAAGATTTATAGCAATTGACATGATCGCTCAAGCAGAGCACGATCCCAGTGCTGTTGCAATTCTAGTAACTCCTTCTCGAGCAATCGCTGAGAAAGTTGAAGGTGAACTCAAGAAGCAGCTGGAAAAGATAAAGAGAAGAGAAATTGTGGAAGCAAGCTTAAAGCAGAGTCAGATCTTCCTAGTTAAAGATTTAGATATAGCAATTGAACTGGTGAATATGATTGCTCCTGAACACGTTCAGCTTATGCTGCGAGAATATCTACCTGCTTTGAATAAAGTAAAGCACGCTGGCACAATCTTCATAGGAAACTATGCCCCTGCAGCATTTGGAGACTATGCTTCTGGAGCTAATCACGTTCTACCAGCAGCTGGATATGCTAGAGTATATTCAGGCTTAAATCTGGATCACTTCATCAAAAAGACCACCATTCAAATGGCCTCTAAGGAAGGCTTAAAAATGCTTAAAGATATAATCATAACCCTAGCTGAGGCAGAAGGACTATATGCTCACGCTGATTCCATAAAGGAGAGATTTATGAAATGAAGCAGCTTTATACAAGCGAGATAACACCTGAGATGCACGGTCAGGAAGTGGTGCTCTTAGGCTGGGCGCATGAGATTCGCGATTTAGGTGGAGTTGTCTTTTTACTTGTGAGAGATAGAGAAGGTATCGTTCAAGTTACCCTTGTAAAGAAACTTGTTGATAGCGCTCTCTTCAAAAAGGTCCGGGAGCTAACTCGAGAATCAGTGGTTATGGTAAAAGGGAGAGTTAAAGAGGAGGCTAAGGCACCTGGAGGCTTTGAGATCTTGCCGGTGGAGATGGAAATAATAAGCAAAGCTGCCTCACCATTACCTCTAGATCCCACTGAGAAAGTGCCAGCTGAGCTTGATACCCGCCTTGACTCGCGATATATGGATCTCAGAAGACCTAGAGTTCAAGCTATCTTCAAGCTTAAAAGCAAATTGCTTCAGGCCACAAGAGAATTCCTGCTCAACCAAGGATTCATAGAGGTGCATACCCCTAAAATAGTTGCAGCTGCTACCGAGGGTGGAACCGCTTTATTTCCAATTTCATATTTCGAGCGTGAGGCTTTCTTAAGTCAATCGCCTCAGCTTTACAAGCAGATATTGATGGCAACTGGGTTTGATAAAGTTTTTGAAATAGCACCTGCATTTCGAGCTGAAGAGCATAATACCACTCGCCATTTAAATGAATTTCTATCCATAGATGTTGAGGTAGCATTTGCCAACGATGAAGAGGTCATGGAGGTCTTGGAAAGGGTAATTCATTATCAATATGAGCAAATTGCGAAGCACTGCCAGAAAGAGCTAGCTCAAATTGAGGTTGAGATAGAGGTTCCGAAGCTGCCATTCCCAAGAATCAGCTATGACCAAGCCCTTGAGATAGTTAGAAAAAAAGGAGTGGAAATAAAGTGGGGGGAAGATCTGAGCACTGAGGCGGAGAAAGCAACCGGCGAGGAAATTTCTGGTTTTTACTTCATCACAGATTTCCCAGCTGAGATTAAGCCATTTTATGTGATGCCGCATCAAGATAATCCCAAGCTAAGCCACTCCTTTGACTTATTATATAAAGGCAGGGAAATGACATCTGGAGCGCAGAGGGTGCATAAATATGAGCTTTTAAAGCAAAGACTTATCGAGAAAGGCCTCGATCCCGAGAGATTTGAGTTCTATCTAAATGCTTTTAAATATGGAATGCCACCTCACGCAGGCTGGGCAATTGGCGTTGAGAGACTTGTGAGCGCAATAGCAGGAGTGGAAAATATAAGAGAAGCTGTACTCTTCCCGAGGGATAGAAGAAGAATTATCCCTTAAAAGGATAACTTGGTTAGCGCTAAACCGAAAATTTTTTCAATATGAAGTTGGAAATAAAATTTTATTATTTTTGAGGTGTCGTTATGGCTATGGATCCAGAAACTGTAATCAAGCAATGTGTTGAAGTGCTTGGGAGGATAATCGAAGACGATTCTGTGCCTAGGAATATTCGCCGTGGAGCTGATGAGGTTAAAAATAAGCTGCTGTATGGCAAGGAGAAATATGCAATTAGAGCAGCTTATGCAATTTCCATTCTGGATGAAATAGGCAATGATCCCAATATTCCAATACACGCGCGAACATTAATTTGGAATGTTGCAAGTCAGCTTGAAACGATCTCGGTGGATGTTTAAGCGAGAGCTTTTTCAAGCTGTGAAATTCGCTCCTTTATTCCCTCAATAATTTTTGCATTATCTTGAAATATAAGCTTTCCCTCGCAATTTGGGCAAATAAAATTATATTTCGCGGCAACGTCAAATGAATATCTCCCGCAAGGCGGAGATCGGCTGCAGACATAAAAAACATTGGTTTCTTCAAATTCTAGGTAGCGCTTGAGATTTCTAAGGAGTTTTCTCATTTCATCTTCTAAAACGAAATCGATATTGGAAATATCTATAGTCCAGAGATAAGTAAGCCAGCCGCTTTCTTTATCCTTCACTCTGCGATATTTAGCAAGGTGATTTTCATAGAGAATATAAAGAGTCCTTCTAACCACATTCAAGCTCACACCGGTGATCTCAGCGATCTTTTCATCGGTGACCTCCTCCCGAGGCATTTTTTCAACCACTGCAAGTCCTTCATCCCCTACCAGTTGCTTAATGTAAGCGCGAATTACTTTCTCTTTAATTGCAACCAATTTTTTCACCACCCTCAATCTTCGCATTTAAGCTTGCTGCTTGCAAGCGGCCTTTATCATTGCCACTCTAGTTTTCGCCATTTTTACAGCACTCCACCTAGTTTCCCCCCAGCCTAGAGCAGTTGCAACTGGCTCGCCCCTATTTATTATGCGTCCAACTTGAGGTATATCAGCAATACCTACTGCATCAAGACTGGTTTTTATCCTCATCCTTCGAGCGGCATATACTATCATTTTCGCAGCGAATTGCTTTATTCTAGGTTTGGCTATAAGCTCTCCCTTGCAGGCTTTAACATGTGCTTCAAACATATTTATACCTGTAGCTAGTTCCACTGTATCTAAGCTGCCTTGAAATCGAGGATTAACCTCTATTAAATAAATTCCATCTCTAGCTAAAACGAAGTCCATTCCACTTGACCCAATTAAACCCAATTCAAGTGCCAGCTCCTCTGCAATTTGCTTAAGCTGCACTTCATATTTAGTTTTCAATGGCGTTATATTGCCGCAGTAACCAAATATATTTCTTTGATTCAGCCATTTTTTGCCCAAAAGCTGTTCATTTACCGCCAGAGCAACTGCCTCCTCCTTGGTTGAGAGCACTGAAACACTAGCTGCTTTGCCAGGTATATATTGCTGTATTACCATTCCCTTCAGCAAATCCTCAGGGGGGAGGTCTTCCCTGCGCTTAACTAGTATATTCAAATACCCTCCACCTCCAATTTTAGGCTTCAGCACAGCAGGAAATTCAATAGTAGCATCAGCTGAGTAAATCCGTGGCGTTTGAATGCCAAGTTCTATCAGTTTTTTCGCCAGCCATTCCTTATTTGAAACTTTTTTAGTAATATGTGGCGGGCTGCCTAAAATTTTATCACTCTGGATCTTAAGATCAAAAAATTCGAATCCAGAACCTATAACAAGAGCGTCGAATTGAAATTTTTCAATTGCTTCTCTAGCTATTGCTTCTGTAGGCTGGCCTTCAAATGTTAAGCACTCTTCAGCGCATCTCTCCAGATCTATATCTTTAAATCCATCTACCGCATAAACAAGGTATCCAGCGCGCTTTGCAGAGCAAGCTATGGGTCGAGAGTTGAATCCCATTATAAGCACTCTCTTATTTCCTAACGACTTTTTTACCTCGCTCTTGCGGCACAATTTTTAACTCCCCGCCTTTGAATTGCTTTTGAAGCTCCCTCCCCTTCTGTATTCGGTCCAGAAAAATTGCAAGCGCTGCAACCTCTGAATGCGGCTGATTTCCAACTGCGATATTATAATCTGCAAGATCAAAAACCATAGCTGGCACTTTCTCAGCTCCAACCACTATCATTAATTTTTCTTTTATTTTGAGTTTTTTAATTGCTTGAGGTAAGTTTATGCCATACATCGTTAAATGAACAACTTGGCCACCGGTTCTCTTCCACTCTTCAATTGCATGCTTCCAGTTAAGCTCGCTTTTAATCCAGAAATTCCCTCCCCAGCGCTTGGTCATCCTCTCTATGCTTTGAATTATTTTAGTATCCTCGGAAGCTAGGATCATTCCACTGGCTCCAAAAGCTCTTGCAGTGAGCGCGACGTGAGTTGTAAGTCTTTTGTCTCTTTCCGGTCTATGGCCCAAACGCATTACAACTATTTCCATCAAATGCAAATTAAGCTCTAAATTGAAAAGTTTTATTATTCAAGATTTAATTTGCAAATTAATGGAGGTATGATTTTGAAGGAGATTGCGATAGCAGTACTTCTAATCGTTATAGCTCTGGATATAGCTATTTATGGGTTATCCGGCGCTATTCCAGCAATTGGATTGATTGTATTAGTTGGATTACTGCTGCTGCTTCTAAAAGGCATGGAGAGAGGCTGGCGAACTAGGGATCAAAGGAGATATTGATGATCGATTCATATGAATTTGGAAGGATAGTGGTGAATGGCAAGCAATATGACTCGGATCTCATAATTTTTCCTGATTTTATCAAAGAAAACTGGTGGAGGAAGTCCGGGCACAGTGTGCATATAGAGGACCTTAAAGATGCGATCGATGCTAATCCAGAGGTCATAATAATCGGCACCGGTTACTATGGGCGCATGAAAGTTTCAAAAGAAACTAGGGAGTACGCGAAATCCAGAGGTATACAGCTAATTGTAGAGAATACATCAAAGGCAGCCGCCACCTATAACAGGCTTTCGCAGGTAAAGAAAGCCATTGCAGCGCTGCATTTAACCTGCTAAAAATCTCCCTAAGATACTCTGACCTTTAAGTTTGAGTCTGCGGTTTCTCTTTGAGATTAGGTTATCAATGTTATAGGGGCACTCTGGATTAGTACAGCCTGAAGTTCCAAAGTGCTCATAGTAGCGTATCGCTGCGCCGCAGTTCAAGCACTTCACGGCCATGGTAATCTAGTTTACCTTCTGCATAACTTTATTCTCAGCTCTTCGCTTATATGCAGAAACTCCAACACCTATGCTGGCTACTGCCACCGAGCCCAGTATGTTTAATGCAAATTGCTGAAAAGCCACCGGCCCCGGCTCATATATGCCGGATAAAATATATATGCTTGTGCCCCAGAGAAGTAAACCTGTGGCGAAAATCAGAAAAGGTGTTGAAATAAACCTATACATTGCTCGCTCTCTTTCAAAGTAATTATCCACAATCCAGCCTAGAGCTATGAATTCTCCTGCTGCTACATACCACCATACAGAGGCTTTTATGAAGATCATAGCAAGATTTATTGCACCAACTGGTACTGGATTGATATAATATTTCCAGAATTCGATCAAACCTTGTATTGAAGCTGTAATGGTGAAAATAATCGCAGCTATATATGTAACAAATGTAATTTTGCCGCCGTAGAATGACTTTGTCAGACTGCGATAGAAGCTGGTTAATAAATCATCGAGTCCCACACCTCTATAGAGTAAATATATGCCGATGAATGCTAGAATTGTGATTGAAGCGATCTGAGGATAGCCAAGATAAATTGAAAGGGCATAGATCAATAAAGCCAAGCCAATTGGTATGAAAATTGTTCTAGTGACTTTTGGATTGCTAAATAACTCTTTAATGATATAATAAGTGCTTTCTAAATTCTGAGCCTGCTTAACGATCACGCGCCTCACAGAATCCACTTTAACTCTCGATTCAATTAGAGGCAGTACAAGTTCATCTTCAACACCATCTGATACCACAATTGTCCTCTCAAAATTGTATTGCTTAAGGATGCGATCCAGCTGCTCAGCAATTATGCGATCTGATTTAACTCCAACACTTGGATTGCCGGTTATTGAAATTATTTCAACTTCTTCGCCCTTTGATTTGAGTTCATCATAAATCTGAAGCCCGCCGAATATGGTATTAATGTCAGACTCCTCGGGATCGACCAATGCAAGTTTGATGGCAGCATTGAGATTCGCTTCGCGACCTATAATTGGGCTTTTAATGCCTGCCTTGACACCAATGTCATCGTCTCGATCGATGCAGATAATGATTGTACTCAATCTTTATTCCCATTGAATATTTAAATTTGAGATATAAAATAGTTGCTAAGCCTAAAGCCTAAAGCTAAGCTTAAAAGCCTTAAAGAAGTTCCACGATTAGGAAGAGCAAGCCAATCGCTATTAAACCTATTATTATCAAACCTATGATGAATTCAATCAATGGGCCGATTATGAACCAAGTTAGAGCTATTCCAATTAAGCTGAATAGCCAGTGGCCAAGGAGGTAAGCGAGATAGAAAATAACTCCAACAACTATTAAAAAGCCAATGATTATACCTCCAACTATTAGGTTATCTTTCACGCTCATATATTATGCAGTTTTTCATGCTCTATGCGCTAATAAATTTTTTGTTCAGAAAGTAAAATGTTCGAAAGCTTTTCATTTAAGTAGAGTAAAAGAACTGATTTATGCGCACCATTGAGTGGAGCAGTGAGGATAATTGCATAGTTTTTATCGACCAAGCTGAGCTTCCTAGGAAATTTAAAGTTAAAAAATGCTACTCCATCTCAGCTCTTAGAGAGGCAATTTTAAATATGAGAATACGGGGTGCTCCAGCTTTAGGTGCAGCTGGTGCTTATGGTATAGCATTGGCTGCTTGCAGGAGTAAAGCGCGATCGGCGCATGCTTTGAAGCTTGCGATTGAGAAAGCTGCTGCTACCTTAAAGGCAACTAGGCCCACAGCTATCAATCTTGCTTGGGCTGTAGAGCGTCTGCTTAAGAGGATAGAGAGGCTAAGTTCTATAGAGGAAATTAGAAGAATAGCGTTGGAGGAGGCAAGGAAGATAGCTGAGGAGGATGTTGAAATTAATAAGCTGATTGGCAAGCATGGTGCAGAGCTATTGAAAGATGGCGATACCATTTTAACACACTGCAATGCAGGCAGACTGGCATGCGTTGACTGGGGCACTGCACTTGGTGTTGTTAGAAGCGCTATACAATCTGGTAAAAAGATAAAGGTCATTGCCTGCGAAACCCGGCCATTGAATCAAGGTAGCAGGTTAACTGCTTGGGAGCTGATGGAAGATGGAATTCCAGTGAAATTAATTGCTGATAGCACAGCTGGCTTTGCTATGAAGCAGGGTATGGTTGATAAGGTAATCGTAGGCGCTGATAGAGTTGTTAAGGACGGAGTTTTCAATAAAATTGGAACATACTCCATTTCAGTGCTTGCGAAGGAACACCGCATTCCATTCTATGTCGCAGCTCCGCTTTCAAGTTTTGACTTTTTTAAATCTGCAAGCGAGGTCTTAATCGAGGAACGCGATGCAAGGGAGTTGAAATTTTTTGGAAGATACCAAATTACACCATTGAATGTAGAGGTTTACAATCCAGCTTTTGATATTACACCGCTTGAAAATATCACTGGGGTAATAACAGAAAGAGGTGTGTTTGATCCCCTTAAAATGTTCGAAGCCCTTAAATCTCCGTAGCATTGATTAATATTATAAGCTGGTGGTTAAATGGAAATCGGCTTTGTATTGATAAATGTAGAGCCGGGTAAGGAGAAAAAAGTTTACAACTCCTTGATGGATAGCGATGAAATTGCAGAAGTTTATCCGCTATTTGGGGAGTACGATTTAATCGCCAAAGTGATTGCTCAAGATAGCAATAAGTTGAGCGAGGTCATCTTCAATGTGGTTAGAAGAATTGATGGGGTGAAGCAAACTAAAACCCTTCCAAGTGCGAGATATAGAAGCAGGAGTTAAGATGGCATATAGATATAAATCCTTGGAAATGAAACAAGCCATACAGGGAGTTTTGAATCATTTAAGGGAGCATGTGAATGTTAAGGAATATCCCCTTGGCTCAATTCAGCATATTTACAAGGTCGATGGGCAGTATTTAATAATGGTGCGCTATTCAAAGAAAAACGCTGATGAGCATTATGTTTTCTCAGTCCCCTTCATCTTTCTCACCACTCAAACGATGAAGTATGCTCTTTTGATCTGCGAGAAAGCAGATAATGTAATTGTGATGCCTGCTTCACTTCTCAATGATATTTTAGAAGAAGTGGAGCCTCACGAGCACGGTTGGACTTTGGATGTTTTTGAGGGACGCGATGGCTTGGAATTGCGGGTTGAGAGAAGCGATAAAGTCCTTTATGTAGATAGCTATGTCAATGACTATGATTTACTCTTCGCAAGAAGTTTAGCGCGTACAGCAGGGGTTTCTGCAATTAGCATAATTTGCGAGAACCGCACTGGAATATTGAGAGACATCTCAGGTTTAATAGCTAAATATGATGGCAATATTACTTATGCACAGCTATTCATTTTAGAACGCGGGCAGCATGAAGGCAAAGCCTCGCTTTACATGGAAGTGGAAGGGATCAGCGATATTGATCTGCTTATCAAAGCTATCCAAAAGCTGCATTCAGTGGTTAAAGTTGATACTCACGCTCCATTTGAAAAGATCTATGGTAAAAGAGTTATCATCATAGGAGGCGGCGCGCAAGTGGCACAGGTAGCAATGGGTGCAATTAATGAAGCCGATAGACATAACATTCGCGGTGAGAGGATCAGCGTTGATACCATGCCTGTGGTTGGCGAGGCAAATTTGGCTGAAGCGGTTGAGGCAGTTTCAAGGCTGCATAGAGCAGAGGTACTTGTGCTCGCTGGCTCGCTCATGGGTGGTCGAATCACTGAAGAGGTTAAGAAACTTCGCGCTCAGGGAATTCCAGTTATCTCGTTGAATATGGCAGGCAGCGTGCCGGAGCACTCTGATTTAGTCGTGAGCGATCCAATTCAAGCAGGCACTTTTGCAGTTATGCATATAGCAAAAACAGCTGTCTTTGATATCGCGAGGGTGAGGGGTAGGAGATTTTAGATCTATTGTGATCGATAATGATGAAAATAAAAAATAAAAAAGTTTAAAAATAAAGTGTATGTTATAAGAAGTATCCAAAGATATAGAGCAAAGCATTGGAGGCGGTTTTATAGTATCAAGAAGCGAAGTGCTTGTTCAAGTGAAAGAGGCTGAGGAAAAGGTTAAGGCAATGATAGCAGCGGCAGAGGAGGAAAAAAAGCGAATGGTTTTTAATGCAAGAAAGGAGGCTGCGGAGATTATCAAGCAAGCGGAGAAAGAAGTCGAGAGAATGAGCACCGAGGGTTTAAGGGAAGCTGAGCAAAAAGTGAAAAGCGAGGCTGCAGAGATCATAGAGCAGGGTAAAAAAGAAGCTGAAGCTCTTAAAAAACTCGCTTTGGCAAAAACATCTCAAGCGGTAGAGTTTTTAATTAAACAATTCGAGGGAGCGATTGATTGAATGTTTAAGCCTTTGGAGATGTCAAAGGTAATAATAATCGGCTCCACAAAGCTCCTTGACCAAACAATAGAAACACTGCACGATTTAAATGTACTGCATATAAGTGATTTCAGAGAGGAAAGCGATCCCTATTTTAAGATCGGCAAGCCCCTGGAAAAAGCAAGTTATACTTCTGAAAAATTATTAAAATTAAGGTCAATTTCCAATTATCTTGGAATCTCAGAAGTGCCGGTTGAGAAGAGATTGAAGGTCGAAGAACTAGCTAGAGAACTGGATAAGCGGCTCACGGAAATCGACTCCAAGGTAAGCGAGCTGCTTGAAAGAAGAAATAAAATTGATAGCGAGCTTAAGGATCTAGCGGCGAAGGAAGCTGAGATAGAGCCATTTGCTGTATTACCACTGGAATTTCAATTATACAGAGGATATGCAAATATAGCAGTTTATACCGGCTTGGTTAGAGTGGATATTGAGCCAAAAGTGCAGGAGATAACGAAGGAGTACGAGCTTTTCAGCGGCTCATTCGAAGGCCAAAGAATGATAGCGCTATTTGTGCCTAAGCAATTTGAAACTCAAATTGCTGAAGTGCTGGTGGGCGCTGGATTTCAGGAAATCCCCGTGCCTGAATACGAAGGCTTGCCTGAAAAACTATTGAATGAATGCCGTCAGAAAGGAGAAGCGCTGCTTGCAGAAAAGACTAAGATAGAGGAGGATATCGTTAAATTCAAAGAACAATATGCAACCTTCATCCTCGCCAGTGAGGAATATCTATCCATTGAAACTCAAAAGGCTGAAGCGCCATTGAGGTTTGCAACAACCGCTAATTCCTTCATAATCGACGGCTGGGTTCCAACTGAGAAATTTGAATTGCTGCAGAGCAGTATTCAAAAGGCAACAGATGGCAGAGTTTACGTTCAAAAACTGGAGATCCATGAAAAAGCACACGAAGAGCACACGCCTGAAGTGCCAGCGGACATTCCTGTGGAATATAAGAATCCTAAACCAGCTAAACCTCTGCAATTGATATGCGATCTCTTCTCTAGGCCTACTTATGAAGAGATCGATCCAACTGGAATTATATTCATCACCTATCCCCTTCTCTTTGGAATAATCCTAGGCGATATAGCCTATGGAGCAATGATCCTAGTGATGGGTGCTTTCATTAAGCTGAAATCCAAGGAAGAGTGGCTGCAATATCTAGGTACAATTGGTATATATGCCGGTGTATTTTCAATAATAATGGGAATGGTATACGCTGAGATCTTCGGCCCCAATTTTGATCCAATAACAAGCCACGGAGCGATACATGTAGGTGGCTTTGTATGGCACGCTATAATAGACCGCGCTGAGGGCGAGGGTATAAAGATGCTGCTAGGAGTAACAATTCTTGTAGGCGTCGTGCATTTAATAATTGGACTTTTTGCAGGCTTCAGAAACGAAATTAAGCATCACGGTCTTAAAAAAGCACTGCTGGAGAAACTATCATGGGTGGTGCTATTGATCGGCGGCGTTCTAGCAGCCATGAGAGCGGTGCCTGCGATGATTGAAAAACATCCAATGCCAACTTCAGACTCAGTATTCCTAGCTGGAGGGGTAATTGCTATAGTTGGAGTTATAATGATCATCCTTGGTGAGGGCGGCATGGGGCTTGTTCATATTCCAGGTATAATGAGCAACTGCCTCTCATACACTAGGCTTTGCGCCGTTGGTTTATCCTCGGTATTCATAGCCTATGCCACGAATATGATGGCTATTGATATGTGCATAAAAGCCCATCCAGGGGATATAGTATTCTTAATTCTAGGACTATTCACATTCATATCGATGCATGCTCTGAATGCACTCTTAGGCATACTCGCCCCCGGGTTACATGCCTTAAGATTGCACTATGTGGAGTTCTTCACGAAGTTCTACAAAGGCGGGGGAAAGAAATACAGTCCATTTGGATATATAAGAAAATACACGGAGGAATAAAATATGGTGGAAGGCATAGTAGCACTTTCCGCTGCAATAGCGGTGGGCGCAACTGGATTCGCATCTGGCATAGCTGAGATGAATATTGGTGCTGCTGCAATTGGAGCGATGGCAGAGAAGGAAGAACTGTTCGGCAAAGGCTTGATCCTGACAGTTATTCCAGAGACCATAGTCATCTTCGGCTTGGTAGTTGCGATTCTTCTCCTGTTCACATAGAGCCCACATCTTAAATGGGGACAGTACCATGGGACTGGAAAAAGTAGTTGCAGATATTCTAGAGAAGGGAAAGGAGGAGGCGGCGAGGATAAGAGCTGAGGGAGCTGCAGAGGCGGAGCCAATTTTAAAGCAAGCTAGAGAAGAAGCAGCGAGGATTAAAGCTAAAAAGGAGGAAGAGATAGCTAAAATTGTGGAGAAGATTCGCACCAGAGAAATTGCAAGCGCCAAGTTGGAGGTGAAGAAGATCAAGCTAACCAGTGAAAAAGAGGCCCTTGACCAAGTATATGCACAAGCAATGGAGAGGCTTCGAAATCTACTGAAAGAGAAAAATGAGCGGCTGCTTAAAGCCCTCATCGAGAAAGGCATACGGGAAGTGGGAAATGGACGCATTTATTGCTCGCAGAAAGATGCTGAATTTGTGAAGCAAATGGGCAAATTGGAATTTGCTGGAACCATCAATTGCATAGGTGGGGTAGTGATCGAGAGCAGCGATAAACTGGTGAAATTGGATTATACCTATGAAACACTGCTCAGCACCGTTTGGGAGAAAAATGTAAGGCAGGTAGCCGATATATTATTCAGCAGGTGAAAGCGTGCCAATATTCTCAAGCAAAGCAAGAGCAAGAATTCCCTCCAGACGCAAGAGATCAAACTATCCCTATGCGGTTGCTAGAATTGGAGCAATGAGAAGTAGACTCCTACCCGCGGAACAATATACAAAGCTGCTTCAAATGGATATACCTGAAATCGCTAGGTTTCTGGAGGAGAGCGAATACAAGCGTGAAATCGACGAGCTTGCTGCTAGATTCTCTGGCATCGATTTACTTGAACTTGCTTTAAACCTAAATCTAGCTAGAACCTTTAAAACCATACTGGGCTTCTCAGAGGGTGAGCTCTCTCTCCTTGTCTCAGCCTATCTACGCAGATGGGATGTCTGGAGCCTGAAGTCGATAATCAGAGGCAAATACTATCGTGCTAGTTTGGATGAAATCCTGCAGACCATCATCCCAGCTGGCGATTTAACAATCGACTATCTCATCCATCTTGCAAAACTTGGCTCAATCGAGGAAATCATCGAAGAACTAAGAGTCAAGCGCTCTATCTTCTATCCACCGCTTGCAATGGCAAAGGAGGAGTTTGATCAAACTAAGATGCTTGCGCCACTTGAAAATGCCTTGGATAAAGCTTATTATTCCTCAGTCTTCGAGGATATAGAAGCAGTGAAAGGTAAAGTTCCTCAGCCAGTGGAAATGGGAACTTTAACTGCCTTAACAAGTTTCTTCATCCCAAGCTCTTTGCGAATGTTTCTCGAGTACTTCAGAACCGAGATCGACATAGTTAATCTAAGGACCTTATTTAGATTGAAGCGTGAAGCACTGGAGCCAGCGGAAGTGATGAAGTACATGGTGGAGGGGGGCTTTAGGCTTGGTGTGGAGCAGCTCAGCAGGCTTGCAAGTGCCCATTCTTTTGCAGACTTCACAGCAATGCTGGCTGAGACCTATTACTATCCTGATATAGCTGATGCAATCGCTACCATTGAAGCCACCGGCTCTTTAAATGAAGTGGAAATTGCACTTGAAAAGATATTGATCAACACTGCTCGAACAATCTCCTATGAATTTCCACTATCCATAGCTCCAGTACTCTGGTATATGGTGAGGAAGAATGCTGAGGTTTATAATTTACGTGTAATTGCAAGAGGCAAAGAAGCTAGGCTTTCAACTGATACCATAAAGAAGCAGCTGGTGATATAATGGAAATAGCAGTCGTGGGTAGAAGCGAATTTGTAACGGGATTTAGATTAACTGGTGTGAGGAAGGTCTATGAGGTTGAAACCGATGAAGACTTAGTTGAATGCATTCATCGCGTACTGGAAGATGAAAATGTAGGCATACTGGTATTGAATCAAGATGATGTTGAAAAATTCTCCCCGATGCTCAAAAGAAGGTTGGATGAATCCATTCAACCAACTGTAATAACAATAGGTGGAAAAGAAGAAGCGGTGAGTTTGAGGGAGAAAATTCGAAGAGCAGTGGGAGTCGACTTATGGAGAAAATGATATTGGATGTTTATTTTAAATTAATAAATAGAGATTTCAAATTAATAAAATAATACAGGAGTGTAGATGAAATATGGCTGATGGAAAAGAAAAATTGATTGGAAAAATTTACCGCGTTTCGGGACCTGTGGTTACAGCCACTGGCATGTTTGCAAGCATGTATGACCTAGTTAGAGTGGGTCATGAGAAATTGATGGGGGAAGTGATACAAATAGTGGAGGATAAAGTCATCATTCAAGTTTACGAGGATACCTCGGGGATCAAGCCAGGCGACCCTGTTGAGAATACAGGCCTGCCTCTATCAGTCGAATTAGGACCTGGCTTGCTTACCTCTATTTACGATGGAGTTCAAAGGCCTCTGCCGGTGCTGGTTGAGAAGGCTGGAAATTTCATATCTCGCGGAATTTATGCAGATGGGATAGATAGAAAGAAGAAGTGGGAATTCGTACCGGTTGTTAAAAAAGGACAGGAGGTAAAAGCTGGAGATATCATTGGAACTGTTCAAGAGACCGAGACCATCGAACATAGAATAATGATTCCGCCAAACATTCCAGGAGGCAAGGTGAAGGAAATTAAAGATGGCAAATTCACAGTTGAAGAAACAGTATGCATACTTGAGGATGGCACTGAAATTAAGATGATGCATAAATGGCCAACTAGAGTGCCAAGGCCATTTAAGGAGAAGCTTCTTCCAGATGTGCCACTTATAACTGGGCAAAGGATATTCGATACTCTCTTCCCAGTGGCCAAGGGAGGCACTGCTGCAATTCCAGGTCCATTTGGATCAGGCAAAACGGTGATGCTTCATCAATTCGCAAAGTGGAGCGATGCAAAAATAGTGGTATACATCGGCTGCGGAGAAAGAGGCAATGAAATGACAGAAGTGCTAACTGAATTCCCGCATCTCATAGATCCATATACAGGCAAGCCATTGATGTATCGCACAGTGTTAATAGCTAATACCTCCAATATGCCTGTGGCAGCTAGAGAAGCATCAGTTTACACTGGTATTACAATCGCAGAGTATTATAGAGACATGGGCTATGATGTAGCACTTATGGCAGATTCAACCTCAAGATGGGCGGAGGCAATGCGAGAGATCTCATCGCGCTTGGAAGAGATGCCAGGCGAAGAGGGCTATCCAGCCTATCTAGCTGCCAAGCTAGCTGAGTTTTATGAGAGATCAGGTAGAGTTATAACCTTGAATGGCAGAGAAGGCTCGGTAACTGTACTTGGAGCAGTCAGCCCTCCAGGCGGCGACCTCTCAGAGCCAGTTTCCCAAGGTACGCTGCGCATTGTAAAGGTCTTCTGGGCGCTTGACGCCAAACTAGCCTATAGAAGGCACTTCCCAGCCATCAACTGGCTTATAAGCTATAGCTTATATCAAGATGTGCTTCGCAAATGGTTCTCTCAAAATGTCTCGCCTGAGTGGAGCACTCTCGTGGCGAGAGCAATGGAGATCTTGGGTAGAGAGGCTGAGCTTCAAGCGATTGTTCAATTAGTAGGCGCAGATGCCTTACCCGAGGATCAGCAGCTCTTGCTTGAAATTGCGCGAATGATACGCGATTACTATCTGCAGCAGAGCGCCTTCCACGATGTGGATACCTATTGCGAGGTTAAAAAGCAATTTGAAATGCTCAAAGCAATCCTTAGCTGGGGGGATACTGCTAAAGCAGCACTTGCCTCAGGCATACCTCTGGATAAGATCAAGGCAAGCGAGGCAAAAGTTATGCTTTCAAAAGCAAAGTTCCAGCAGGAGTACCATTCTTATATTGAAAATGCAATGAAAGTTATGGAAGAGGAATTCCGAAAGATGAAGGCGGAGTGAGGTGGCAAAATGAAGGAATATAGAACTATAACGCAAATTGCAGGCCCGCTGGTATTCGTGGAAAAAACCGAGCCGGTTGGCTACGGCGAGCTTGTTCACATTGCGCTTTCAGATGGTACCATTAAGCGCGGTCAGGTACTGGATACCTCTGAAAAGGTTGTGGTAGTTCAAGTATTCGAGGGTACCTCTCGCATCGATAAAGAGTGTGGAGTGCGCTTCCTCGGTGAAACCATTAAAATGCCAGTATCCAGAGATATCCTAGGCAGAATTCTATCCGGTTCCGGCGACCCCTTGGATGGAGGGCCTAGGATTGTGCCTGAGAAGCGCCTTGAAATCGTGGGCGCAGCCATCAATCCATCTGCGAGAAGACCCCCTCGCGATTTCATTCAAACTGGAATTTCAGCCATAGATGGGATGAATTCACTGGTAAGAGGCCAGAAGCTGCCCATCTTCTCCTGCTCCGGTTTGCCTCACAATGAAATCGCACTGCAGATAGCAAGACAGGCAAAAGTACCTGGTGCTGTGGAACCATTCGCAGTGATATTCTGCGCTCTAGGTATTACTGCAGAAGAAGCCACAATATTCATGGATGACTTCCGCCGCACAGGTGCACTGGAGCGAGCAGTGGTATTCTTAAATCTAGCCGACGATCCAGCTATAGAGCGATTACTTGCTCCTAGATTAGCGCTTACCACTGCTGAATACTTAGCCTATGAATTGGACTATCACGTGCTGATTATCTACACAGATATGACCAACTACTGCGAAGCCCTCCGCCAGATAGGCGCTGCTCGAGAAGAAGTGCCAGGGCGCCGGGGCTATCCAGGCTATATGTACACCGACCTAGCAACCAACTATGAACGCGCAGGCATAGTTGAAGGGAAGCGAGGCTCAATCACGCAGTTCCCAATTTTAACCATGCCAGGCGATGATATCACCCATCCCATCCCTGATCTAACTGGCTATATAACCGAAGGGCAGATCGTGCTCTCCAGGGAGCTTCACATGCGCGGTATTTATCCACCGATAAACGTCTTACCTTCACTCTCCAGACTGATGAATGCTGGAATAGGTCGAGGACTTGGGAAGCATGGCAAAACTAGGGAGGACCATCGCGCAGTAGCGGATCAATTGTATGCTGCATATGCAGAGGGCGTGGATTTAAGGGGGCTTGTAGCTATTATAGGCAAAGAAGCTCTTTCAGAGCGCGATAGAAAGTTCTTGGAATTCGCCGACCTCTACGAGGATAAATTCGTGAGACAGGGGAAGGAAGAGGATAGAGATATATTCTATACGCTTGACCTAGGCTGGGAATTGCTTGCCACACTGCCACTTACAGAGTTAACTCGAATCCCGGATGAATTAATTAAAAAATATCATCCTTTATACAGAGGTAAGAAGGAAGAAGCTAAGCCAGCCGCTGCACCTGCTTAGGGGGATGCAATGGCAATAAAGGATACTGTTAAGCCAACCAGATCTGAACTTATAATGCTTAAGAAGAGAATCAAGCTATCGGAAACAGGCTACAAGCTGCTTAAGATGAAGAGAGATGGTCTAATCCTTGAATTCTTTGAAATTCTTGAGAAAGCCAAAGATATAAGAACAGAGCTGCAGAAAGCCTATGCGATAGCTGAGGAGAAAATCTCCATAGCAAGAGCTGTGGATGGACAAGTTGCAGTGAAATCAGCTTCATTTGCAATGCGAGATAGACCTCAAATTGAGCTCGATAGCAAAAGCGTAATGGGCGTAATAGTACCTAAAATCGAAGCAGCTGGCGTGAAGAAACATCTCTTCCAACGTGGCTATGGAATCATTGGCACAAGTTCAAGGATCGATGAAGCTGCTTACGCCTATGAAGCTCTGCTGGAGAAGATAATAGCAGCGGCTGAGATTGAAACTGCTATGAAGCGATTGCTTGATGAAATCGAGAAAACAAAGCGGCGCGTGAATGCACTTGAATATAGAGTGATACCGGAGTTGAAGGAAGCTGCTGCTTATATCAACTTCAGACTCGAGGAGATGGAACGCGAGAATATAATTCGACTGAAGAAGCTTAAAATTGCAGCCTAATGCGGTGCTCCTCCAATCATCAAAAGAATTGCCATTATTATTGCACCTGCTGTTACCATTGCTGTTGCAATCAATAATGCTTGGATGTATATATTCATTCTAAATCCCAAGGATTGTTTGCACTTCGAGAACTTAAAATTTTTGAAAATATTTATTAATATTTCCTGCCAATTAAAAATGATGAATTCCAGCCGAAGAGAAACCGAGCTTGAGAGAGTTCTAAAAGAGGCTTTAACTCTAGATGAGAAGGAACGCAAAAAGCGATACTGGTGGCGCTGGTCAGGTCCTAAGGATGATAGTTTGGAGGCAAAGCTAACTGCATTCCTCTCCCCTAATGCCAGAATTGCTATATTAAAGTGGGCTTGGATAATCTCTCTCCTAATGCTTGTAATGGGCTACATCATAATATTTTTCAAGCTTTTCCCTGAAAAGCGCCCATTTTAATTCCTTACTGGCTTTGAGAAAATCCTCTTGATATTCTTCGCAAGTGCAGTGTTTCCCTCGCGCTTCATCATTTTGCCTTTTCTGATTTTAATTGCAGTAATTTCAAGTTCTTCACCGGCGATTTTTATTTTTTCACCAACAGCGAACTCTCCATCACCAGGTACTTTTACGCTGAGAGAACGTGTTTTTCCCTTCTCTTGAATAGCAATCTTCAAAGCAATTTCACTTATCACTTTTCCCCACAAGCAAGCTATTTCTCCCGCGCCTGCAAGTTTCACCCGCTCTCCAGCTTTTTTTTCAATAGCAGTTATTAATATAGCTTTAACCTCATTTCCATCTTCAACAGCGAATTCCTCGCCTATTTTGACCATTTCATCTGGCTTAAGCTCCAGGAAACTGCACCTAGACTTATCCAGCTCGCTTATTATCAGCTTGACCTTCAATGGCTTTGCTCTTTGAATATCACAAGCACGAATCGTACCGCATTCTACGCATTTAAAAAGAGATCTGCTAACCTCAGTATGTAGAGTTTGATCTCCGCAGTTGAAACACAGCAATTCTCTCATAAAAGGGGAGTGGTGGACGCCCATATCCTAGAGGTCCTGAACTTCTGAGGTCTCAGCACTTATCAAGCACTGAGATCTTTATTCTACCACTCCCAATTTTAAATCTTTAATACATATTCAAATACTTTTTCTTTCCCTTTTATCTTTATTTTCCTCAAAAATTATATACCAATGGTTGAAAATCTTGTGTCGTGCAAGCATTGGAAGTGATTTATGCAAAAGGACATCGAAATGTTACTGCTAAGCATAAGAATACCCTTGAATTCATCAAAGATGCTGATATAAGTACGAGAGCAGATTGCATCATTGGAGTGGGGGCAAGTAAAGCAGCTGCAGATCTTTCACCGGAATTTAAAAATCTAGCTAGAAGAAACGATGCAGAAATCACTCTGGATATTTTCGTTGAAGATTTACATGAAAGAATAAGGGGAAGAGGAAGCGAGAAATTGAGTTTTGCTGATGCTAGAGGTTTAATTGTGAGGCGGTCTAAATATATCTGCGATAAAACTTTGATGGTGCAAGCGGATAAAGCTGCTTTTGATTTAAATAGAGCGCTTGTTGAAAAGCTGAGACGTGAAGCTAGGATTGTGATTCAGGTTGCAGTTAAATCATGAAGTGCTCTAGGAATTTTTCCTCACTTAGCCCCATTTTGATTTTTGGTCTACCGAATCGCGTTTTAACACTTTCCTCGGTTATTATGCCAAGGCTTTTGAGGAAGTCTTTTCTTCTGGAAAAAGTTGCAATCGAAGCTATCCCATTCTCAATTCCCCACTTGGCTACATCGGAGAATAGCTCTCTATTCTTCGCTGCAGCGAGCATTACTGCTGAGATCTCATCAACTGCCTTACGCTTCATCATAGCATATCTGCTATCATTCAATGTTCTCCTCAGGATCAAGAAGTCCACAATTGTTTGCTCCTTGAAATATGGCAGCATCGTTTTTACCAAGTTCTCCAAATCCATTTTCTTTCACCAATTAGTAATTTTAAAAACAATCTTAATAAATGCTTTGGATAAAATATCAAATATAATAATCAGCTATAATTATCATTTGTAATAACTTGAAGTTTTCACTTGATATATAATTATTCTGAGAATCACCATGCTTACGATCATGAGCAATGCAATCACTGAAATTATGGATTCAAGTGATGGAAGGGAGTTCGTGGATATAGATATAAATAAATATCTTATGCCACCGACCACTGAGACGATGATGAAAGTTGCACTCGCTGATACAATCGCGCCACCTATCAAGGAATAAATGGAATGCGCGCCCTTCTTATCAAAATAAGCAGAGCCCACGATGAAAGACATAGCTATTAAAAGCAGTAAGAGGGGAATGGAAATTGGACTTTCTTTATTTTCAAATATGAACATCAAACCAAATGCTACGAATAAAATCAATATTGAAACACCTAGCGAAACCAGCAAAGAATCTAGGAAGAAGCCTGTTTTAATTTTAATATTCATCCCCTTCCTAAGTTTATATTAAAATTTCTAAAATATAAGTCTTGCTAAATACTGAAACGCTTCTTCCAGACCACCCTTCCATCGATCTCGCGAATTTCTTTAATTCTATGATAGGCACCATAGTTTTTCTACCTTCGATTAAAACTTCAAAAAATCCTTTCCCAAGTCGAAGTATATCTCTGCATTTAACTATCTTAACATCTCCAGGAGCACCTCTATGCACAATTACCAGTTCATAGTTTTCGAAATTAAAAGTTGGACTCCATTTAAGTTTATTCAAAATCTCTCTAGCGAGCATGCTATAGCTTGCCGGTTTTTTTCATTTCCCGGTGCATATCTATTATATCTTGAATTCGGCCTGAGACAACCAAGCCCTTTTGATCGGCATCAAACCATACATCCACAGGATACTCTTGGCTTAGCTTTAAAGCATCTTTATAGGTGAACGCGCTCAGCGGAATTGTGATTCTAACGATCATCTCAGCCCTCCTAATCCATCCCGCCAAGCCGTTTAAAAACTGCAATTTATATAATTTAAAGAAATATTATATATAGCTTTTGCTCAAGTCTCGCTCCCGAGTGGATGGGATTAGATAGTTCGCGATTGTTTTTTATAATCCCTCGCTTAATTCTCTGCTAAATGAAGGAAACTGCACTTATCTTTCGAGAGCTCACCAAGGAAGACTTCAGAGTGCTCACCGCTATAGAAACCGGAATGCGCCATTATGAATGGGTACCTGTTGAGGAGATCTATCGATATTCAGGTTTAGATGAAGCCAAGGTTGACCGCAGCTTATCTCGACTTGCATATAGAGCCCTCGTGCAGAGAAGAACAGCGGCAGTCACTGGATATCAACTGCTCTTCAAAGGTTACGATCAACTCGCTCTCAGAGCACTTGTGCTGAGAGGCACGATCGAAGCATTGGGCTCAAAGATCGATGTAGGCAAGGAATCAGAGGTCTACGACGCTCTTGGAGCCGGCAATCAAAGATTGATTGTTAAATTCCATAGAGAGGGAAGAATTAGCTTCAAGCATGTTAAGCGCACTCGAGATCATCTGCTAACTAAAACACATTTTTCTTGGATGTATGCCTCTAGACTTGCGGCTGAAAGAGAATTTAAAGCGCTTGAGATATTATATCCCAGCGTTTCAGTGCCTCAGCCTTTAGACCAAAATCGCAATGCTATAGTTATGAGCGATTTACCAGGCGTTGAGCTATATAAAGCAAAAATAAAACCCGGGGATAGAAGGCTGGTTCTCAATCTAATTCTAGAGCAGGTTAAAAAGGCATATAAAATTGGAATTATACACGGAGACTTGAGCGAATTCAATGTGATGATAAGCTCTCAAGGTGTTTCAATAATCGACTGGCCGCAGTATGTAACTGTCAAGCATTCCCACGCGGACGAATTTTTAAGGCGCGACATTGCAAATATCTTGAGTTATTTTAAAAAGAAATATGGAATCAAAAGAAGCTTGGAGAAAACAATGAATTGGGTTAAAGCTTAGAGCTCGCAAGCAGCTTCTTCACAGCCTGCGAGAGCTTTCCCCTCTGCAAATCCACCATTTGCTCAGCTGAGAGGATTTTCATAAGCGAAGACATAAGTATATCGCTCTTCATAAATGTATCAAGCATTTTTCTGATCAAAAGCGAAGTTTCCAAGTCATCTCCGATTTCCCTACGCCAAATGTATTCATATTCCTCAAGCGAAGCGCTGCCCTCGAGATATTTAGCTGCAGTTTCACCAGCAATTCTACCGGCCACCAGTGCGAGGGGTATTCCACCGCCACTTGTGGGCATGAGCATGCCTGCAGCATCGCCTGCTATTAAAACATTTTTAACTTGAGTTTTTAAAAGCGCGCCTCCAGCTGGTATGATTCCACGCATAACCGAGGTTACCTTAGCCTTAGAAAGTTTATCCTTAGCTAGGGGATGTTCTTTAATGAATCGCATTAAATAATGCTTAGCTGCTAAATTTTTCTCAGCAAATGGCAGGCGAATTCCAACGCCTACATTCGCAGTATCATTACCAGTTGGTATGATCCAAGCATAGCCTCCGGGTGCGTATCTTCGACTGAAGTACATCTCAACCACTCTGGCATCGATCTCTGCATCCACCACTTCATATTGAAATCCTTGACCGATATCCATTGGATCATATTGCTTCGCAAGCTTGCAAGCCCTCGCTACCTTTGAAGCTGGACCATCTGCTCCAATTATTACCTTTGCCTCAATCTCAAATACTTGGTCACGCTGATTTACCTCTACAGCTTTAAGTATCGAGCTTTCTAGATCTACATCTATAACCTTGGTTTCCAATAGAATCTCAGCACCTGCCCTTGCTGCTTCTTGAGCTAGATATTTATCAAATTTCCTTCTATCCAGTATATTCGCGTCCACGTGGAATTGCTTTACCTCTAAGCTGGGGGAGATAAATCCAAGCAGATTTGTTTTGGTTTCAATGCAGTAATCAGGGTAACTCGTTAATTCCTCCAGGCGCGTGGCCTTTGGAAGCAAGAGTTTCAATTCACGAAGCTCAGGGAGAAACCCACCGCATTGCATTGGTATACCTATCTCAGATTTCTTATCGATTAAAAACACTTCAAAGCCACGCTTTGCAGCATATCTTGCCGCAGTGCAACCAGCTGGACCAGCGCCTACAATTGCAATATCGCAGCGCCTTTTTTCCATGAACCGCTCCTCAAGCAATTGCTAGAGAAGTGCTCATTCCCAGCGCTGAAAGCACCTCTTCAATTTCTCCATAGGCGATGAATAATTCTTTCTCCAGATCGCTAACTTCTTCGAGCTTTGGCTCTGAAGATAGCCAGAGTTGATTTTTATCACCAAGCATCAATTTCACGCAAGTCAGCATATCTCCATGGGTGAGGCGGTAGACCACATCATAGCCGGTGGGAGTTACCCACTTCGGGTGCATCATTTTAAGCTCTCGAGTGAATTCCTTCCAGTTCAATGAGCCTCCATCTGCAATTGCAGGCTTCACATCAACTGCTAAATGCAAATGCACTCGCTCGCCAGCGATCTTTTTCTCTAGGTTGGTAATCACGCGCTTGAATTTAGGATCCTCGATATCGATACTTAGCACTTCTCGCTTGAATAATCTATCAGCCACATCTTTGAAGAAGGGCGCTAGCTTGGTTTCCTCAGATTGCTTGGTAGCAAGCGATACGCCTACGAAGGCAATAGCACTTAAACTCAAGGCTAGGAGAACGCCGTGTTCTTGCATTAAGGGATTTGCGAATAATTCGCTGAATAACCCCATTTTCTCCAAAACCACAAGCGTGGATTGCGCCAGAAAGCCCACAACCGCTCCTGCAAATGCACCCCAGTTAGTGGCTCTCTTCCAGTACAGTCCACCTATGATTGGGAAGAAATAAGAGGTGGTTCCAATTACGGTTGCGATGATCACTGCTTCAATTATACTTGCAACGTGCAGAGAAATAAAGCCAGCAATCGCTACCATGCCTACAACTAGGATTCTATTTATTGCTATCATTTGCCTCTGCGGGGCGTTAGGCAGGAGATGTCGCTGAATTATATCTCGAGAGATGCATGAAGCACCTGAGGTGGCGAAGGTATCGGTGCACGACATCGATGCAGCAGCGAATCCAATTGCAAAAAATGCAATGACCCAGCTGGGAGCGAAGTCTAATATGAATTGCAGATAAATTTGCTCAGCAGCAGACTCACTCTCAGGCGTGGGGTAAATTGCACTTAACCCAACTGCTGTTAAGAAGCAGGCGAAGTAGATCAGGAAAAGTAAAAAGGAGCCAAATAGCAAGCCATTTCTGGCAGCTTTCTCATCCCTTGCAGCCCAGACTTTCTGCCATGGATCCTGCTCTGCAATCCAGCCTGGTAGAAGGGCCAGCAGGAGAAGGGCTGCTCCAGTTACTCCTCCAAGGAGGAAGGGATCCCACCAAGTAGCTGGAAGTCTCTGGAACATTTCGCTCAGGGTATAAGTTGTATGTTCAACTCCAACTGGATTATAGATGGGAATGACCACTGCGAATAGGCCAACGCATGTTGCCAGACCTGCGAGGAATAAAAATTGAATGGTATCAGTCCAGACCACTGCTCTAAAACCACCCAGAGTTATATATGCGCTCACCGAGGCTGCCATTAGCACTACTGCTATCACCTCAGGAGTGCCATAGAAAACGCTTAGCACGTAGGAGAAGCCCTTGAAGTCTGAAACTGAGAATAGAATCTTGGTAACGGTTATAGCAATTGCAATTGGCGCTCTAACCATTGGGCTGTAGCGTATTTCAAGCAGCTCAGGCTGGGTGAGCGCTGGAGTATTTTTTATCTTTTTAACAAGCAGTGCTATCAATGCTAGAGCGATGATATTCGGCGCCACCCAGATCCAAATCGATCCCAATCCAAATAGCATGTATAGCCCGGTGGCAAGCAGAAATGCTCCAGCTGTGAGCCAAGATGCTGCGGTTGAGAAACCAATGTTCAGCGTGCCTATTTCCCTGCCAGCTACCCAGAAATCCACAACCGAGCGCTGATATCTCACGAACCTCCAGCCAATTAATATCAATATTGAAATGTATATTATCAGTAGAATCAAGAATGCTGTATAGCTATCCATCTCAATCCCTTTCTATAGCTAGCACTTCTTATAAAAATCCTTTTTGGTTTTATCTCTATTTCATTTCACTTGCTTTAAAGCGCTTTAAAGCAAGCCGCCTGTATTTTCCATAGGGGTCTTCGAGTGAAAAGCGAGGTGGAAGTGGATTGACGGTTTCAGATCCGCATTTGGGGCAAGTGTCCTTAAAGGTATACCTCCCGCAGGTGCTGCATTTTTTAAATTTAGATTTCACATACCCACTCTCGCAGGTCTCTCATCGATCTCTCTATGAAATTCACCCGCGCCCTCATTTTTCTCCACAACTTCAATTGCAGATTGAGCTGCCTTTCTAAGCACGCTCTCTGCTTTTTTATAGTCAGGCGCGGTAACGTGAATTCTATAGCGAGGTGCTCCTACATAGGTGATGGTGAGCTTGACATCATTTTCACTGACCTTGCTCGCTGCTTTAAGTGCTTTTTTAATGATATCAATACCATTGGGAGCAGGGCAAATTAAATCAACATAACCAGTTATTTCAACGCTCGGGATCTTCACATTATCCTTAGCTATTTTAGCTATTCCTTCAGCCAGAGCTTCCTCGATGCCATGCTTTAGGAGCACTTCCACTCCATTTACTGCAGCATCCTCAAAAGCTAGGTAGGGATTGCCATATATGGAATAAAGTTTATCCTCAAGATTAATTTTCTGCTCAGGTGTGAGTTTAAGGTTCTCAGCTACAAGCTGTATCCACTTCGCAGCCTTCTGCTTATTCTTCCACTCCTGTATTTTTTCCCTGCGCTGATGCTCATTCACATCTTTTAAGGAAAGGTCAATATGACCCTTAGCCGGGTCTACATCCAAGACCTTGCAAACAATTTTCTGCCCCTCGCGAACGTGATCGCGAATATACTTTATCCAGCCGCTTGCAACTTCCGAGATGTGAATAAGCCCTTCTCTGCCTTCATATTCATCGAGTTTGACAAATGCACCGAAGTCAACTACATTGCTAACGGTGCAAACCACCAGCTCATTAACTTCTGGCCATCTCTTCCGCTCCATTGTTAATCCAACACCTCGATGATCGGGGTCTTTATAGCTGCTTTCCCACCTGTGGGCTCAGCAAGTGTTCGCCCGCAAACGATGCATTCAACTATAGATGAGGCATTGCCAAAGATAATTTGCTCATTTTCACAGTCAGCGCACTTCACGCGCAGAAATTTACTTCTGGGATTAGGCATAGCTATGCCTCCACCAATTCAAATTTAGATACTCTGAAACCCGGTCTTAAATGAGCTTTTTTACAAGCAGTGCAGCGATATCGAAGAGCAACCCGCTTAGTTGGTTTATCACCGCCCGGGACTTTTGAGAACTTGCCTCTATTTCCAATCCCATATGATCGTCTTTTCTGCCTTTCAATTCTACTCATCCCTGAAGGTTTGCCTTTTTTGACCTTTTCAACCTCATGCTTGGTGTGCTTCTTGCAAAATGGACAGAATGTATTCAAGCTTTTGGGCATCTTCATACTCTGCTCTCCTTGGAAATTATTACCGGTACTGCTACCCTTCGCTCAATCCAGATTTTAGCATTTAAAGCTGGCAATACCACTATGTCTTCCTGCTTCAATTCATAGCTTCGGCCATCTACCCCTAGGAAAGTGGGGATATCTTGAAGCACTCTAATTGCAAGGAATTCCTTATTTTCTTCCTCCTCACTTAAATGGCTTTCGGTTATTTCTCTGCGAGCCTCCTTTTTTTCCCTCCCCTCGGCTTTCTTAGGCGCTAATATCATACCTAGTATAGCAGCTCTGCCTTTTTCTAAAGTTTCAACTAAAGCGTCAAATATCACCTGCTCCTCAGGGGTTAAACCTTTAGGGGTTCTCCCGAGCCCGCTTGCTTTAAGCGAAGCAAGGCGGATTATCTTCCCAAGCCTTTTATCGAAAATGCCTTCAGCCACTCGCTTTGCACTATCACGTTCATCTTTGATTTTCTGGATCTTTGGATCCTCAGGGTCTTCGATCCTTTGCTCCAATGCTTGGATATATTCAGCTATCTTCTTATAGAAGTCTTTCTCCACCTCTTGCAGTTGGGGAGAACTGCGTTCATTTGACTGTATAAGTCTCAAATCATCAAGATTCATATTCGCCCGCGCCTCTGCACATTAAAAATATGGCAGCGAATTCTGGCAATAAATTTATGCCCTCGACTATCTTAAATGTTTCACCCTTCAAACTAAGCTCCATTGCTTTCTTTGCATTCACCTTAACTTCTTCATCGCCAAATGCAATGGCATCTCGAAGAGGGTCAAAGCTTTCAAGCTCATCCAATTTAACAGGGATTACCCTCAGCCCAGTGCCAGCGTGCAGCGAGCCAGGCGTGCGGATTAAGCGATGTACATCAGCTGTGACAGGTTCATCAGTGGTGGTGGCAATTTTAATCTTAACTTGTTCAATTAATTTATTCATTAATTCTTTCCAGAAATCTTCATTGTGCTTGAAAAAATCGAGATTGCCTTTCATCAAATTCTCAATTGCACTTGGCTTCTTCAATGCGGAATAGGCTCTTTTAGCTGTTTTTGCTTTAATTCCAGCTTCAATCAGCTTGGAAATTGCCTCCTCCTCACTCTTACTTCTCAGCTCTTGAAAGTAATTAACTATTGCTCTATTTATTCTGCCTCTCCATCCTGCCTCGCTGCATGCTGGTATTCTCAATGCCCTAGCCTCGCCTCCGAATTCCCCTTCGACCACGCTCTCCCTAAGAAAAAATCCAACGTCGAGCCCTCTTCCAGTTAAGTAGTCCACGATTTCCCGTCTCTCTTGGCTTTCCAGCTGGAGTACTTCCTCTGCTCTAATGTGCACGTGATAGCCGCGTCCTCCAGAAAAAATGAGGGTTATCTCTTTTTCACTGCAGCCGAAGTCCGGAATCAAAAAATCTTTGATCAGCTTGGCTGCTTCCTGCTTCACCACTTCCAGCATCTTTGAATAGCTTGTTCGCTGCTTCAGTATTTGATCCGCGTCTAAATCAAAAATTAAATCAGCTCCCTCCCATTCTTTTTCCTTCATTGAAGGTGCATCAGGATGCTTGTAGTATGCTGCGGAGTTGAAGACGTGTGCTGGTACCATATTTTTAATGTAATTCTGGATTTCTCGCTCTGAGTTGAAGGCTTTGTGTCTGCGCATCACGATATCTGGATAGCTTTCATCGAAGAGAACAAAGCCAAACTCTCGTCTTTCAAATCGAGGGGGAAGTAGTAAGGCATGCTTTTGATAGTACTTTGCAAATTTATTTAGCAGAAATTGCTTGGTTTGCTCTTTAATTGATCTGTGAAGAATAAAGCTTAGCAAAATATATGTTTCGAAATAT
>JBBIOZ010000006.1:0-35976 GCA_037443105.1 Methanocellales archaeon
CTGAGTGGGTGAATTCTCGATCTTTAACTTCATAGGGATATTTTGAAAAAAGATAGATATCCTCTGAGCTATAACTCCGCGGCTTAGGTATTTGCAGAATATCGTCTATGTAGTAAACCTTGGCGCGCCATTTTTCATAATCCTCGATAAGCTCGCTCAATTTATCCGTGCGCTTTAACCTATCCCTTCCCCTCGGGGTGTAGTCTTTGAATTTTTCAAGCATCTTAGTTTTAATTTATCCTCTATTTTAATATTTCCCAGCAAAAATGGATTAAAGCATGATTCTAGTTTTATATATTTTGAAAAGCAAATTCATGGATAATGAGGATATTTACCTACCCAAAACCAGCGAAATGCGCGCTTTGCGGCGAAAGCTCGCCTTTGATATCTGAGTTTTTAGGCATCTGTGCAAACTGCATAAAAACCAAGTGGGATGAAAGCCTGCCCTATGTGAAGCGGGCTCATCAAATAAGCAGAGAGCGATTTAACCTCCCACCTGAACCACCAAGAGCAAGCAATGGCGCAAGCTGCGAGCTCTGCGTGAATAAATGCAAGATTTCAGCCGGCGAGACGGGATACTGCGGCTTAAGAGTGAATGAAGCCGGGAAGCTCAAGCACATAGCTGGCACAGCAGAAAGAGGAATACTGGAGTGGTACTACGACCCTCTTCCCACGAACTGCGTGGCTAATGAAATCTGCCCTGGATGCGCTGGCACAGGATATCCTAAATATTCCTACGCTGATCGTAAACCGGAGTATGGCTATAAAAACCTCGCTGTATTTTACGGCGCCTGCACATTTAACTGCTTATTCTGCCAGAACTGGCACTATCGCTATCTCACAAACAAGCGTGCGCCGGTTTATTCAGCTCAAGAGCTGGCAGGCAAAGTTGATCCCTATACCTCATGCATTTGCTACTTCGGAGGGGATCCAACGCCGCAGCTCCCGCATGCGATTCAAACATCTAAAATTGCTCTTGAAAGAAACAGGGATAAAATTCTTCGAATTTGCTTTGAATCAAATGGCAGCATGTCGCTGCCTCTCTGCAAACAAATCGCTGAGCTCTCGCTTGTGAGTGGTGGAAATATCAAATTCGACCTAAAAAGCTTTAACGAGCATTTAAACATCGCTCTATGCGGCGTTTCAAACAAGCAAACCCTCAGGAATTTCGAATATCTCGCTGAATTGGGTAAGGAGCGCAGAGAGCCAAAGTTTTTAACCGCAAGCACACTATTGATACCAGGCTACGTTGATGCGAGCGAAGTCGAGCAGATTTCAAAGTTCATTGCATCTCTAGACCCAGAAATACCTTATTCTCTGCTTGCTTTTTATCCTCAATTTTTCCTCACAAACCTCCCGACCACGCCGAGAAAACAGGCTGAGGAGTGCTTGCAAGCGGCGAAGAAAGCCGGGCTTAAAACAGTTTGGATTGGAAATATTCATCTACTGAGCTGAGAAAATAGGCAGAGGTGGTGACTTGGACGCTGAGACTAAAAAATTAACTCCCTCTGACTTCGCTGCGATTACAGGAATGGCTTTCTTCCTTTTAACAGTTGAAGCTCTAGCTCTATTCCTTGTAGAGCCATTTCAAGAAAACAATATGCAGATCTTCGAAGAACCAACGTCGATCTGGAACCCACTTGCATATATAGTGATAATCCTCGGCTTCACTATCTTCATCTTAATAACCCTGAGATATGGAAAAAAATGGATGGTGCAGGCCTTCATTGGATTTGCTGTGGTGAGCACTCTTTTAATAATCTTCGATGTCTTCACCTCAAGAACACTTCCCCACTCTGTAGCTGCACCCGTAACTCTCGCGCTGACAGCTGCTTCAGCTGTGCTTCTCTATAAATACCCGGAGTGGTATGTTATAGATGCAGTAGGGATAATAATAGGCGCGGGAGCAGCGTCGCTATTCGGTATCTCCCTTGCTATAATTCCCACCATAATTCTGCTTCTAGCACTCGCAGTTTATGATGCAATCTCGGTTTACAAGACCAAGCATATGATTAAACTGGCTGAGGGCATGCTTGCTCTTAAAATTCCAGTTCTACTCGTGGTACCTAAAAAGCGCCGTTATTCCTATAGAAGGCAGACATCGCTGGTTAAAACTGGAGAGCGCGAGGCATATTTCATGGGCCTTGGCGATGCAGTTATACCTGCCATTCTAGCGGTCTCAGCGAATATTTTCATAGAAGCTCCAACGATAATCGCGATGGTTAATTATCCAGCGCTCGGCGCAATGATTGGCTCGCTGATTGGCTTTGCAGCGCTTATGACCTTTGTTGTCAAGGGCAAACCCCACGCTGGTTTGCCGCTGCTCAACACCGGTGCAATCTCAGGTTTCTTGCTCGCGTGCCTAGCATCTGGAATCAATCCTTTTTAAAAAGATTTTCTTGCGCTAGGCAGAAATTCCCGCTCTCTGCTTATAAGCGCCACCAGTTTGCTTTTAACCTCCTCGATTCCCTCGCCGGTTAGCGAGGACATCTTGAGTTCAGCGATACTCGGCTTTTCCTGCAATAAGTCAGCCTTATTTGCAACTACCAGCACTGGTACAGCGATGAGCTGTTTGATCTCAGCTAGGAGATTTAACTGAGCTTCTAAAGTATAACCGCAGGTTTCAGTTGGGTCTATTATGAAGAGAATCACATCTCCTATATGGCGAATGGCAGCAATCGCTTGTCTTTCAATTTGATTCCTCTCACTCAGCGGGCGGTCAAGTAACCCAGGGGTATCTATCACTTGATAGCGCCTTTTTCCGGCATAAAAATGTCCAACCATTATTCCCTTAGTGGTAAAGGGATACTCAGCGATCAATGGCTTGGCACTGCTAGCACGCGCGACAAAACTCGATTTACCCACGTTTGCATAGCCAGCAACTACGATGGTTGGCTCTTCAGAGATAGTTGGTATTCTCCGCAATTTTTCTCTGGCTTCAGCTAGAAACTCCAAGTCAGTGCTAATATCGCGAACAATCGAAGCCATTCTACCCATCGCTTGCCTCCTAACCTGAGATGGATCTTGGCTCTTGCGAATTTCCGCCACATATTTACGCGATAATTCTTTTATCTTCTTCCCCGCCCAGTCAACATTGTATAGCGATTTCTTTAGCTTGTCAATCCCGGCTAGAATATCGGCAAGCTCTTTATAGAACGCTGGTAGCTTATCCAAGCTCGGGAACTTCCTTACAGTTAGGGATAAATTATCTGCAAGTATATTGCCGGCCGTTAGTATGCTTGCCTTCTCAGCATCGCGAATCGAGTTTGAAATCTTACCCTTCCTTGCTCTCGCTGCTCTTCTGAATGCCTTATCTATGAGCTCCTGAGCGAGCAGTATGGATGGAATTTGCTTGAACATATTTATTTAAAAACTGCTCTCACCTCTGGCTTGAAGAGATACCAGAGTATGAATATATTGATTAACGTGCCTATTGGGAAGTGAAGCAAGCCTATTACTGCAAAGACAACTGCTATCAACCAAGCCCATTCCTTCAGATTCCAGAGTCCCCAAGTAATGATGAGCACTGCGATGCCTATCAATATCAGCATGAACCCAGCTATAAAACTGAAGCCGGCGAGCAATGCAGGTATAAAATAATGCCTCCAGCCTGCATAGGTGGCAACAGTTAGCATAGCTATGCCGCTGATCAAAAAAAATGCTGCATATAAACCATATAAGATGGAGAGAATTACAATGCCGCTAGGTTTCTCTTTTCCACTTGTCATCCTCAAACCTTTTAGCAGGCTTTGAATAAATTCTTTTCCGAGAGATATAAAATAAGAAAATAAGTAAAAGAATTACTTCCTCACGTAGAGCGTGCCTTTTCCATCCACCGATAGATCGCCTGTGTATTTCAGATATTCCTTGCCCTCTATAACCTCTGTGCCTTCAAGTTTGAATGCAGGCAGCATTTCTAGGACTTTACCCTCGATTCTGATTTTCCCACCCCTCATCTCTCCCCCTGGAATTGTAGCATTGCCCTTTATTATGATCTCTCCACCGCTCATACTTAAACCAGCTAGGATACCTGCATTTCCGTGGATTTCGATTTTTCCGCCTGCCATTTTCTCGCCGCAGTAATCACCAGCATTGCCTTTGACTATAATTGTACCTCCAGTCATCCCCGTGGTCTCGCCGCGATATGCTGAGCCAATGTAGTTGCCCGCATCGCCATTTATTATTATTTCACCGCCTTTCATTTCTCGCCCCACCCAAGCGTCGGCATTGCCATTTACTGAGATTGTACCTCCACTCATGAAAGCACCTAGATGCATATCAACATCGCCTTTGATGTCTATTCTGCCTGCTGCCATTTTCTCTCCTATGCGTTTAACTCTTGGAAAGCTTCCATCTATCACTATGCATGTGTGCGCCACCTGTCCCTGGCCTTCGACTTTGACATCGAAGATATCGCCAATGGTTGCTGCTCTATTTCCAATATACACAGGAAGCGATTTGATCTCCGCTTGCGTTTTCCCGGCAAAGTTCTCAGGACTTATAATTTCAGCCTCAATGGATATGTTCTCAATTCCCTTGGGCGTTAATGTTACCACGAATGTCATTGCACTCACGCTCCTGCTTTGATTTCATAGGGCTGCGTTAAATATCTCTCCTCCACTGGATAGCGGGATAGCGTGACTGAGTAGTATTTCTGGAATTTCTTCGCAATATCCTTCTCCACCTCTCTCATCAAAGACTCATCAACCCTTGGATTTGTCCAGAAAGTCTTGCCCTCAACTATTTTTACTATTTCCCCATCCTTAACCACTACCTCGCCGCCTTTTATGGTGTACTTTGCTCTTGCAAATGCTCTCTCAACCTCTGCATATTGTTTCGAAGGATCAAGCTCTCTTGGCTTGATATCGTATACAGCTACATCGCCATCTGCTCCAATACCAAGATGTCCCTTCCCATACTTCACAAGTCCCAGCGCTTTGGCTTGGCCAGCTCTCGTTGTAATTGCAATTTCATTCCAGTCAAGTTCGCGTGTTATTGAGGGGAGAACTGCACGCTGATTGATGGCTGGGTGGCATTGCTTTATCATTTCCTCTCTATATTTAGCGCTCATCAGCAGTGCTATTACATTTGGATAGCCTGTGAATGGCCCGCCGTTGGGGTGATCTGTTTCCATCATCACCTTCCACTGATCCTTTATCAACAGGTTAAGCTCAAGTCCAATTGCCCACTGGATAGCTCCAACCGGACTCTTTGGGGAGTAGAAAACAGGGATAATTCCAGCTCCAGTTTCAAGCTCAACATCATTATTGCTCCACTTCCGCTTAGTCAAAACATATAAATTGTATTCCATTGGTCCGTCAGCGGTCATAGTGGTGGTATCGCCGAATATCACCGCTCCAGTGTCAATTGTTATATTATCCGCTTTATTAACGTAGTCTGCGATTGCATCTGCTTTTGAAGCAAAGTCACGCCAGCTAGTTCCTCCATAGGAGTGAAATTGAGTATGCGTAGCATGCATTACCTGCCGCTCTTTATTCTTCAAATCCTTTACAACATCGTAGGTATCGAGCGTTACTGGATAATTCCCTGGGTGTCCCAAGCGGTTGCAGTGTATGTGAATGGAGTGCGGTAATCCTAAGAACTCATTTACCTCTGCCAAGCTTCTCACGATCTCAGCAGGGGTTACTCCGAAGTGCGGTGCTGGTTCGCGAATGCTGCTGACATTTTTACCCCAGCCCCAGGCCTCTACACCGGCTGGATTGACGATTTTAACTCCATAGCCCTTGGTGGCTCTTAAAAGCCAAGCTACAAATGCAATTAGTTTTTCCTTCTGCCCAGTTTTTATGTATTCAAAAACACTCCAGTTATTGCCCATCAGCGTGAGAGCACCCTTATCAACCATTGGAATATCCATGAGTTCTTCGTGGGTATGCCTCGCTGTTAGCGGAGGTTGAGCCGCTTCAAAAACTGTAGTGTAGCCCATTCTTGCATAGCGATATCCAGTTGCGAATGTGGAAACAACTGAATAGCCAGCTCCTGATCTTGTAATATTGGTCTTCGGCTGAAGGCCTTTTCTGCCATCCTCAGGGCGCATGATTCTTCCAACGTTGACCTTTCCACCTGCAATGTGGGAGTGCATATCAACGCCGCCTGGCAATACCAAGCGCTCTTCAACATCGATTACCTTCGGTTCCTTAACTTTTTCAACGATCTTGCCATCTTTTATTGCAATGTCAAGCTTTTCGCCTTTTATATTGTTGATTGGGTCGTAAACAATTCCATTTTTAATCAATAGCTCGCTCATTTTCACGCCCCCTTTGCCTTTAACTCTTTCACTTTTTCAAGGATCCTGCTTACTATCTCATAGTCCGAGAGCTTCTCACTTTCAATAAGCTTTGGTGCACGAATAGGTACAGCGTCCATTCTATAGGCTGTGCCCTCAGCTTCGACCCCCACTAAGGCTGGTGGAATTACAACGCTGGCTAGCTCCGTAGTGACATTTGGGGATGGATCGATTTGTATCACGGGAATCTTAGCCATATGCGCCACACTCTTCTGTGGAAAGTGAGCAGCTGGATCGCTTGCGATCACAAACATAACATCCACTTCTCCTCTCTGAAGTAAATCATTGCTTGCTGTCTCGCCCGGGTTATAATATGGATAGCCTCTTGAGAAGTCCATTGCATATGGAAAGCCATATTCCCACGCTGCCACTTGACCTGCACCTGTGACGTTGTAGTGACCTCTCATCGGCGTTATGGTGAACTTAGTAATTGCGTTTAAATCATCGATGAGTTGAATTGCAACTTCGATATTCTTATATCTCCCTCGCGACATAGTTAAGCCAAGTCCAAAGTATATTGCTCCAAATTTTGCCTTCTTCATCCACTCAACCAATGTTTTTAATTGATCTTTTGACACGCCTCCTATTTTATCTGGCAAAATTGCTTCGTGGCCGCGTAAAATTGCTCTTATAGCTGAGATCACCGCATAGTCTTGATTTGGCTCTACCTGAACGAACATATCTGCTATATTTGCTGAGTTCGTCCTTCTCACATCCACAACTACCAGTTTGCGATCCTCTTTGCCCTTACTTCTGAAATAGCCTCTTGGGAATATTGAATATCGAGACATATGCCTAGGGTGAGCTTCCATTGGATTGCAGCCCCAGTAAATTATGAGGTCAGCTCTGTTCTTTATTTGACCTAGAGTTGCACCTGGTGCTCCAACACCTGCGACTGCAACGATCGATGGACCGTGGCAAACTGATGCACATTGATCATATACACCCCCAACAGTTTCGCAAAGTTCCAAGCCTTTGCTAATTGATTCATTGCTTGTACTTGCCCAGCCATAGAGGAGCGGTCGCTTAGCGCCAGCTAGGAGCTTTGCAGCTTGAGCTATTGCTTCTTCGTAGGAAACTTTCTTCCACTCCCCATTCTCCCTTATCATCGGCGCTTCAAATCTAGGATGGTGACCAGCTATTCTGCTGTAACCAAGTTTGCAGGCATTCTTGACTTTTGTGATCTTATTATCGCTCACCTCTACCAAGATGTCGTCACATAAACAGCCGCAGAAGCAGCAAACAGCTTCTTTTATCTCAACCATTTCACTTCCCCCTGTATGTTGCTATCAGTTCTTTCATCGTAGGCGTTTTTTCAGCCGCTGGCATTATCTCTGCATCGATGCCTTTAAAGCCAGGCATCCCAACACCGCCAGTGTAGGGATTGGTCACCTTGTTAGCCCAAGGCCCCATCGGTATAAAGGCAATGTAATCCGGGTTGCCGTCGCATTTCCTTGCTTTTACAATTACTTCTCCGAATTCTGTTTTAACTTTAACATCATCGCCATCTTTAACGCCTAGCATCTCCATCATTCTTGAGTTTAACTCACATCTCGCGACTGCAAAGAAATATTCATTTGAAGTTTTATTCTCAACATTGCTCCCTTGAATAATCGTTCTCCCGGAGATCAGTTTTACTTTGATAGCCATTCCTGACCCTCGCTTTTAAGGAAAATAGATGTATTTATTAAGTTTTCTATTTTTGATCAAAGTGGTAGAAGCTTCAAGATGGGAGTAATATAAATTGAAATCAACTTTCCAATTTAAAACCAAAAAAGTTAAGTAGAAAGTAGAAAGTAGAAAAGAATGATGAAAGTTTGCAGTGTTAAAATTGGAACAGAGGCGAGGCTCACCCTAGACCGAATGAAGGCTGGCCTAGCGAAAAAAGGACTCAGGTTAACCAATCAACGGATAATGGAACTTGCTCTTGAGTATGCCAGCGAGCATCTTGATGAACTAATAGATTATATAATGAGCGAAGGCGAGGAAATGCGAAAGATGCTCGCAAATCCCAAAAGATGGGGAGTTTCAACTTCTCCCGAAGAGATAAACCAGCGCTTGTATAGATTATGAGCATAATAATAGATACCTCAGCCATAGTTGCAGCTAGGAATAGCGATGATAAAAATCATAAAATAGCGGTAGCCATCTTTGAAGATATAATAGGTGGCATTTATGGCACTGCAATTATAAGCGACCTAATTTTGAGCGAAGCGATCTCCTACGCCTACGTGGCTACCAAGAATAAAAATATCGCTCTAGACATTGCAAAATTCGCTCAAACAAAGCCTATTAAACTGTTCTTCCTGGGACCGGCTGATATAGATCTGGCACTTGAGCTGTATCAGCAGTACTTCGACTCTGAATTGAGCTTCATCGACTGCACCACAATTGCACTGATGAAGCGCCTTCGAATAGAAGCAATATTCACATTCGACCGGGAATTCATAGGAATAGTGAAGACAGTTGGGGTGTAATTTTATATCATAATTACATCATCATTATTTACCAAATATTTTTATATCTCAATCTACAAAATTTATCTAAGCCTTTCTGAACTTAGGTGGGCGTAGTATGGGAGATAAGGATAGAAATAAAATGCTAGTAGCAACATCATTACTGCTGCTAGCTATATTTTTAATTTTAAATATTAAAGAAGATATTAAGGAAACTGCACCTGCTCAAATTCAGACTCAGCCCACACCACCTCAAGAAGAGAATACACCAGCTTCGCCAACTCAAAGCTCGACACCCAGCCCATCTCCCACAACGACACCAGAGTTCAGAGGAACAACATATGATACTGCAACAGACACTACAGCAACAGACGATACTGCAACAGACACTGATGCTGCTTCTGCTACACCTCCCACGCAAACTGATCCAACCCCAGTGCCTGAATATCCAACCACTGCGCTACCCATTGCTATAATTTTAGTGATGTTTTTGTTTTCCCAAATTGTGGGGAGGATTTGGAGATAAACTTGAGTTGGGAAAATACATTCCACGCTGTCGCGCTGCTAAGCATCGCATTGCTCAGCAGCATATAAAATGGAATTAAACATATTTCTATTACTATACTGCGCTGCCTTTCTAGTTATATATATAAAAATGCTATCTCAGAGATAAAAACTGCAAGGCTTTACCGAAGGTTAAAAGCCGCCGGAGGGATTTGAACCCTCGAACTGCTGATTACGAATCAGCCGCTTTACCGGGCTAAGCCACGGCGGCTCAAATATTATATATTTTCCTAAACATAACGATTGCTATTAGAACTGGGGTTGTCTTCAGCTTCTCTACGCTTCTCAATTGCGAGAGCAAGCTTAAAGTATTCCCAGATACATGTTCTATCGGGCGTGTGGCCTAGCCAGGACAGGGCGGCAGCGCTAAAGCCGTATGCCTCCTAAGCTGTAGATCAGGGGTTCGAATCCCCTCACGCCCGTGTACGCCAACGCCTTTGAAAGCACTGCTAGATATGAAATCTTTTTGCCATATTTTAAAGCCATCCAAGATAAAATCCACTTCCATATTAAAATTATTAAGGCCAGCTTTTTAAGTAGCATTCTGCTCCCTGCAGAAAGATCAGGTCAAATATTTATAAAGCTTTAAATATTAAAAATATATTGGAGGTGGCTGATTTGAATCTTAGAGCACTTCCCAGAAGAGAATTTTTAAAGCTAGCTATAGCTTGTGCTGCTAATCTTGGTCTTGCAAGCTGCCTCACCCGTGAGGTTAGAGAGGAGGCGCTTCAAATTGAAGTAGGGGATATGGTAAAACTTCCCAAGCCGAGATATGATGGTGAGATAGCCATCGAGGCCGCATTGCTAGGGAGGAGGTCTGTAAGAGCTTACTCAAGCGAGAATTTAAAGCTCGAAGAGATATCGCAATTACTCTGGGCAGCGCAAGGGATAACTTCTGCTCTAGGTTATAGAACAGCTCCCTCCGCAGGTGCACTCTATCCGCTTGAGCTTTATCTTGCAGCAGGAGATGTTGAAGGTATAGATGAAGGTGTTTATAAATACATGCCAAAAGAGCACGCGTTAATAAAAGTTCGAGATGGAGATGTGAGAGAGGAGCTTGCAAATGCAGAGATGTGTATCAGAGGCAGCTGCTGACATAGTAATTTCAGCGGTTTATGAGAGAACCACTTTGAAATATGGAGAGAGGGGCAGGAGATATGTTCATATGGAGGCAGGGCATGCTGCTCAAAACGTTTATCTCCAAGCGATTTCATTAAACCTTGGAACCGTGGTTATAGGTGCCTTCTTTGATGAAAAGGTAAAGGAGATCTTAAATATGCAGGAAGAGCCTCTTTACATCATGCCGGTTGGAAGAAAAGCTTAATTTGCTTTAGCTACCATTAGAGTTAAAAAATGCAGTTGAGAAAGAAAATTCAAAATCCTCAGAAATGCTTGAGTGCATCTCTGGGGAAAAAAATCACTGTTGCCCTTAAAAATGGAAAGGAATATCAAGGGGAACTCAAAGGCTTTGATGAGCATATGAATCTAGTACTTGAAAATGCAGAGCTAATGAATGAGGGAAGGAAACTGGATACGGTTGTTATAAGGGGAGATACGATTTTTTATATCATAATATAGGAGATATAAGAAATAGGCAGCATGGTTAAAGAAATTCTTTCCAAGATGCCTTCTTATTCAGATGAACTTGGTCTGGATCTTGCTAAGCCTGAAGATAGATTCAAATGGTTTTTAGCCTCGATGCTTTTCGCAAAGAGGATTTCAAGCGAGATCGCTAAGAAAACTTTTCAAAAGTTCGTAGAAAGAGGTTTAACATCCCCAGATAAATTACTGGACGCAGGCTGGGATAAAGTGGTTGAGGTTCTGGATTCAGGGGGCTATGTGAGATATGACTTTTCAACAGCCACAAATCTGCTTTATGCAGCTGAACTTTTGAAGAAACGCTACAATGGAAGTTTGGAAGAGCTGCACGCGCAAGCTAGCGACTCGATGGACTTGGAGAGGAGGCTTCTGGAGTTTAAAGGCATTGGGGGAGTTGCGATCAACATATTCCTCAGAGAGCTTCGTGGAATTTGGGCTAAAGCAAAGCCTAAATTCTCTCCCAGAGCACTGGATGTGGCTGAAAAACTTGGGATTGATAAAAAAGATTTAGAGACTTATGAATCCAAGCTTGTGAGAATTAACCTGCAGTACTGCAGAAGGCAGAGGTGCCAAGAATGCTTGGTCAAGGACTACTGCAAGGCTTAGCATAAATTTTATATTCAATAGGGTTGCAAATTCAATAGCAATGTGTCTCGCGATTCCTGCTAGAATTTTAGAGATCAGCGAGGAGAGAAATGTGGCTAGAGTGGATTTTGGAGATGGTACCACTCGAGAGGTGAATATTTCCCTTGTAGACGCCAAAGTGGGTGAATATGTGATTGTTCACGCTGGATTCGCGATTCAAGTAATGGATGAGAAGGCAGCGAATGAAACTCTGCAGATGTGGAGGGAAATACTGAGGTGTAGAAATGCCACTGGATGAAGTTATAACACCTGAGAGGACCTTCGACGTAGAACTTGAGAGAGACCTGCTTCTTGAGAATGAAAAAATTGCACTGCAAAACCGAGAGCTGCTGAGGAAAAAAGGAATAAGAGCGATAGATATAATGGGATCGATTGGTTCAGGCAAAACCACGCTTATAGAGCAGCTTGCAAAGCATTTGAATCGGAAGTATAAAATAGCGGTTTTCAATGGCGACGTTACCACGACCATTGACTCGGATCGCGTGAAGAAGCAGGGCGTTGAGGTGGTGCAGATCAACACCGGCAAGGAATGTCATTTGGATGCTGAATTGATTAGAAGGGCACTGCAGAAAATAAACCTTGATAAGATAGACCTCATCTTGGTGGAAAATGTTGGAAATCTCATTTGTCCAGCTGAATTTCCCCTTGGGTGTGAAAAGCGAGTTGTGGTTATAAGTGTAACAGAGGGGCCGTATATGGTGGTCAAACATCCCTTTATATTTCAAAGTGCGGATGTTGTAGTGGTCAATAAAAAAGATTTAGCGAGAGCGATGAAAGTTAGCGTGAAGAGGTTAAAGGAAGATGTCATTCGAATAAATCCCAGAGCAGTTGCAGTTGCCACGAATTGCAGAAAAGGAGAGGGAATATCTAGAGTGATCAGTGCTCTTAAACTGTGATTCAATGCATGAATATTCAATTGCTTTACAATTAGTCAATAATTTGCTTCAGGAAGCGGAAAAGCACAATGCAAATAAAGTTCTGGAGGTGCACATTGTAATTGGAAAGCTCACCTTCCTGGGAAAGGAGCAAATAAAATTCTGCTATGAGACCCTTGCCAGAGGAAGCATTCTGGAGAACTCTCAGCTCTACATCGAAGAAAGAGATGGCTGCATTAAATGCATAGCTTGCGGATATGAGGGCTCTTTAAGCTATCAGGATGATCCAGAATATCATCTTTCCCTCCCTGCCTTCAGCTGCCCTGTGTGCGGCAGCGCTGTGGAAATTATCTCAGGTAGAGAATGTCTTATTAAAAAAATCAAGTTCTTGGTTTAATTTATGAAAATTGAATTTAGATGTAGAGAGATTGCAGGCAAGATCCTGGAACGCTTGAAGGAAATGCAGCTCAATATCAGAATAATGCACGCTTGCGGCACCCATCAGGATACAATTGTTAAGTATGGCTTGGAATACCTGCTGAAGGGAGCTGGAGTTGAAGTTAGACAGGGGCCAGGCTGCCCGGTTTGCATAACGCCTCAGAGGGAAATTGAAGAGGGTATAATTCTTGCAAAGAAAGGCATAACCATAGCTACCTATGGAGATATGGTGCGCGTGCCAGGGAGAGAGAGATCTCTGCTCGATATGCGTGCAGAGGGATGCGATGTCAGGGTTGTATATAGCATAGAAGATGCAGTTAAGATTGCAGCTGAGAATAAAAAGGAAGTGGTGTTCTTAGCAATTGGGTTTGAAACCACAGCACCCGGTACTGCTGCCACGCTTTTGAATACTAAGCTGGAGAATTTTTCAATTTTGAACTGCCATCGTTATTTCCCCCCGGCTTTGAAGGCATTGATAGCAATGGGCGAGGTAAAGCTGCATGGCTTGATCGACCCGGGACACGTTAGTACCATAATCGGCTTGAAGCCATATGAGGAGATAAGCGAGAAATATCACATTCCTCAGGTGATAGCAGGCTTCGAGCCGCTTGACGTGCTCATTGCCGTATTCATGCTTGCAAAGCAAATTAAAAGCGGCCAAGCAAAGGTTGAAAATGAGTACATTAGATCGGTGCGATACAGCGGCAATGAAAAAGCGCTTGCAATTATGAATGCGGTTTTCCAGCCCAGCGATGCTGAGTGGCGTGGCTTCGATGTCATTCCAGATTCAGGTATGAAGTTGAAAAAGGAGTTCGAGCATTTCGATGCTAGGAAGAAATTTGAAGAAGAGCTTGAAGAGCTAAAGCAGTTTAAATTCGAAAAACCAAAGGGCTGCAAGTGCGATGAAGTGCTTCGCGGCTTAATATACTCGCATGAGTGCCCTCTTTTTGCAAAAGCTTGCTCTCCGCAGCATCCGATCGGACCCTGCATGGTCTCAATGGAGGGATCGTGTAACATTGAATATAAATATGGCAAGCGCTGACCTCAGTTTTTCGCTGCTAAATTACCTCTAAGCTGCTCGCCGATCTTCTTATCAAGTATCTTCAGAAATTCTTCTTCGCTGTTAAAGGGAATCATAGCTCCTGCAGCAATATCGTGACCCCCTCCAACTCCACCAACGCATGAAGCTGCCTCGCTTAGCGCAGTGGCTAGGTTCAATCCCCGGCGCACTAATTCTTGATTGCCTCTGGCTGATACTTTAACTCCATCCTCAGCCTGTGCGAATGCAATTATTGGAAGGCTGCGCGTGCTTGCATTGGTGCTCATGCCTGCAATAATGCCGACAATGGTTTCTCTTATGCTGCTGCCAGCGTGGAAATACTGCAAATTCTCAAGGGTAACAATTCCCTTTTCCTTCACAAACTTCAATCCCTCAGCGAGGTTTCTGCGATGCTGGTGAAGTAGATTTCTGGCATACGCGAAGGCAAGGCCTCGGTCTCCCAAGCAGACCGCTAGGCCAACTTCAGCAAAGTCATAGCGAGCTGTAGCATTGAGCAAAGTGGCAAATTCCGATGCATCTCGAACTTCTGTACCCAGAGGTTCTTTTAAAAAAGTATATACCTCGCCTATCAAGCGCTGTACAATGCGCGAGGAAATTCCATTTTCAAGGCAGAGTTGAAGTAATTTTGAAACTATCAATTGCTTCTCCTGCTTGGATAGATCGATCCAGCGCCTCCACTCCTCATTCTTTAAATTAATGCCCAAGCGAAGGAGAAAAGCAAGGCATGCTTCTTCATTTCCACTCAAATTTGGGATGCAGGGATCAGAGGAATATTCCAGCAGCTTATGCAGAGGTCTAGTTTGCCTTCCAAAGAGCCTTAGGTCTCTTTCAAATGCCACAATGCCAAGTTTTCTGCCCTCCTCCAGAATCCAGCGATTAATTCCAGAGAGCTTGTTTTCTCTATGATCCTGCAGATCTCCAACCGCGCCTACGATTGCAAGTGGAATCAGGTCATCGCTGCTGCAGATATTTCTTGCGACAAGATAGCTTGCTCCAGCTCCGCTTAAATCTATTGAGCCATTGTAGCCGAAGAGGTGTGGATTTAAATGATGTTCAACGCCGCTGTCCCTAGGCTGATGGTGGTCGATCACTACAGCTTGCAATTTAAGCTCAGCAATCTTGGCTTGAACACCGCTCCCTAGGTCTGTGAAGATTACTACCTCTGGATTTTGATCTGCTATTTCCTTCAAGGTTTTGTCATCGAGTTTTTTCACAATTTTATGAGAAAAATTGATACCAGCACGCTCAAGTGCTCTGCACATAATACCGGCACTTGCGAGACCATCAGCATCTATATGGGAAACGATCAATGCACTGCTATATTTCTTTATTTCCAATGCGCAGTTTCTTGCAGCGTTAAATAATTTCTGCATCAAAAGCTATACAACGAAGAGATATGAAAAGGTTTTGGTGAGCAAGGTGAAAATGAGTTCTCAATGCAGCATTCATGCGCTTCTAAGGTTAATGCAGTCTCCAGCTATAACCTGCTTTATAAATCCATCCTCCAGTTCCACGAGTAGGCTTCCATTCGGTGCGATATCTCTTGCAATGCCTGTGAAACTCTCAGTCTGGGTTTTAATTTGAACTTTTCCTCCGAGAATGTTGGATAGCGCTCGCCATCGATTCAAAATCATACATGGTTCACGCTGGAAGAGAAGGTATTTCTCTTCAAGTTCAAGCAATAATTCTTGCACAAACTTCGCTCGCTCAATTGCTCTGCCCAGTTCTTTTTTAAGCGTGGTAGCGTTCTTCTGTATCTCGCTGGGAAGTGTTTCTAGGTCATTGTTGGCATTTATGCCTATTCCTAATATTGCATAGTTTACTGCCTCAGCCTCAGCAGCCAGCTCAACTAAAATGCCGCACACTTTTTTATCGCGAATCATGACATCATTGGGCCATTTAAGTTTAGCTGGAAGGCCAAGTTTATTAATGGTATCTGCAGCCCCAACCCCTGCTGTTAGAGCGAGCAGCTGTGCATTGCTTGGCTGGATTTTAGGGCGAAGAATTATCGAAAGCCAAATCCCGCCTGGAGGTGAGACCCAAGTTCTACCCAGTCTGCCTTTTCCCATCGACTGACTTTCAGCGAGTACAACCAGTCCCTCTGCAGCGCCTTTTTCCGCTAGCTCCCTTGCAACATCATTGGTCGAGCTCACGCTCTGGAAATAGCTCAGCTCTCCGCCCAGAAACGCAGTTTTCAATCCAATTTTTATTTCCTCAGCCGTAATTAGATCCGGGCTTTTGATGAGTCTATAGCCTTTTTTTGGCTTGCCTTCTATTTCATAGCCCATTTTTTTCAGAGAATTGATCTGCTTCCAGATTGCTGTTCTTGATACCTTGAGAGATCGAGCGAGTTTTCGACCTGAAACGTATTTTCCCTGACTTTGTTTTAACTCTCTCAGTATTTTTTCCCTCATTTCTTTCTCACGCTTATTATCTTACCTGCAAAAATTTTTTTCTTAGTTTGATCATGCAGTCTAAGTACAAGGCTGCCATCGTATTCAAGATCGATGATTTCGCCCTCTAAAATTTCCACTGGAGTCGATATCCTAGCTATTTTTCCAAATAGATAAGAAAGATTCATCCATTCGTGCAATATTGGCTTGAAGCCTTCTTTTTGAACAGTCAAATACTTTTCTTCAAGTTCTTCCAGCAATTTTTTTATCAATTCCTTTCTCGAAACTGGCTCTCCTAGTTCCTTCCTAAGTGAAGTTGCGGTTCGGCGCAGCCAGAGGGGAAACGATGCAATGTCCACATTTGCATTTATCCCTATGCCAATTATGAGATATTTCAATTCATTTTGCTCCGTAACCGATTCAGCGAATATCCCAGCTATTTTCCTATCCTTGATCATTATATCACTGGGCCATTTTATCTTCGCCTCTAAGCCGTAGAGTTTTTTAATTGCGCTAGCCACAGCCACGCTTGCTAGGAGGTTGAACTTTGGCGTTTCTGATGGAGGCAATTTCGGCATCAAAATCACACTAAGCCAGATTCCACCAAAGGGCGAGAGCCATACCTCGCCCATTTTAGCTCTGGCTCTATGCTGTGTTTCTGCAATAACAGCCGTGCCCTCCCTCGCGCCTTTTTCAATGAGCTCTCTTGCTAGAAGATTTGTGGATAAAACATCCTCGTGGTAGTATAACTCCCGGCCGATAAATTTAGTATTAAGCTCACTTTTGATCTCATCAGGATTGATTTTCGGCACATTTAAAATTCTCCTTTGAATGAAATTAATATCAATATCGCCCTTCATAAAAGCCGGGTCGTGGATGATTGTTTTATGCAGCGGGAGAGTTGTATGTATGCCCTCTATGATGAATTCATCAAGTGCTCTTTTCATTCGCTCGATGGCTTCATCTCGATCCTTGCCCCATACTATTAATTTTGCCAGCAGTGAATCATAATAATGCGGGATGGTATAGCCAGAATATGCGCTTCCTCTATCCACTCTAACCCAAGGACCACCTGGTAACACATATTCAGTTATGGTGCCGAATGAAGGAGCGAAGTCTTTGCTTGGGTCTTCTGCGTTTATTCTGCATTCTAGGGAGTGGCCTTGAAGGTGCACATCTTCTTGATCAAAATCAAGTTCTTCTCCAGAAGCGATTTTTATCTGCTGCTTTACTAGATCTATTCCTGTTATCATCTCAGTCACAGGGTGCTCGACCTGTATTCTTGTGTTCATCTCAATGAAGTAAACATTCCTGTGCTGGTCCATCAAAAATTCCACAGTGCCAGCACTTCTATACCCAGCGTGTTTAACTCCTTGAACTGCAATTTTGCCAAGTCTCTCTCTAAGCTCAGGCGTCACAGCTGGGCTGGGAGCTTCTTCCAGCAGTTTTTGATGTCTCCTCTGGATGGAGCACTCCCTCTCGCCTAGGTGAACTGTTTTACCATTATTATCCGCCAATATTTGAACTTCAATGTGCCTGGGGTTTTCCAGGTATTTCTCGATATACAGGCTTCCATCGCCAAATGCTTTCTCCGCTGTCCTTTGAGCAGATTCAAGAGCTGGCTTAAGCTCTGGCTCGCATCTCACAATGCGCATGCCAATGCCGCCTCCACCAGCTGCAGCTTTTATTATCACAGGATAGCCAATCGCACTGGCTATATCCAAGGCTTCATCCAGATCTCTTACGCTATCCATGGCTCCAGGAAGCGCATTGGCGCCTGCTTTTGCCATCAGCTTCCTTGCCTCAAGTTTATTGCCCAGTTTCCTGATGTTTTCTGCACTGGGTCCGATGAAAATCAAGCCATTTTTCTGGCAAATCTCAGCGAAATCTGCGTTTTCCGCTAGAAATCCATATCCAGGATGGATCGCTTCTGCATTGACCCTCAAAGCGGTGTCGATCAGCACCTGCATATTAAGATAGCTTTCCTTCGGATGAGGCGGTCCGATGCAGTATGCTTCATCCGCATAGGTAACGTGAAGCGATTCTTTATCAGCCTCTGAATAAACCGCGACGGTTTCGATTTCAAGCTCTTTGCAGGCTCGAATTACTCTGATTGCCACCTCCCCTCGATTGGCAATTAAAATTTTGTTGAACATTCATTTGATTAATGAGTGGAATTACCAAAAATATTTTTGGATGGCCTTTTGATAAATTAGCTATTCTATAACTGCAAGTAAAGTATTGGGGCTAACCGTCTGGCCAACAGTTACGTGCACAGCCTTAACAACTCCAGCTCTATGGGAGCGAACATCGTTTTCCATCTTCATCGCTTCAATTATTGCAATAACATCGCCTTTTTTCACAACATCTCCAGCCTTAACCCTTACTTGCACCACCGTGCCCTGCATTGGGCTGAGAATTCCTCCATCGGTTTCTTCAGCTTTTTCTAGGATGGGCTTTGTCTCTATTTTGGGAGGCTCTATCTTGGTCTCTATCTTGAGCGGCTCTATTTTGGGAGGCTCTAGCTTCAGGACTTCAGCTGGTCGCGGTGAGGCGGCAGGTGAAGCGCCCTCTTTGATCTCCTCAACCTTAACTTCGTAGACTTTGCCATTGACCTCTATTCTATATCTCTTCATCCCATGCACCCTGCCTCATAAGCTCTTGCCTGCCGGTCAGGCTCCAGCTTGAAGTCGCTGCCTTTCCCCTCAGCATTTTTCTATCCCTCGTCAGAGGACTCATTAAATCGCGCCTACCGGCTAAGCTCCATTTACTTATCTTTGGTGGAGGCGCTATGGCAATTTCCTCACTCTCGAGGTATGCTGAAATTGCCGCTGCAATGACTGCAATTTGCGCTTCCATCTCTTCCTTTATTTCTTCTATCTTCACCTCGTGAATTTTTCCATTTATCTCTACTCTGAATCTCCGCATTCTCAACCCTACTGAGGCATATTGCTATGTTTCTTCCTAGGTCTATCCTCTCGCTTTGTTGCCAGTATTCTTAGAGCACTTATCAGCACAGGTCTGGTATCCTGAGGCTCAATGACGCCATCGATGTAGAGCTTTGAAGCTGCGTCATATGGGTTTGCGAATTTCTTTTTATAGTCCTCAATGAGTTTTTCCCTCAATGCCTCTGGATCTTTAGCTGCAGCTATTTCCTTTGCAAAAACAACATCAACAGCTCCATCTGGACCCATAACTGCGATTTCGGCGGTTGGATATGCAAATACGAAGTCCGCGCCTAAGTCTTTGCTGCACATAGCGAGATAGCTGCCGCCATAGGCCTTTCTCAGCACCAGTGTAATTTTTGGCACCGTGGCCTCTGAGTAAGCGAAGAGCATTTTCGCTCCATGCCTAATAATGCCAAGATATTCCTGCTGCACGCCTGGGAGATAACCCGGGACATCCACGAATTGAATGAGCGGTATGTTAAAGCAATCGCAAAATCTTATGAATCTCGAGCCTTTATCAGAGGAATCTACGTCTAAAGAGCCAGCTAAAACTTTAGGCTGATTCGCAACGATTCCAACAGGTCTGCCATCTAAGCGGGCAAAACCTACTACTATATTCCTCGCAAAGTTCTCTTTGATTTCGAAGAAGTATCCATCGTCCACAACTCTCCTTATCACATCTCTAACATCATAGGACTTCTTGGGATTAACAGGCACGATTTCATTCAAAGTTGGATCACGTCTGTCCCAAGGGTCACTTGTGGGCTTGATTGGCGGGTCTTCCAGATTATTTGAAGGTAGAAAACTTAGAAGTTCTTTTATCAATTGAAGACAATGCTCATCATTAACTGCCACTAAATCGCAGAGCCCGCTTTTAGTAGCATGTACAGTTGCACCCCCAAGTGTTTCCGAGGTGACATCCTCGCCGGTTACTGCCTTTATGACTTTTGGACCTGTGATATGGGCATAGCTGAATTTATCAACCATTATGGTGAAATCCTGCAATGCAGGAGAATAGACTGCTCCTCCTGCGCAGGGTCCCATTAATGCAGCTATCTGCGGTATAACTCCAGAGTAAATCGAGTTCCTATAGAAAATCTGCCCATAACCAGCGAGGGCATCCACTCCCTCTTGAACCCTAGCGCCAGCAGAATCGCATAATCCAATCACAGGTGCTCCTATTTTTGCAGCAAGATCCATTACATCGCAGATTTTCTTGGCATGCGCTAGTCCAAGCGAGCCTCCTATCACTGTGAAATCTTGAGCGAATACGCAAACAACGCGGCCATCGATTGTACCGTAGCCAGTTATAACCGCATCTGCTGGTGCCTCTCTTTTTTCCATACCAAAATCAAAGCACCGATGCCTAACAAGAGCCTCGAGCTCCACAAAGCTACCCGGGTCTAAAAGCTTTTCAATTCTCTCCCTCGCTGTAAGTCTTCCCCCCTTCTTCTGTTTCTCAATTTTCTCTGGACCGCCTGCAGCTCTTACACTCTCCAGCCTCTTTCTAAGATCAAGTATCAGTGCTTGCATTTCCTCAGCGTTGGTCATTCTTCACCACGACCTTTCTCTTTTTACTCCTTTCTATTATATAATTTATATCAATTTTGTTTAATGACATTCGATATCAATTTTCTCTACTAAAATGCCAAAAGAGTTATAGCTTTCTCAGCCATTAGTTATAGCTTTCTCAGCCATTGTTTGAAGAGCAAACTAAACGGGATTTTTTTACTCGCAATTTTAGTCTCCCTAGCTTTTATAGCTTGAAACACGCTTTTCTGGCTTAGCTCGCAATCTATTTCTGTAATTGCATAGCCAATGAACTCAGCGCTGTGAGCATCGCTACCTGCGATCATGGGCAGCGAATGTTTTACTGCAATTCGCTCAGCAAACTTTGTATTTGCAAATGGTTTTGGGTTAAATTCAATGGCATCTATGTCAAGGCTGTTTAGGTCTCTCAAGCTATTGCGAAATAGAGCACGCGGATGAGGTGCAACGATCAAACCTTTCATTTTTCGCGCAATTCTTATTGTTTCATCCACTGCGAGCTTAGGAGGTATGGCTTCTCTAATACCAAGTACAATCAAATGTCCCTCCTTAGTTGAAACCTCTATTCCTGGGATTACCAAGATGGATAGATTTTGCTTCTCCACGATTTCCATTGCCTCAATTGCACCACTCAAGGTATCGTGATCGGTGATAGCGATACCGTTGAGACCGCGGCTTATGGCTTGCTTTAAAATTTTTTCAACTGAGTCAATGCCATCCCTAGAGTGATTTGAGTGCACGTGAAAGTCAAATTTAAGCATTTATATTCTAACTTCCATTTCATTCTTATGCTTATAAGGGGCTGAAATTTTCTCTTCCTCGGCTTTATTCTAACTTCGCGCAATTAGTTTTCGCGAATATCGATATTGCATCTTATGGCAATGATTATATACAATTTTCCTAGCATAACCTTAACTATGAATATTTTAATAGTAACTGGTCGCAAAGCCTCAAATATCGTTAGAAAAGCTATTGAGGGATTAAGAGACGTGGATATGCAGGTTTTGAATTTAGATATAGCGGCTTTCACCACACCAAAACTTTTGAGAGATACACTTCTTAACTTAAAGCAAAAATTCGACCTCGTCTTGGTTTCCGGTTTATGCGGTGGAGATTTTTCAAAGCTGGAGAAGGAGTTCAACGTTAAAATACGACTCGGGCCTAAGCACGCCTCGGATCTGGGATTGATCTTGAAATATGTGGATAAAATTGAGCTTTCAAGCAAAATTCCAGCCTGCCTGCTCTTGGCTGAACTAATTAGAAAAGATGCTCTTCAAAAGGTTCAAGCGCTGGAGAAAAATGCAGAGTATGAGTTCTTGATTAAAAATCTGAAGATAGGCGGCGGTTCGAGAATGAAGGTGCTCGCTGAGATCGTTGATGCCACGCGCTTGGAAAGGGAAGCATTGCTCAGGAGAGCAGAATATTACATCAGTGAAGGCGCAGATATCATTGATTTAGGGGTGCATTTAGATGCTGAAGTAGAAGATGTGGAGAGGGTAGTTAAGATATTGAAGCCGCTTGATCTTCCACTGAGTGTAGATACCCTAGATGGAGAATTGATAAAAGCAGGCGTTGAAGCTGGTGCTGATCTGGTATTGAGCTTGAACTCTGCGAATCTGGAAATAGCAGGGGAGGCGGTTGCAAATCGCGATGCAGCGGCTGTAGTAATTCCAGATGGCGAAGATCTAAGCAGCCTTTTCAGAAATATTGAAAGAGCTAAAGCAATTGGAATCAAAAAGGTAATTGCGGATCCCATTCTTAATCCAGTTGCACAGGGCTTTATGAAGAGTTTGATCCGGTATCATGGATTCAGAGAGCTTGATCGCAGAACACCTCTCTTATTTGGAGTGGGCAATGTTGCTGAATTGATAGACGCTGATTCGCAGGGAGTTCACGCTGTTCTAGCTGGACTTGCACTGGAATTGAATGCAAGTATCCTCTTCACCCCTGAGCACAGTCAAAAGACAAGGGGCAGCGTGAGAGAACTTAAAACTGCCAGTGAAATGATGTTTCTAGCGAGGGATAGGCAAACAGTTCCCAAGGACTTGGGGATAGATCTGCTGAGTATAAAAGAGAAGAGAGCTCGCCCGAGTTTGATGGAATTAAGCGGGCAGGAGATAATAATAAATGCAGAGAAATCAAAGAGTTGGAGGCTGGATCCAAAAGGCTGCTTCAAAATTGGCATAGTCAAGCTAAATGGCGAGGAAGTTATTTTAGCGCTGCATGAAAACATTGGAATAAAGGGCAAAAAAGCAAAGGAGATCTTGGATACCATTTTAAAGCACGATTTAGTTTCAAGCTTGGAGCACGCAGCTTATCTGGGGCGAGAGCTTATGAAAGCAGAACTTGCTCTGAGGTTCAGAAGGAGCTATGTGCAGGATGATGAGTTTTAAGCTCATTTTTTCTCTTTCATAAAAACCATTATATATTCATGCTTGAATATATAGAAGCCTGCTTTTAATGCGCGATATCGCCAGAGATTATTCGCCAAGCCCTTGCCTCTTTCATTGCCGGTTATATTTTTTACAATTATGCTCTTGAGTTTGAACCCAAAATTTAGAACTTCGTTCATCGCCAGAAAACCTAATGGCACCCATTCGCCTTTTTGATACTTATCACCTATCACCAGAACTAGGAAGCGCTTAGGATCGAGCAGTGGAATAGTATTGTTAAGCACCTCTCGGAACATATTGAGATATTCTTCAACGCTTGAAGCATTGGATAGATCTCTTTTATCGCTGCTGAATTTTATCACATCGTGATAGGGCGGGTGCAGAATTAGAAGCTGCACGCTTTCAACACCAGCTTTTTTCTTAATATTTATTTTCCTACTATCGCCAGTCAAGATCTTTATATTTGCATTGCTTCCAGAGATTCTTTGCTGCATTTTAACCCTAGCTCTTGCAATTCTAGCTATATCTGCATTCAGCTCGATTCCAATGCCATTTCTACCTAGGCGAACGCATTCAATCAAGGTTGTACCAAGCCCAAGGAATGCATCTAGAACAGTTTCCCCAGCTCTGGTATAGCGAAGCAGCATTTGATTTGGAATTTGCGGAATGAAGTTCCCCCAGTATTCCCCCGAATGTGCATCGCTTGAATCACGCTTGTTAATTATCCACAAGCTATCGGTGAGGATATTTGAATATTGCTTCCAATGTTTTAAATCAAGGTCATTTATCCTCATTTAAATCTTTTACCAGCATCAACGCGGTCGGCAAACGCAAGGTTGCCTGAGAGCTTTTTTATCACAACTTTAACGGTCTCGCCCTTCTGCGCCCCAGGAATGAATATGGTGATGCCGCCAACAATGGCAATGCCATCACCCTTCTTGCCAACTGCACTAATCTGAAGCTCATATTCCTTGCCTTCTTCAAGAGTCTGAGGTGCTACCGCTGGCTTCTTCAGCACTCTCCTCTGCACAGGTCTCCAAGCACCGCAAGCATCGCATTTGAGCATAAGAATTCTATCCTGTTTTATAAGATGCGTATCCGGCCTCCCGCATTCTTGACAGGTGATAAATTCCTCAACGTATCTATTTATCTGCATCCAAATTGCATCAGCGGTGAACTTTCCTTGAAAGATTGCTCTCGAGCCATCGATCTTGCCAGCTGTACCCATTTCACGCACAAGAAATTTCATAACGTGATCAGGATCTCGATTGAGCACGCTAACGATGTCCTTAAAATTATCCAGAACTGTTGTTCTACCCTCTGAGAATACCCTTGGAGATGGAATAATGAAACGAGTGTCACTCACCTTTACAGGTGGTGTTTTTTTCATTGCCCGATTGAGAATTGATTCATATTCATTTGGCGTGCTAACACTTCCTTATTTTCTCTATTTCTCTCTATTTATTTCAACTATTTAAGGATGGCTGCTGCTCTATGAGTCTTATTTTAACCGAAAGCATTAATCAAGAAGTAAAAAATAATCATGAAAATTATGAGAATCCTTGCTCTTTCAGATCTGCATGGCAAATGCTCGACTTTAAATAAAATCCTGCTAGCTTCAGGCGAGGTTGACTTAATCTTATTCGCCGGCGATATCACTGACCTAGGATTTATTGGCAGTGCTAAAGTGCTTGAGAAGCTATGGGGTAAAAAAGTACTCGCGGTTCAAGGCAACTGCGACCTTCCGTGGGATAAAGCATTCTTTGATTTTTCGAGAGCAATTAACTTGCATGCTTCGAGTGTGCAAATCGATGATGTTTTATTCATGGGCTTAGGCGGATCCAATATAACTCCCTATAATACGCCCTATGAGCTAACCGAGTGTGAGATTCATCAAATTCTAGAGAAATTCAAAGGTGTTATAGGAAGCTACCCTGGAAGGAAAATCTTGGTTTCGCACGTACCTCCATTTGAAATTTTAGATCTCACCAGAGACTATATAAACGCTGGAAGCTATGCTCTGCGAGAATTTATCGAGGGCAGTGAGCTTGACCTTGTTGTTTGCGGTCACATTCACGAGGCATATGGTATAGATCGACTTGGAAAAACGCTGATTGTCAATACAGGTGCAGCTGAAGCCGGGCACGCTGCTTTGATAGAAATCGATTCCGGTATTGAGGTGCAGCTTTTGCGAATCAAGCTATAATTTTCCAAGTTATTCGCTTGCTATTTGGGCTTTTTAGCTAGAAGCAGCTCAAGATATGACTGCTGAATGGAATCCTTCAGCGATAGGCCGAGAGTTTGCAGTAAATCGAAGACTTGCTTGCGCTTGGTCTCGAAGTTTTTTTCCACTGCAGGTACTTCAACTTCGATAAAACTGCCAAGCTGCTCCACGCGATCTAGGGAAATCTTAAGACCGCGAAATTTATAAACTCGCCTTATTTTATTTACAGCTGCTATTTCGCGATACCCAAGCAGCGATAGCAAGCTCCGCAGCTTTTTAACTGCTTTTGCTTCGATTTCTATTTCTATTTCCCTTCGACTCTTTGTTTTGCCATCGAGCTTTGCACCCTTATAGGTCAAATAGTTCTTATCATTTTCAATTCTGATTCTGAGTACTTCGTCGGTTTTTGCAAAATCTCTATCTGGAGCGTTGTAGTATATATCAAGCTGTTTTTTCTCCCCAGCCGATTTCATTCTCATCTGCTTTATTTTATTTTCCAGCGCAGCTGGGTCTTTGACTGGGAGTTTGACTTCAACTTCAATCATCCAAAGGTTCTATAACGATTTTTGCTTATATTCTTTGCCTGCGTATTTAAAAAACAGATATTTTTATAAAAAAATCGAATTAAAAAATATATATACTGAAATCATCAAGTTAGCAACTGTTTTAAATAAACGGAGAATTGTTATGGTGGTAGCAGATACATACATTTCAATTGGCATATTCATCATAGCAGCTTTGGTTCTGCCGATAGTAATGATGATCATCGGCTGGCTATTTGAATTAAGACCAAGCAATCCAACGCCACTAAAATTACTGCCATTCGAATGTGGATCGATACCAATTGGCGGCACTCCATCCCGCTACGGGATCTCCTATTACATGTATGGCCTCCTACTAGTTATTTTTGATGTTGAAACAGTCTTCCTCTACCCGTGGGCCATTTCATTTTTGAAGACGGGCTTAATAGCAATGATCGAGATGTTCATCTTCATCGGCGTTTTAGTGTTGGGTCTCATATATGCTTGGAAGAAGGGGGCGCTGGAATGGGTGTAATCTTTACAACCTTGAAAGATTTGATCAACTGGGGTAGAAAGAACTCCCTCTGGCCATTTATTCAACCAATGGGATGCTGCGGCATAGAAATTTTGAACATAGGCAATCCAGTTTTCGATACCGATAGATATGGAATCGTACCGAGAGATTCCCCTAGACAGTGCGATGTAATGGTGATAAGCGGTTGGATAACTTGGAAATTGCTGCCTAGGATACAGCGAGTTTGGGAGCAAATGCCTGAGCCGAAGTATGTTATAGCAATGGGAGAATGTGCAATTAGCGGCGGACCCCAGTGGGATTCCTATAATATAGTGGATAATGTAGGCGATTACTTCCCAATCGATGTATATGTACCAGGCTGCCCTCCTAGACCAGATGCTCTATTTGAAGGGTACCTGAAGCTTCAGGAGAAGATAACGAAGGAAGGAGAACTCAATGGTTTGCCAAGGAGAAGGAAGCCTGCGTCCAAGCCCAAGGTGGAGGTATGATGTCTTGACCGAGCTGGAGAAGGAAAATCAAATTTTGGAAGCGCTCAAAAATCAGTTTCCGGAGGATATAATTGAAGCCAAGGTTCAAAGGAAAAATCGAGTCTTAGTTAAAATTAAAAAAGAAAAACTATTTGAGGTCTGCAAATTCGCTGGTGAAAAACTCGAACTTGAGCATCTATCGAGCATAGCTGGCGTTGACTACGGCAGTGAATTTGAAGTGGTGTATCACATAGCAACCTATAAGCACCCAGTTATATTAACCTTGAAAACCCGCGTACCTGCTCAAGACCCAAGAATCCCTTCGGTTGTTTCGATCTGGTGGAATGCCAACTGGTATGAGCGCGAAACTTACGATCTCCTCGGCATAGTCTTCGAGGGGCACCCCAGACTCGAGCGCCTGCTACTTCCGCAGGAGTGGAAGGTGCATCCATTGAGGAAAGAATGGAAATTGCCCAAAAAGGCGGTGGAACAATGAAAGCCATAGATCTAAGCCCGAGGGAAACAATGGTACTGCAGCTCGGTCCGCATTATCCATCGCAGCCTGGTCCTTATCTGCTGAAGGTTACCCTAGACCATGAAACAATTGTGGATGCAGATATAGAGTTTGGATTCAACCATCGTGGATTTGAAAAACTTGCTGAAAACAGAACCTATCTACAGTTCCTCCCTCTAACAGATAGAATATGCTATGTTGCAGCACTCTCCCACAACGATGTATACTGCAGAGCCGTGGAGGAACTAATGAAGATCGAGGTGCCTGAGAGGGCAAAGTATATTAGAACCCTTGCACTTGAACTTCAAAGAATTGCCTCTCACACAATTTGCTTCTCCGAAGGATACACACTAGAGCAGGGATTCCTCTCGATGATGATCTACATCCTTAGAGAGAGAGAAAAAATAATGAGCTTAATGGAGGAACTCTGCGGAAGCAGACTCAACATGACCTACTTCCGATTTGGAGGAGTGAGGCTTGACCTCCCAAAGGGATTCAAGGAAAGAGCAATACCCATTCTGGATGAAGTGGATAGAAACATAGCTGAATATGATAGAATTCTGGAAACAGACTCAGTATTTCTTGCCAGAAATGAAAACGTGGGAGTGCTTAAAACTGAAGATGCAATTAAACTGGGGGTAACAGGCCCGGTTCTCCGAGGTTCAAATGTGAACTTTGACCTGCGCAAAGCAGATCCCTACGATGCCTACGATAAGGTGGATTTTGAAGTTTGCTATGAAAAAGGCTGCGATAACCTAGCAAGATTCCGGGTTAGAGTTCGTGAGATTCACGAAAGCATTAAGATAATAAAGCAATGTCTAAAAGATATGCCACAGGGCCCAATTCAAGCGAAGCTGCCAAAGGTAATAAGACCCCCGCCAGGCGAGGTTTATGCAAGAATCGAAGACCCCAGGGGGGAAATGGGTATGTATTTAGTGAGCGACGGAGGGCTTAATCCATACCGCTTAGCAATCAGAGGCCCTGCATTCAGAAACTCTCAAGCACTTCCACCTTTACTTCTAGGCTATAAATACGCGGACATAGTTGCGATAGCTGGCAGCACCGATGGATGCACAAGCGAGGTGGATAGATAAGGAGGGGTGATATGGAGATCAGCGATTTAATTGCAACTTATTACTCAATTCAGCAAGCAATGGCAGCGAGGGATATATTTGCATTGCTTGCTCTCATCCAAGAAAATCCACTGCTTCGCGGGATAGCTGGGTGTGTTATAGCAATTGCAATTGTAATGACCTTGGTGATCATAGGCATATGGATGGAAAGGAAGGTACTTGCAGATTTCCAGACCAGATATGGACCAAATAGAGTTGGACCATATGGTATTCTCCAGCTCATAGCGGATATGATAAAACTAATCACAAAGGAGGATATCATACCAGCGAAGGCTGACTTCTATGGATACTGGCTTGGCCCAATTATGATGATGGGCGTGCCATTAGTTGCCTTCGCAGCAATACCAGCTGCTCGAGAGTTAATTGTCGCTGACCTCGATATAGGTATACTCTATATAGAGGCAGTTTCATCCGTAGCTGTAATAGGGGCATTCCTCACAGGCTGGGCGCCTAGGAATAAATTCAGCTTGATCGCTGCCTTAAGAGGAATGGCACAGATGATCAGCTATGAAATTCCTCTCGCGCTCTCGATAATAGCAGTTGTAATAATGGCTGGCTCGATGTCAACCGTGAGCATCGTGGAGGCGCAGTCCAAGGTGTGGTTCATCGTGCCTCAATTCGTAGGCTTCCTCATATTCTACGCTTCATTTCTAGCAGAAGCCGGGAGAATACCATTTGACTTAAGGGAAGCCGAACAGGAACTCGCAGGCGGGTGGGGAGTTGAATACACCGGGATGAGATTCGGCTTGGGAATGGTGGGTGAATATGCACATTTAACTCTAGGCTCAATGCTCGTGGTCATACTCTTCTTTGGAGGATGGCATGGGCCGGTGATAATCCATCCAGTGCTCAGCGGTGCAGCTTGGTTCTTCCTTAAAACCATAATAGTCATCTGGGCTACAATGTGGGTTAGAGCAGCCTTACCAAGATACAGGATAGATCAGCTTCTGAACATAGGCTGGAAAATTTTACTTCCACTGGGATTAGCAAATCTAGCGTATACCTCTATCTTAGTACTTGTAATGGGGGCATAGCAATGGTGCTGAGAAATTTGATTTACACCCTCAAACAATTCTTCACCCCTGAGGTAACGATAAACTATCCAGATGTTAAATATGTTCCCTTTCCAAGATTCAGAGCCCGACATTATTTGAAAATCGATGAATGCGTGGGCTGCGGAGTATGCGCTAAAATTTGCCCAAATAAATGTATAGAGATGGTGCAGTATAAAGAAAGAAAGCACCCTCAGATTGACCTCGGGCGCTGCATGTTCTGCGCTTTATGCATAGATTCCTGCCCCACAAATGCGCTCTTGAACACAACTGATTATGAACTTGCTGAGTATACCAGAGAAGCGCTGATCTATACCCCTGAGAGATTGAGCAAGCCGCCTAAAAAGCCATTTTACATTGCTGATAAAGAAGGCAACATCGTTGAACCTGAGGAGGCGTGAGAAATGCTTGATCTTTTACTATTCCTAGTGCTTGCTGCGGTAATTGTACTTGTTGCAATAGGCGTGGTTTGGACTAGGTTAGTTGTGCACAGCGCCGTCTACCTAGCTCTTACATTCATATGCGTAGCTGGACTGTATGTTTTATTAAACGCAGAACTCCTCGCAGCAATTCAAGTATTGATATATGTGGGTGCAATCGTGGTATTGATAATATTTGGAATAATGCTCACAGGCGGAGGAGAGGAGGATTAAAGATGGGATTCTGGAGCACTTTCCTAAAATTCATAGTGGCGGTGATTTTCATCTCCCTGCTCTCCATAACTCTAGCCACCGCACCTTGGAGTGATAAGCCGATGGAGGATGTGGAAAAGGTTACCTATTTAATTGGCTTAATGCTCTTCCAGTTTGGGAGATTCGTCGTGCCATTTGAAATTATTTCACTGGTGTTAATAGCAGCATTGATAGGTGCAATATTCATAGCCATTAAGGAGGCTGCCGCATGATTCCACTGGTCGCATATTTAATACTTGCAGCAATAGTTTTCGGGATTGGAGCTTTTGGGTTCATTACCAGCAAAAATGTGATAAGAATACTAATGAGCGTGGAGCTAATGCTCAATTCTGCTAATATCAACTTCGTGGCATTCTCAAGCTATTCTATACCATTTGATATATCCGGGCAGATCTTCGCTTTATTTACCATAGCGCTGGCTGCAGCTGAATCCGCAGTAGGGATAGCGATCTTAATACTGCTTTACAGAACGCACGGCACTGTCAAAATCCAAGATATCAATGTATTGAGGTGGTAAAAATGACTGGCATAATTGAATATTCTTGGCTGATTCCAGTGCTGCCAATAATTGCATTTGCCATAATCGCCTTCTTCGGAAGAAAGATCTACGAGGGGGGAGCACCGGTAGGTATACTCTTCACAGGTGCTTCCTTTATAATTTCCCTAGGTACACTGCTGGAAGTGTTGCATAGAACAGAGCCATACACGCGTTCAATGGAGTGGTTCATGGGTATAAAAGTGGGCATTCTAATAGATCCGGTGGGCGCGATAATGCTAGTCATCGTCTCCTTCATCTCGCTACTTGTGCAGATCTACTCCATAGGCTACATGCATGGCGACCCAGGCCTGCCGAGATATTACGCAGAAATGAATTTATTCACAACTTCAATGCTTGGCTTCGCAATTTCAGATAGCATTCTCTTCGCATTCATAAACTGGGAACTCGTTGGACTTTGCTCTTATCTCTTAATTGGATTCTGGTATAGAAAGCACTCTGCAGCTGCTGCTGCAAAAAAAGCATTCTTAGTAACCAGAGTGGGAGATATATTCTTCTTCCTAGGCATTCTCATCCTATTTACCAACCTCCATACCTTCAACTACCTAGAGCTATTTGAGAGAGCGGAGATGGGAGAAATAGCAGTGCCGCTGCTAACATTTGCAATGCTTGGCATATTTGGTGGAGCAGTTGGCAAATCCGCTCAATTCCCACTTCACGTATGGCTGCCAGATGCAATGGAAGGCCCCACCACCGTTAGCTGCCTGATTCACGCTGCCACAATGGTTAAAGCCGGCGTATTTCTAGTAGCCAGAACCTACCCACTCTTCCACCTTGCACCTCAAGCACTAATGGTTGTTGCCTACATCGGCGGCTTCACTGCTTTCCTAGCCGCATCGCTGGCAGTGGTGGTGACAGATATAAAGCGCATCGTGGCATATTCCACAATTTCCCAGCTTGGCTACATGATGCTAGCCCTTGGAGCAGGGGGGTATATAGCTGGGATGTTCCATCTAATGAATCATTCCTTCTTCAAAGCATTATTATTCCTAGCTGCAGGCAGCGTGATCCATGCTGTTGGAACCAACGACATAAGACAAATGGGCGGGCTGATGAAGTATATGAAGATCACCGCCATAACCATGCTATTCGGCGTGCTCTCAGTTTCAGGAATACCTCCATTCTCAGGCTTCTTCAGCAAAGATGAAGTGCTGCTCAGCGCTTATAACTACTACCACGCAACTCATCATTTACTGCCACTTTTATTCGGCCTTGCAACTGCTTTCCTCACCGCATTCTATATGTTCAGAGCTTGGTTCCTTGCATTCACAGGTACATATAGAGGGGGGCAGATTGTTAAGCATCTGCCGGCCGAGGCACATGCAGCTGCTCACGATGGTGGAGAACCAAAGCATGCTGAGGTTGCCATTCACGAGTCACCTTGGGTTATGACCATACCATTGATTATATTAGCATTCCTAGCATTAACTTCAGGCTGGACTTGGGAGGGCTACAGGCACGCAGTTACTCTTCCATTCCTCCATGAGGAGGAGCCTGCGCCAGTTATAATGTATACCTCGGTTATTCTAGCAATCTTAGGCATCGCAACCGCTGCTCTCCTATACTTCAAATTCACCATTTCAAGCTCTAGGATCGTTAACGCCTTTAAACCCATTCATACTCTGCTTATGAATAAATACTATTTAGACCACCTCTACTATGGATTCGCTGAGAAAATAGTCTATGGAGTTGCTAGACTGGCGGAGTTCTTCGATCTATATGGCATCGATGGCGTGGTCAATGCGATTACCGCAGTTATAGTGCGGGGGGCTGCAAGGCTGAGAAAAGTTCAAACCGGCAGAGTGCAGGGCTATGCAAGTGCAGTCATTCTGGGGGTAATAATACTTTTAATAATTGCACTCTTAGGAGGTAGATAGTGATGACATTTCCATATCTCTCAGCTCTACTTGCGGTTCCATTGATCGGTGCAATCTTAGTATTCTTAGTCAGGGGAGATAAACTCATCAAGGGTATTTCGATAGCAGCCAGTTTCATAGATCTCGCGATTGCTTTAGCTGCTTATGCAAATTTTGATTCAAGTTACTCCGGCTATCAATTTTTAGAAGGCCCATATACTTGGATTCGCGAGGCAGGCATAGCATATCTAGTTGGAGTCGATGGACTGAGCTTCCCGCTGGTTATACTTACCACCATAATCGCATTTGTTGCAATTGTTTATTCATGGGGCGAGAAACATAGAGTCAAAGAGTTCTTTGGCTTGCTCCTGCTGATGGAAGTGGGCTTGCTTGGGGTATTTTTATCGCTTGACTTCTTCATGTTCTACATCTTCTGGGAAGTGGTGCTAATTCCAATGTATTTCTTAATTGCAATCTGGGGCGGACCAAGGAGAGACTACGCTTCCATCAAGTTCTTCATTTATACCCACGTAGCTGGAGTGGTAATGCTGCTTGGAATCTTGGCAATGTATTTCCACGCTGCAAGTGTGCGAGGCTATTACACCTTCAGCATGCTTGAGATTTCAACTGTGCAATTCCCCCTTGCATTTCAATCAATCGTATTCCTAGCACTCTTCTTCGGATTTGGCGTGAAAATGCCGGTTTTCCCATTCCACACTTGGCTGCCAGATGCACACGTTGAGGCACCAACCCCTGGAAGTGTATATCTAGCTGCAGTTATGTTGAAAATGGGAGGCTATGGTTTAATACGCATCGCTGTAATGATGCTGCCAGATGGAGCAAAGCAATACACTTGGCTCCTAATAGCCATAGGCGTGCTCAGCATGGTATACGGAGCCATGATTGCCCTTGCAGCTGAAGATTTGAAAAGAATGATCGCGCTTTCAAGCATAAGCCATATGGGCTATGTTACCTTGGGTATCGCAACATTAAACATCTATGGTTTAAGTGGAGCAATGTTCCAGATGTTCGCTCACGGAATAATCTCAGGAGCGCTATTTATGATTGCTGGCTCTGTTCACCACATCGCAGGCACTAGGTTGATAAACTATTTAGGCGGTCTTGCAGGTAGACTGCCGCTGCTTGGCACTGTAACAATGGTTAGCTTCCTTGCATCGGTTGGTGTTCCAAGCATGGCTGGCTTCATAGCTGAATTCTTAGTATTCACAGGTGCATTCAAAGCCTTTGTAACCGAATCAAGCACCTACGCGCCTTGGATCTACTTCAGCTTGGTAACGATAGCATTAACAGCTGCATATTATCTCTGGGCGATGCAGCGTGCAATGTTCGGCCCATACAATGAAAAACTGGGAGCACATCCGCATGATCTTCCTCCACATGAATTCATACCTCTGGCGATACTTGTGGCATTGATGCTTGCTTTCGGGACCTGGCCCGCGCCGCTGATGAATATGATCAATACTTATGCGCATCAAATGATACTGGTGGCAGGAGGGATCTAAAATGGACTACGCCTTAGTGGCACCTGAATTATTACTTGTGATATTCGCACTGATAATACCCCTTATAGGTCTATTCGCAGTAAAGGATAATGCAAAAGCACTTGGAGGCTTGGGATTAATAGCATTGCTAGCTGCATTTGCGCTCACACTGCAGTTAATAGGAGTGGATCAAACTTTATTTGAAGTATACAAGGTTGACTCATATTCGCTATTCTTCAAACTGGTCTTTCTAACTGTAGGTATACTTGTAGCGATAGCTTCAATATTATATGTCGGGAAAGAGCCGCATCAGGCTGAGTATTATTCACTCCTATTGCTCGCAATCGTGGGAATGATGGTGGTTGCATCAGCAAGCGATCTAATAACATTATTTGTGGGACTCGAACTCGCAAGTTTGAGCACTTATGCGCTTGCAGCTTTTGTCAAGCGAGACCCTGAGTGCAGTGAAGCAGCAATGAAATACTTCTTAATAGGCGCATTATCCTCCGCCTTAGCACTCTACGGCATCTCGCTGATATATGGAATCACAGGCACAACTAACTTACTCCTCGCAGCTAAGTCACAAGCAATAGTTGCTTTCGAACCAGTTGCAGTGATTGCAGCAGTTTTCCTTATAGCTGGCTTTGGCTTCAAAATGGCAGCAGTGCCATTTCATATGTGGGCTCCAGATACCTATCAAGGCGCGCCTACCACTGTATCTGCATTTCTCGCCGCTGGGTCTAAAAAAATGGGCTTTGCAGCTGCATTTAAGATATTCATCATAGCCTTGATTGCAATTAAAGCAAACTGGACTTTGCTGTTTGGAATAATTGCAGCAATTACCATGACCCTAGGCAATGTCGTGGCGGTTGCACAAACCAGCATAAAGCGCATGCTGGCATATTCCAGCATTGGCCAGGCCGGCTATATAATGGTTGGCCTAGCGGTGGCAACACCACTTGGGGTTGCCTCTGGCCTGCTTCAAGCTTTCGCACACGGCATAATGAAGGCAGGGGCATTTATTGCAGCTGCAGCTGTAACATATATGCTGGTAAGGGATTATGGATCGAAGTATAGAGCTCAAACCAACGGCGGTGAAATCTCAACTGATGATATTGAAGCATATGCTGGACTTGGCAAGCGCGCGCCTATAACAGCTTTCTGCATGCTCATATTCCTGCTTTCCCTAGCAGGAGTGCCCCCTCTATTTGGCTTTGTCAGCAAGTTCTGGATCGTGATGGCAGCAATTCAAGCAGGTGGCTCTGCGGTATGGCTTGCAGTAATACTGGTATTGAACAGTGCGCTCTCGGTGTATTATTATGTGAGAGTGATTAGATATATGTATGTGGTGCCAGCTAGAGAGGCCGCGGTAGTGAGGGGGGAGCCGGCTGCATTTACAGTGCCGCTTGTAATTGCAACTGTGGCACTCTTCGCCCTAGGATTATGGCCGGATAAAATAGTTAGCTTTGCGATGGATGCTGCTAGAGCAATAATTCCCTAGGTTTCTTTTTATTTTTATTTTAATCCTTGACTTTATTAGATAAAACTTATTGATTTATTCAAAAAAAGCGAAAATATAATTAAAAATTTGCCATGATTGCAAAAGATTTATATACTTGAAAATGCTAATATATTCTTGCCATAGAGACACTCCCTATACTATGGCCCCCTATCTAGAAGGGTCAGAGCTTGTTTTCCCCT
>JBBIOZ010000007.1:0-8039 GCA_037443105.1 Methanocellales archaeon
TTCTCTCAGTAATTTCTGAAAGCTGATTTTCATCCACACCCCGAATTTCTGAAATTTTTTTAATAGCTTCTTTAACAAACAGAGGCTCATTGCGCTTTATCTCTCTAAAAGGGGAGAGCGGTGGGCTATCGGTTTCAACCAGTAAATGCTCCAGATCAACTTTTCTAGCCAATGTTTGATGCTTCGCTGAGTAGCAAACTAATGTTGGCAGAGATATATAAAATCCCAGATCGATGATTTGCTTCATCAATTCAGCACTCCCACTGTAGCAGTGAAAAATTATATTCACACTTGAGTTTTTAACAACTTCCAGAGCCTGCTGCTCAGCTTCCCTCGCGTGAATCACCAGAGGCAGAGATAGCTCTTCAGCGAGATTGTGATACTTAGCAAGTACCTCCAGCTGCCTCTCCCTCCCGCTGGCATCTTTCACCCGGTAAAAATCAGGTCCTACTTCTCCAATTGCAACGATGCTTTCCTTTACTCTAGATAATAGCTCAAGAGCGCTCGCCAGTTCATCGGCGGTTATGGTAGCAGTTTTAGCTGGATATATACCCAGTGTGAGATAAATGAAATTCCTATATTTTTCACATAGCTTCAAACTATATTCAAACCCCTCTGGAGTTATAGAGCAGGTTACAATCCCACTCAACTCAGCCATAGCTCTTTGAATCACTAGATCTATATCTGGAGCGAAATTCTTTGAATCCAAATGGCAGTGAGCATCAATCACGTTTTCACTGATAATGGTATGCAAGTATTTATATATATTGAAAAGAAAATGTTCGCTTAAATACGAACAAAATGGTGGCTAAATGAAGATCTTCATCTTCTACAATGGATCCTTTGGCGAGAGATTCATCGGTCACCTCATCAATTATAGAACATTTTGCATCTCATGCGCTGACCTCTGCACTCAGTGTAGAGAGAAAAAAGAACTATATCACGCAAGCGACATAATGGGAGCCTACAATATACCCGCTAACCTCCCTCCCTTTCTAGAGGATGCAGTGAAATATCTCCCTGAAAGCATACCGCCTAATGACGTAGTAGTGGCAATAAACATTCATCCTGATATACTCATAGAACTTCCTCATTACATCCAGAAATTCGGCTCAAAAGCACTTATCATACCCATAGAAGAACCTCAATGGTGCACCCTAGGACTCCAAAATCAAATAACCAAGAACTGTGAAGCACTGGGCTTGGAATGCGCCTTCCCCAAACCATTTTGCTCTCTTGAGGAGGGCAGAGGCAGGGTCATAGATGAATTCATAAACCACTTCAAAATAGGCAGACCAAAAATCAATTTAGAAGTGAAAGAAGGAGTTATCACACTGGCAAATACTGTGCAAAGTGCACCCTGCGGTTGCACATACTATGTGGCTCAAAAACTAAGAGGCGCCTATGTTGATAAAATGGATGAAGCAAGCATGAATGAGCTAAATGAAGTAATTTCCAAAGCACATCATGCTTACCCCTGCACAGCGAGCATGATGAGAGACCCTGTATTGAAGGACACAATATTGCATAAATCAGGCTATATTTTAAGAGAAGCAGTGCACGAAAGTTTGAGAAATGCATTGAAGCTAAATAGTGTCAAGTCAGATTCAGAAGCAGCAGCTGGAGAGCTGGAGGTAAAAATTAATGCCAGCTAAAGTGGATAAAGATGCCTGTTGGGTAAAGATCCTGTTGGGATGTGGCACATGCGCAGAGGCAGAGGAATGCTCAAGCGGTGCGATAACAAAAAATGATAAACTGGAAAGGAAAGAGAAATAACTTAGCTCTTAATTTCCTTCATTATCTCTGCTATAACACCCTGCTCGAAAGCTTTAGCTTTCTCCGACCTAGGTGTGGACGCCGGGCCCTGGGTCACTATTTGAGCAGGGGATGTATCTTGCTTCACTCCCTCAACCTTTACCTCTGCCATGATCATTGCACTGCTACTTTCCATTGGTTCCCTTAATATTTTGGCCGTGCCTTTTATGCCAATAGCAAGGTCATTTGCACCTAGAATTTCAATGCATATCTTGCCATTTCTTTTAACATTTTGCGTCGTGATATTGGTATTTAACAGTGCGATCAAAAGGGTTTGCTCGTCTTTGGCAAATATGAAGGAAATTGGAGCAGTATTTGGAGTACCATCTTCGTTGACTGTGCCAGCGATACCAATTATCCTATTGGGATTGTTATTGAAAAGCTCCATAAGATTGAGAATCTTTTGCTCCCCGGGTTTGCGGGAAATATCCACGATTAATTTGCTGCCCAGCTGCCTTGCCATAGAAATCCTAAATTAAAATTGCTTGGGATGTTAAAATAATTTGCGATTGCAATATAAATTTAATATAAAAATTTATATTCTAATTATAGAGGGCTCGATTTTATCGCGAGTTAAAATCAGCTTGCCAATAGTTGGCTTTACCATAAGCGGAGGCAAAGGAATGGTGGGACTGCCTGGATTCACAAATAGCACCTCTCCTCTTCTTTCTATACACGGTCTATGGGTATGGCCAAATATCAATACATTAAATCCATTTTCCCTAGCAATTCTCTCAGCTCCGTGCAAGCCTATAAGTGTGCCTGGATTGTGGATCAATCCAATATTCCAATTCAAGCATTTAACTGAATCGATCTCTAGCAAATTTGATCTAACGCTAACCGGGTCCATATTGCCATAAACCGCGATCACAGGCGCTATCGCTTCAAGTTCTCTTATTACATTCATCGCAACCAAATCCCCTGCGTGCAGAATTAAATCGACATCCTTAAAGATCTCAAGTACTCGCTCTGGAATTTGCTTGCTTCGTGATGGAATATGAGTATCTGAAATTAAACCAATGACCTTTGCCTGGCGAAGTTCTTCTCTTGCCACGCGTTGTTTTGAAGTTACAGCCACGATAGCAATTTTGCATTTTAAAGATTTAATTCTACCTCTCAATCAATCCAAGTGGTTATCTCTTCAATACTTGCCCTCTCAGGCACCCTAGGTATCTTTTCCGGTACGCCAACTGGCACCAGTGCCATAATCTCAAATGGCTTTTCCACGCCTAAAATTTGCTCTATTTCCCCCTTAGCAATAAGCGGCCCAGTCATCCAGCAAGCCCCATAGCCAAGAGCGTGAGCCGCAAGCAGCAGGTTTTCAATTGCAGCTGCTACCCCTGATGCTGCTGTAAAGCCGCTTTGCTTCACCGCTTCATATTTATCTGCACCGCCAAGTTGCTCGAAGAAGGTTTCCCTTGGTTCGATCAGCACTGCTATTACCACAGGTGCATCTGAGAAGAATGTAAAAAACCTAGCGAGATGAGCAACCCTCTCCCTCGCAGCGCTGAATTTCTCTTCAGCAAGGATCTCCTGAATTTTATGTTCAACCGCTTGCTTCATCCTCTGCATTACATCTTTATTTCGAATGATGATAAAATGCCAGTTTTGCATATTCGTTCCACTTGGAGCGAAGCGAGCGCAGTCGATCATCAATCTTAGGTCATCTTCCTTCACCTTTTCGCTTTTAAATCTGCGAATACTTCTTCTTGTTTTTAAGCATTCAATTGCATCCACGCTAAGAATTTTCCTCGCTCAATTACTTATTAATTTTTAAAATTAATTTATCGCAAGTTTTTTGAGGAAAGAGAGCTTTAAGTTGTGCGAAATGCATTTAAAAGAAAAACTCGGCCTTGTGCATGTTATTACTGGAGAGGGGAGGGGGAAAACCACCTCTGCCTTGGGCTTAGCGGTGAGAGCTTCAGGTAGGGAGCTTAAATGCTACATTATTCAATTCATGAAAGGCTTTGAATATGGCGAGCTCTTCACACTAAGGAAACTGCCCAATGTGGAGATCAAGCAATTTGGCAGATCAGAATTTGTATCTAAGGAGAAACCGCTTCAAATAGATTTCGAACAGGCTAGAGCAGGACTGGAGCACGCGAGGCAGATAATTCAAAGCAATAAATATGACTTGGTAATTCTAGATGAAATTAATGTAGCAATTAGCTATGAATTAATTCCACTTGAAGAGGTAATTGAGCTTGTTAAAAACAAGCCTGCCCATGTAGAGCTGGTTTTAACCGGAAGGTATGCACCCAAAGAGTTAATCGAGCTTGCTGATTATGTGACTGAAATGAAAGAGGTTAAGCATCCTTATCGAAAAGGAGTGCTTGCTAGAGAGGGAATTGAATATTGATCAAGGGATTATCCTTGACATTTCCTCCAGCTTTTTACGCTCGCGCACAGGTGGCGATTCATCCGGCTTCCCCATTGCTACAATTGCAAACAGCTCCCAAGGTGGCTTAACCTCAAGCATTTCCTCTATTTCCTTCTTAGCTAGCAATGGCCAGATCATCCAACAGGTACCATATCCCAGTGCGTGGGCAGCTAGGCAGAAGTTTTGTACAGCTGCTCCAACTGCCGCTGGAACAGCGAATCCATCATTCTTCAAAGCATCATACTCGCTTGCACCGAGCTTCATAGCCATTCTAGCAAGTAAAAATTTTCCAGGTCTTATGAAAACTGCAACAGCCGCTGGAGCATCCACGAAAAATGAAATGAAGGCAATGTTGCGCTTTATCCCCTCGTGCATTTCTGCAAATTCAGGATTCTTCAGCGCCTGGTCTAATTTTTCCAGCACAGCATTTGCCATTTTCTGCTTTAGCTCGCTGTTCTTCACAATAACGAAATACCAAGGCTGCCAGTTTGCAGGACTGGGCGCTAAACCTGCGCATTCAAGAATTACCTTTAGATCTTCGTCCTTAACAGGATCTTTTTTGAATTTTCTAATACTTCTCCTGGTTTTTAAACATTCAATTGCATCCATAAAACTCCCTTAGTTTTCTCTGCTTTTTCCATATTTAACTCTTGTCAAACATACCAGAACTTCAAGAATGAGCTGGCTATGGAGAAAGCGCTGTTTGCAATTATTAAAGATTTAACCAAGCTCTCATCACAACGCTTCAGAACTCTATATCCATATTTCAGAACTCTATATCTATATATTTCACTTTCTCTCAATAAAGCTTCGAGCTTAGAGCTATGGAAATCATAAATTAAATCCCAAGTTTGCTGCAGGAGCACTTGAGCTTCGCTTTCAGCTTGAGGCTTCGCTTCCAATGCTCTATGCAAATGCATAGTTAGTGAAATGAGCCAGATAGCTCCTAGTTCGAATCCCTGCTTCTCCAGAAGTTCATCCAGAAATAGATTGATCAAGTGGTCTCGCGCTGAACTAGAGTTTTCCTGCATTAGTTGCTTAAATAAATCAAAATGCTCCATCCTAGCTCTTTTGCTCAACTTCGCAGTTACAGCGGGTTGCACTAAAGCTGGGCGCACTAGAATTGGACAGGTGCATTCCAACACTGCTGAAGCACATCTAGGGCAAATACAGGCGCCCCAGAGCAATTTGGCAAGATGGGCGATATTCTGGTGGAAAGCTTGATCGCTAGTTACTTCGCGCAGAGAGATATATCCATTCTCAAAAACCAGTGCCTTAGATCCATCTCGCAGCTGGAGCTTTGCAGATCCCAATTTATAAGAGAATTTAAGATCCAAATACTTAAGCCCAAGCAAATACTTCATTGTAAATAAATCGAAGAAGCCGAAAATTGATTTTTCCCCATTCGCAAGCGCAAGCTGCACCTCGCCCATCAGCTTTGCTGAATCATTGACGCATGGCTTGATCAATGAAGCATTTTTGCTGAAAACTGGCTTGGGGATCTCCGCCTCTGCCGCCACTGCTTCAATTTCTTCTTTCTCCTTTAGAAATGGGCAGAGTTCTACACTTGATTTTCCAACGGCAAGCTTCCTAGCGAAGGCTATACAGCTCCCTGAATCGCAAGCTCCGCAGTTAAAACCCGGGAGCCTTAAATATATTTCATACGGCCTGAGTGGCACGTTTTAATTTTAAGGTTAGTTTACTTAAACCTAACGCTGATCAAGTCGAAATATAGAAATACAGAAAATATTTAGGCAGAGAAATGCGATTTTATATAGAGCAAAAGAACAAATTTTGCTACCTGCTTAAGGATGTGAGATAAATTGAGCGTGCAAACCTCTCCCACACAACGCGCTGAGGAAGAAGATGACCTGCTTGGCGGGCTGGAATTTGAAACAACCAAGGAAATTGTGGTGCCGCAGCTATTGATAGATCAAGTGATTGGTCAAGAGCACGCGGTTGAGGTAATTAAAAAAGCAGCTCAGCAAAGACGCCATGTGATGATGATCGGCAGCCCAGGCACAGGCAAGTCAATGCTGGCTAAAGCAATGGCTGAACTTCTCCCGAGAGAGGAGCTGCAAGATGTACTGGTTTATCACAACCCCGAGGACCCCAATAATCCCAAGATCAGAGTGGTTCCAGCAGGGAAAGGCAAGCAAATTGTGAATGCACACAAGCTAGAGGCTCAGAAGAAATCTCAGTTAAGAAACACTGTTTACCTTATCCTAGTACTAGTAATAGTTGGCTATTCTTTTATGCGCGGAGAGTTTGTAATGGGTATCATAGCAGCTGCATTGCTATTCATGGCCCTTCGATACATAACTCCAAAGGAAGAGCTCTACATACCCAAATTGCTTGTTTCCAACGAGGGAAAAACCACAGCTCCATATGTAGATGCCACAGGCGCACACGCTGGCGCTCTCCTCGGTGACGTTCGACATGATCCATTTCAGAGCGGTGGGCTTGAAACACCTGCACACGAGCGAGTTGAGGCCGGAGCGATACATAAAGCTCATAAGGGCGTGCTTTTCATCGATGAAATCAATACGTTGAAAATTGAATCCCAGCAGAGTTTGCTTACAGCGCTGCAGGAGGGAGAGTATTCCATCACTGGCCAGAGTGAGCGCAGCAGCGGTGCAATGGTCAAAACCGATCCAGTGCCCTGTGCATTTATCATGGTTGCAGCTGGCAATCTAGATGCAGTTAAAGGCATGCATCCAGCGCTTCGATCGCGAATAAAGGGCTACGGCTATGAAGTTTATATGTGCGATAGCTTCGAAGATACACCTGAAAATCGAAGGAAGATCGTTAGATTCGTGGCTCAAGAGGTTGAGAGAGATAAGAAAATTCCACATTTCGATGCTTCTGCAGTTAAAGAAATAGTGCGCGAGTCCAGAAGGCGTGCAGGTAGAAAGGGTCATTTAACACTGAAATGGCGTGACCTAGGTGGACTTGTTAGAGTTGCAGGGGACATAGCGAAGGCAGAGGGTGCTCCAGTTACAACTGCGCGCCACGTCCTTGAAGCCAAGAAGATCGCGCGCTCGGTTGAGCAGCAGGTTGCGGATCAATATCTCGAGCGGCGGAAGGACTATCAATTCTTCAAGAACACAGGCTATGAGGTTGGCAGGGTGAATGGACTGGCTGTAGTAGGCGGTGACTCAGGCATAGTTCTGCCGATTGTAGCAGAGGTAACACCTTCAGCTTCCAAGGAAGAAGGCCACGTGATAGCAACTGGCAGGCTGCAATCCATCGCGAAGGAAGCGGTGCAGAATGTTTCAGCGCTTATTAAGAAATTCTCAGGGCAGGATATCTCAGATAAGGATGTGCATATTCAATTTATAGGCACCTACGAAGGCGTCGAAGGAGATAGTGCCAGCATCTCAGTTGCAACCGCTGTGATTTCTGCGCTTGAAAATATTCCAGTTGACCAAAGTGTGGCGATGACTGGATCGCTTTCAGTGCGAGGGGAGGTTTTACCGGTAGGGGGCGTTACCTATAAGATTGAGGCAGCTGCCCAAGCCGGGATTAAAACTGTTATTATCCCGAAGGCCAACGAGGGCGATGTACTCATAGAGGATCGCTATAGAGATAAGATCAAGATAGTGCCTGTTTCCACATTGAGCGAGGTACTTGAGATCAGTTTATATGGCAAAAAACAAAGCAGCTTCTTAGAAAAGATCAAAAAGATTGCAGCTGACGCTACCTCGAGCTTGGCTGCAATTGCTGATAAACCAGTGCCTCAATGAGGAATGGGATTGGTTGATTTTTACGATGTGAGAATCATAGAATCTCAAAATACAAGTATTGTTTTGGATACTGGTGAAATTGAAGAATGTTCAACTAA
>JBBIOZ010000007.1:8068-28248 GCA_037443105.1 Methanocellales archaeon
TCGCGTGCTAGCTGGAGGCAACTGGGGGTTCACAACCACCGATGACTTGAGCAAAATAAGCGAGGCCTTGGAGGCAGCGAAGAAAATAGCGCTGCATATAAATAAGCAAAAACCTAGGATGAAGATCTCTTTAGCTCCAGCGCCTAAAATCAGTAAAGTTCAGGTTCAAATGAAAATTAAAAAGCATCCGGCATCTATTGCAATTGAAGAGAAACTTTCTCTTTTGAAGGACATCGAGAAAGCTGCAAAGCTCGATCAAGTGGTGAGCACTGTGGTGGCATACTCTGAATCATATTCACGCATTAAATATGAAAGTTCAGAGGGGGTGGAGGGGGAATATGAGCTGCTGCGTACTGGTTTCAGTGTAACCGCAGTTGCAAAAGAAAACGGAATCATGCAGCTGGCCAGGAGGCGCAAATTCGGCGTATGTGGATATGAAATAATGGAAGAAGAACCTCTAGCAGTTGCAAGCGATGCGGCAAACTGCGCTCGGCAGCTGCTTAAGGCAAAAACTCCAAAGGGGGGTCGATTTCCAGTGCTCCTTGATCAAGAACTCGCAGGCGTATTTATACACGAAGCTCTAGGCCACGCTGCAGAAGCGGATGCTGTGCTTGAAGGCAGCTCCATACTTGAGGGCAAACTTGGCTCTAAAATTGCTTCTGAATTAATAACGGTATACGACGATCCAGCTATAGATGGATTTGGATACTATCCATTTGATGACGAGGGAATCGAGGGAAGAAGAACGGTGATAATTGAGAAAGGAATTTTAAGATCCTATCTGCATTCAAGAGAGACCGCGGGTAAGCTAGGAGGAAAACCAGGCAATGCCAGAGCACAGGGGTATGCAAGACCAATTGTTAGAATGAGCAATACCTTCATAGAAAAGGGCGATTATACCTTGGAAGAACTCCTAGAGGAAGCCAAGAATGGCATATATCTAATGGGCTCTCGCGGAGGCCAAGTTGACCCCGGCCTGGGGATATTCCAATTCAATGCTGAAAGAGGATATCTGATTAAAGATGGCGAGTTAACAACGCCTCTGCGCGATGTTTCACTTTCAGCAAGCACGCTGGAAATTTTGCAGAATGTGATCGCGGTGGGAAATGACTTGAAATTAAATGCAGCGAGATGCAGCAAGGGAGGGCAGACGATTCCAGTTGGAGATGGCGCTCCACATATCTTAATTTCAAACGCTCTCGTGGGGGGAAGTGCTTGATTGAAAGTATTGGGAAAAAAGCAATCAAATTAGGCTTAAAGCTAGGCGCAGAAGAGGTGGAAATTTTTCACTCTAGCGGTAAAATCATTACAGTGGAGGCTCAGAGGGATGAAATTGAATTCGCTAGAGAGAGTTACATGCAGGGCATTGGAATTAGAGCTGTTTTTAAAGGCGCAGTTGGCTTTTCAAGCATAAACGATCTCTCCAAAGTTGGAGAAGCAGTTGAGAGCGCGGTTAAATGCGCTATAGCTAGGCGAGAAGATCCAAATTGGAAGGGCTTTCCTCTGCCAGATAGATATCCTAGTGTAAGAGGCACATTTGACAGCAAAATCGCCGAGCTGGAGCTGGATAGCTGCGTAGATTATATCCTTCAAATGATTGAGGCAGCGAAAGTTGAGAAAGCAATGCCAACTTCAGCTAAATTGATATGCGGCTATGGCTCGCAGCTGATATTGAATTCAAATCAGCTTGAGGTTGAAGGAAACTCGACTTTTATTCAAGCATCAATTGAAACGATTGCAAGAGATCTAGCTACTTCAACTGGTTTTGAATTTGATATCTCGCGGAGTTTGAACATAGATTTCCAAGCAATTGGAAGAAATGCTTCGCTGCTTGCATTGAATTCGCTCAATGGAGCAAGTGTAGAAACAGGTAATGCGACTGTGCTGCTCAAACCAGTAGCGTTTGCAGATTTGCTCGCAAATGTATTTTTACCTTTGATTTTCGCTGATAATGTGCAGAAGGGGCGCTCGCTGTTGAAGGACAAAATTGATGCAAGTATAGCGAGTGAAAACTTCAGTTTAATGGACGATGGCCTGCTGGAGGGAGGAATTGGAACAGCTATGAGCGACGATGAAGGCACGCCTTCCCAGCGAACAATCATCGTGGAGAGAGGGGTGCTGAAGAGTTTTTTATATGATTCATATACGGCTGGAAGAGCACGACTTAAAAGCACTGGTAATGGGGTTCGAGGATCATACGCAAGCGTGCCAGCAGTGGGCATAAGAAACATAATAGTTCAAATTCCCGAGAGCGAGGTTATAGCTGAGACTGAGCGTGGAATTATTATTAACTCGATAATAGGTGGCCATACATCCAATCCAGTTTCAGGTGATTTCTCAGTTGAAGCTAGAAATGCCTTTATCGTGGAAAAAGGGGAGATAACAAAGCCAGTTAAATCGGCAATGATAAGCGGAAATATCTTCGAGGCTTTGAAGCAAATTTCAGGCGGTGGAAAAGACACGAGGAGAGTTGGACATATAATTACTCCTACAGTAAAGATCGAGGGGCTGAGAGTAATAGGATGACAAATAGTGGAACGGCGATGTATAAAGAGGTGCTCGTTAGATATGGAGAAATTGGAATCAAGAGCGAAAGAACTAGGAGTAGATATGAGCGCATTTTAATTGAGAATATCAAAGCGATGCTTGAATTCCGCGGAATTTCGTATGCGGATATCAAGAGAGAATGGGGGAGAATTTTCATCTCCATCAAGATGGACAATGCTCGTGAAATTGCTCAAGCTGCTTCAAAAGTTTTTGGTGTAACATCAAGCAGCCCAGTTGTGGTGATAAAGCCAGAGCTTGAATCAATTGTTAGCACTGCTAGCGATATTGCAGTCAAGCTCATAGGAGAGGGAGAAACATTCGGGATTCGAGCACGCAGAGCTGGGATGCATAATTTTTCAAGCCGGGATATAGCAGTCAAAGCAGGGGATGCTATTTTAGCGAGATTAAAGCCTAGGAATGTAAAAGTGGACCTCGACAATCCTAAGCATGAGATATTCATTGAAGCGAGGCAAAATAGCGCTTATATTTACACCGAGGTCTTCGAAGGAGTGGGTGGACTGCCAATTGGCACTCAGGAAAAAATGGCTGCATTGATTTCAGGAGGGATAGATTCACCTGTTGCAGCTTGGCTTATGATGAAGCGCGGGTGTGAATTGACCGCTATCTATTTTGATAATTCTCCATATACGGATGAAACCACCAAGCAACGCGCTTTAGCTTGCATTGCTAAACTAAAGGAGTGGTGCCCAGGGCATGAGCTGAAAACATATGAGGTGCCTCACGGTAAAAACCTAATGGAGTTGAGAGCAAAAGCTGGAAAACTGACTTGCGTGCTCTGCAAAAGGATGATGTACCGCATTGCGAGGGAGATAGCACTTAAGGAGGGTGCATTGGGAATAGTAACTGGTTCCTCGCTTGGGCAGGTTGCTTCCCAAACTGCTTCGAATTTATATGCCGAGAGCCACGGCATTGATTTTCCCTTATACCATCCTTTAATTGGGTTTGATAAAATGCAAGTGGCTGAGCTAGCGAGAAAAATTGGTACCTTTGAATTTTCAATTCAAAAAGCAATGAGTTGCAGTGCTGTACCTATGTATCCTGCCACGCACGTTAAACTTGAAGATGTCTTAGAAGTTGAGAAGCAAATGGACATAGCTGGCTTGGTTAAAACTTCGCTGGAGAATGCACTGGTGCATTAATATCCGCATACATTAATATCCGCATACATTCATATTCTAGCCACCGCCACGCTTCACCCTCCATTTTAACAATACACCATCGCCCATTAACTTGCATTGAATTAGTTCCAGCTTGGGCATATCTTCAAGTTTCAAAAAACCTGAGCCATCAACTAGTGTAGGCGCGGCTTTTCCACCAATTATGAGCCCACCTATATATACATTGATTTCATCCACCAGTCCCAGAGAAATCAAGCTCCAGTTAAGAGTGGCGCCGCCCTCAACCATGAGTTTATTTATCCCCTGCTTTTTCAATTCTATCAAGAGCTGCTTGAGATCCACTTCTTTATCACCAGCGATGATTATCTCAGCAACCTTGCTCAGCCTTTCCACCCTTGATTTAGGTGCAGTATTGGAAACAGCAATTATTCTTCTCCCACTGCCTTTTTTAAGCACTTCTGCCTCAAGAGGGATTCGAGCAGCGCTATCCACGATTACTCTAACTGGGTTTTCCTCTTTGCCCTGCTTTACCCTCATCTCCTGCCTCTCCCTTGACTTCACAGTTAAACTTGGATCATCCGCTAGCACGGTGCCAATTCCTATCATTATTGCATCAGCGCTTGCGCGGAGTTCATCAACGCGGTCGAGGTCTTCTTTAGAAGAGATCCTTATCTGCTTTCTCTCCGCAGTTGAGATCTTGCCATCTGCGCTCATCGCAGCGTTTATGAAAACGAATGGACGCAGTGCTCTATCAAGCATAGCTCTACAATTTGCATAAAACAGCTTTATTCTTTGCTACGTTAGCCTTATATCAACTTTATGCTCTACTATATGCAGAAAAGTAATCTTTGGAGGCATGGTATCATATTGATGGTAGATCTTTGAGCCTTCTGCAGTGAATCCTTGATTCTTCGCTCCATAGTTCCAAGTAAACGTCTGTCCCATGAGGCGATAGTAATGTTGGATCACAGCTGCGATTGGGACAGAACTAGGCTCTGAGTTTTTATAAGTATTTGGATAGAAGGGATCACTTTCCCAAGTCCACGACCGGTCGCTGCTTATGTAGCTCACATTCGTTGAAGCATTCATGAGATCAACTGTAGCGGTGCCGTTTATTATCATTGGAATCACATCGCTGCCGGTGCCGGATTTCCATTCCTCAGATTTTGAGCCGTTGGAATATTTTATAACAACAGTACCTCCTCTTGTGCCATCGCCACCGCTCTTCTGTATATCGATTTCAAGCACTTCACCACTTTTCTTCATGGCTATCAAATTCAATTCAAGGTTTGAGGTTGAATTCGCCAGTTCAAATTTGAAGGTCATAACTGGGGTTACATTGGTAATGTTGCAGCCTATTATATCCAAAGGTATGTGGAAGATGGATACAGGCGAGGGTCTTGAATTTAAATAGGCCACTGCCTCGCTTAGATTATCGTGCTTCACCACGCCCTGAAACTCAGTCCGCTCTTCAAAATATCTTGCCCAAGCATCATAATATCTGCTTTTTATTTTGACTATAATAGTACTATCATATACTGGGTTTTGGAAGAGTGGATTTATTGAAGTATTCTGATAAAATACAGTTGGTTTGTTTTGTGAAATTGCCTGCAGGGTTACTGTTCCACTCGCTACAGCTAAACTGCCATTTAGCTTTATAACCGGTAGCGTAAGGGTTTCACCGTTGTAGTGGAATTCAGGCGGGCTAATAAGCAGACTTCCACCTAGAGCATATTTTCGCCATACACCTCCTCCTTCATATCCCACCTCTTCATCTCCAAGTTCATATCTTATTGTTCCTATAGTACTGTTATATATTGTATATTCACTGCCGCTTTTCCTCATTTTAATCGTCAAGCGGCTGTAGCTAGTATCATTTAAAATTGAAATCCTCCCCCCAGCGATATCCAGCTGCACCACCTGCGATGGTGACTCTCCAAGCGCACAGGTGCTCATTTTTGAATCAAGCACAGTGAATGCTTGCTCTACATTTTGCAAGCTTACCTTCTGCTGAGAATCAGCTATATTAGGCAGTCCCGTTACCAGTACGATCGATGCTGTGGCGGTGATTAAAGCAAGTATCAATATATAGCTCATTACCTCTGAAACTGCACTGCTTGCACGCAGCATTTGCCTCATTGCATTCTCCTCCATATAAATTTGCTATGACCATGGTTAAATGGCTACTGTTCAAACCGAGTGCGAAGAAAGGAAATGGCTAGGAGAAAAGCGATTAAGATCAAAAAGGCTTCAAGCGTGCTTGAAAGTAAATCCTCTCTTGGATACAACAGCCAGATGATAAAAGAATAGAGCCCGGTGCCAGCTAAGCCTAATGGTGAATCACGGATCACGCTATCGGTCATTTCTCTGCCATAGCTGAGATACAGCACTATGAGCACTGGCGTTATTGTGCCTGGGAAAGCTGAGAAAATACCGCTCAATGTAGCGCTTGCTATATCGCTGAGTAAGACGATGCCTATGACAACAATTCCACCGAAGCTCCCTCTGAATAAAATCTGCTTCCAGCTGGCTATAACTTGCTTGAATTTTTTGGCATTGAGCCTGCGAAAGGAGATATACGCGGCTAGACAGCTGAGCCAGAGGAGAGCTAAGGCTTGAAATCCATTTGCCAATGGCAGAGATTTCAACAGGAAGATACTGGTGAAGTAACTGATAAATGCAAGGAATAGTGAAAGCGCCAGCGAGTGTGAAATTCTAGTACCAAGTGCAAACATGCCTAGGAATATGACATCTGCCACCAAGCCTATGGAATTCCACATCGCAGCGCTGCTTGCAAATTCCACGCCCTGTTCTATAGCTATCAATAATAGCGATAGAAAGGTAATGGTTGGCAGTGTCATTAAAATCCCTGCCAGTCGAGGGGAGTTTCTTTCAGCAATTGTAGTAATGCTTGCTATCAATCCACTTCCAACGAAGAAGTAAAGCATATATTTGAGCATTGGCAGCATTGGCTTCGGTATATATCATATATCATATTTTTTATAGAGATCATACATTTTTTATAGAGATCATACATATTTCACTGCTATAAGTCTAACAATCTCTGCACATTCCTTAGCGCTATCTGCGAGATTCTCAAGACCTACTATGATATCGAGAATCTGATAAAATGATTTGAAGTCGATATCCATATTCATAAGATCGCTATACAGCACTCGATAGATTGCATCAGATTTTCTCTCAAGCATTTCCACTTCAGTTGAAAGCTCGATTGCTTTGCGCATGCTTGGCCTCATCGCCATTAAGGTTTCCCTCAGCTTAAATATGAGCTCTAGGTCATTGGCAAGCATCTCCAAGAGATGCTCTCTCATACGAGTTGGAAGATAATAATTCTTCATTACGACCCTGCATCCAATTCCAGCAGCAATTGTACCCAGTGCTGAAAGGCTTTTAATCAACTGAAGAAGGTCTTCTTTATTCACAGGATAATTGCCTCCTCTTGAAAGCTCCTGCAATATCCCCTCTCGAGTTCCATCTGCCTCCTTCTCAAGTTTAAGTAAATGCTGAAACTCCCTCTGCATAGTAGCAGCATTCTCAGCGCAAAAGGCATTAATCAAAGGCGTGAGTTTTTCCACTACTTCAATTATCTCATTTATATAAACCCGGATCATTCCAAGCACGTGTTCTTCCTTATCTCTGCTTGGAACCTCCCTCCAAACTTTTCTCAGCTTTTCAAACATTTATCTCAATTGTAACTTTTATAATTACTACTAATTAAAATTATCTCATTAACATTTTCACAATTTTTTCGGAAGATTTTTGATTTTTTAATATAATTGTATTCGGGATATGAATTGCTATACACTGTACTCCTTGCAGCTGCAGCCGCTGGTTTATTTATGGCTTGGAATATAGGAGCCAATGACGTTGCAAATGCCTTGGGCACCTCGGTAGGCAGCGGAATGATCTCGACCAGAAGAGCAGTTTTCCTCGGCTCTTTTCTGATGTTCATAGGAGCGGTCTTCGTTGGCAGGCATGTGGCAGAAACAATTCAAAAGGGAATAATTGACCCGTTGCTTTTTCAAGCATCACCTATGTTGTTAGCCTTAGGCATGCTCTCAGTACTCTTAGCTGCTTCAACTTGGGTTGCAATTGCCACTTACTATGGATTGCCAGTTTCAACAACTCACTCCATAGTTGGCGCAGTGGTTGGATTTGGAGTTATTTCTGTAGGAGTTCATAATGTGAAGATGGTGGTACTCTTGAGCATAATTGCAAGCTGGATAATTTCTCCCATATTCGCAGCAATCCTTTCCTACATAGTGTTGAAAAGCCTCGATAAATCGATACTTGGTGCTAGGAAGCCTTTAAAGCGAGCTGAAAAAATCGGTCCACTTTGGGTTGGAATTGTATTTGCAATAATTGGCTTTTCAATAATATATAAAGGCCTTAAAGAACTGCAATTCATTCCCCTCGAAAGCGCTCTGCTGCTTAGCATTACGACGGGTGCAATTGCTTATGCAGCTAGCTTCATACTTTTTAAAATGGCTGAAAGAAAAGTGAAATTTGAGAGCAGGCGAGTTGAGCTCTTATTTGGCTATTTAACAATTCTTGCAGGAGGCTACGTGGCCTTCGGGATTGGAGCGAATGATGTGGCAAATGCAGTGGCACCATTTGCTGCAACTTGGAATATAATGATAACTGGCGATGTAAGCATGAAGGTTGGAGTGGAGTGGTGGATGCTTGCATTTGGAGGAGCGGGCATGGTATTTGGCTGTTTAAGCTGGGGATATAAGGTTATTGCCACTATCGGCGAAAAGATCACTGAAATCACACCTGGCAATGCCTTTGCCGCTCAATTCAGCGCTGCAACTGTGGTAGTGTTAGCTTCAAAATTGGGCCTGCCAATTTCAACAACGCATGCAATTGTGGGCGCTGTAGTTGGCGTAGGATTGGCTCGAGGAATAAAGGCTTTGAACATAAAAGTGGTAAAAGATATCTTGGCCTCGTGGGTAGCCACCATTCCCACCACTGTAATATTAGCAATTATAATTTACTTAATAATCTTAATTACAATCACGATTTAAGCCCAATTTATTTATGGGATAAAATTTATATAATAGTAATGTGATCTAATTTCAAATTTCGAGGCAGTATGGTGTTCAAGGAAATTAAAAAAACCCTTAAGGAATCCAGCTTAATCGACCCGGTTGCAGCACTTGGAAGAGCTAAGGAAGAAACAGTCCTTGAGATGATAAGAATATACATCGATAAGGTGGTAACGGTAGTGGATAACCTCCCGCACGTTGTCACATCCTACGTTGAAGAGAAGTTTGATCAAACTGAGAAAGAAGTGCAGGAAATGATAGCTCTTGAAAAAGAAGCAGATGAAATGAAGCGCTTGATTTTAAATGAACTCTCAAGAGGGGGGATTTATCCTGTTAATCGAGAGGACCTTTTGAATTTAGTAAGAAGCTTGGATGACATCGCAAACATGGCCGTTGGAGCAGCATATAGAATTCTTCTGCGCAGGTTCAAGCTCAATGAGGAAATGAAGCAAAATCTCCTTGATCTAACTAGGGAAGATGTGGTGATCGTTAAAAAGCTGCGCGAATCACTTTTAGCAATGAGACCAAGCATGCGCAAAGCAATCGAGCTTTCGCATGCGGTGGAAGAAATTGAGGAGAGAGCTGATGCAATATATCGCAAGTTATATAAAAACCTCTTTGAACTGGAAACTGATTTCAAGACCTTCTATCAGCTAAGAGAGATCATAGTTAGACTTGAGGAAATAGCTGATAAAGCCGAGGAAACAGCTGAGATAGTTAGACTCATAGCTATAAAATACATCGACTTCGGATAGCTGGTACTCGGGTGAGGAGATGAGGGGTGTTATAGTAAACTATCGCTCAGGGAGGCATACTCAGCGCAGAAATCAATGCATAATTAAGATAGAAGGAATTAAGGATAAATATCGAGCATCAAAGTTCATCGGCAAAAGAGTAAGTTGGATCAGCCATAAAGGCAGGCGAATCAAGGGCAAAATTATCTCCACTCACGGCAACAATGGCTTTGTACTAGCTGCATTTGAAAAATGCTTGCCTCAAGCAACAGGAGAGAAAATAATTTTGGAGGACTAGGTTGTATATTTTCCATTTATGGTGATATAATCGTAGCTCAAATCGCATCCCCAAGCAGTTGCACTTGCCCTACCCAGACCCAGATCTATGCTTATTATTATTTCATTATTTAACATGATTTGCTTCGCTTTATCCAAAAACTCATTGTAGACCCTTCCCCTATCCACGAGAGTAACCTCATTCACACGATCTGAGAGTTTGAGCTTAATCTTATCAGGATCAAGCCTTGCATTGGAGTAGCCAATTGCACAGATTATTCTACCCCAGTTTGGGTCTGATCCAAAAAAAGCTGTCTTTACAAGAGGCGAGCGCACAATGGCTTTAGCAGCTTTCCTAGCATCTTGAGTTGATCTAGCACCAGTTATACATACCTCTATGAATTTAGTTGCCCCTTCTCCATCTTTCACGATCATCTTCGCGAGTTCAACGCATACAAATTCCAATGCATGCTGAAATTTTCGCAGTCCAATTTTACCTGCCTTCCCAGTTGCAGCTAGAATCACGGTATCATTGGTACTTGTATCGCCATCCACCACTATCATATTAAAGCTTTTATCAACTGCTTTTCTCAAACAAGCCTTTAAAACCCAAGCTGGAAATGCTGCATCTGTATATACGAAAGCAAGCATCGTTGCGAGATTTGGTTCAATCATACCAGCGCCCTTAGCTATGCCACCTATTCTAACTCCATTTACTTCCACAGCAATTTGCTTCAACTTGGTATCAGTGGTCATAATCGCCTTCGCAGCTGCTTCGCTTCCAGCTTGATCTGAAGTTAGCCCCTGGATAACTTTATCTAGATTTGTCTTTATCCAGTCTGCATTTAAAGGCTTGCCAATCACGCCAGTTGAGGCTAGGGCTATGCTATGCTCCTCCACGCCTAGTTTTTCTGCCACAATTTTAGCTATTTCCCTAGCATCTCGCAATCCCTGCTCACCGGTGAAGGCATTTGCACTGCCACTATTCACCACTATAGCGCTTATTTGACCGCTCTTCAAATGTTCTCGCGTGATTAAAACCGGAGCAGCTTTGACCTTGTTTTTAGTGAACACTGCAGCTGCAGTGCCCTCTCCAGTTATGATTGCAAGGCCATTTTTGCCCTCCTTAATTCCAAATGCCCTTACCCCTTTAACAGCGCAAATGCCACCCTCAATTACTTTCACATTCCCCTCCTAAGGCGCAGTTGCAGGCATCCATAAACCTGTTGTTTCTTTGAAGCCAAGCATGAGATTCATATTCTGAATCGCTTGACCAGCGGCTCCTTTGACCAAGTTATCTATAGCTGAAATTACAACGATGCGATCCGTGCCTTTGTCAACCTCAAAATCAATGTCGCAGAAGTTAGACCCCCGCACCGCACTCAGTCTAGGGGTATTCATCCTTATGAATGGCTTGTTCCTGTAGCAATTCTCATAGATCTTCTGGATTTCCTCAGCCTCAAGCACTGTATTTACAAACAAATGTGCAGTTGTAAGAATGCCGCGTATCGCAGGCACGACGTGAGGGGTAAAACTGATCTTCGCGCTTGCAAAGCGCAGTAATTCCTGTTTGATCTCAGCAATATGACGGTGGGTTGTGATATTGTATGGCACTACATTTTCAGCTACATTTGGATAATGCGTTCTCTGCGTAGCCTCGGCTCCAGCACCTGAAATGCCTGTTTTTGAATCGAATACCACTCGCTCCACAACCCCAGCGAGGAATAAAGGTGCAACAGCTAAAACTGCACCAGTGGGAAAACAGCCTGGGTTCGCTACCAGTTTTGCGTCTTTAACCTCAGGATGCAGTTCAGTGAGCCCATAAACAGCCTGCCTCGGTGCTTTATGCTTCAATCCATAAATTCTTTCAAACTCCTCCACGCTCAATCGATAATCTGCACTTAAATCTATAACTTTTAACCCCATGTCAAGAAGCTGAGGCACATAATCCATCGCAGTACCGTGAGGCACAGCTGTGAATACCAAGTCTGCATCTCCAACTGCTTCCATAGCGTGGTCTGAGAATTTCAAATTTGAAAAGCCTCTGAGGAATGAATGCACTGCGTGCACAGGTCTATCCTTAAACTTTTTCGAGGTAATGCCCACTATCTCGACTTCAGGATGCATCATCAGCAGGCGAATTAACTCGCCACCTGTGTACCCAGAGCCTCCAATTATTCCAACTTTCTTCATATTCAGCGATATGAATAAAAAGCAAGCTCATTATAAAAAGATATCGCGCAAATATATCTGAATAAAAAATCTTTACGTTATCTTTAAGTTAAGCTATTTTCTGGATAGGATATATATCAATGGCAATGGGAGCAATCATAATCGCTCTCTACATAGCATATTTGAGGTATAGATTTGAGCGCTATCTCGCTCTTCAAGGAGAATTTTGGAATCTTGGAGAGGTCGACACAAAATCTAAAATTAAATATCTCATTATTCCATTTGCTTTATATCAAGGCTTGCAACTTTCTGGGTTCACTTTGATTTAAATGGCAATCCAGATATTCTAATGCCAGTTAACATTGCTTTAATGCATATCCGGAGCAATTATCTTCAGCCCGATATTAATTTCATTTCCAAGAAGAGAAACACTTAAATTCATTTCAAAAACAAATGTTTTAATATTTATAATCTGCTTTTCATAGATATATTATAATCTCTTCAATAAGCATTTTATTGCTCATCTAGCGCTAATCCTTATTTCCATCTCAATTTTGAGCTTACCCTTGTTATATATCACTTTTAAGGATCTCAAATTTCAAAGCCAAGGGTCTTGAGAAAAGTTAAGTTAAAAGGAAATCAATATCAATAATGAGATGGCTCTTGAGATTTTCAATATAATGAGCAATTGCTTGGAAGAATTTAGCTCAAGAGAGTTGACATTGAATTCAAGTAAAGCCCACGGGCAAAATGAGGAACACGAAAAATTTAAGCCCTTAACTCCTTTCATGCTCAAATTATGAGAACCAGTAAAACTGAATTAGTTGTTAGAGCAGCTGACGTTGATCAATGGCGAGTTGTCTATTTTGCCAATTACCTTCGGTTCTTCGGTGTTGCGATCGAGGATTTCTTCAGATCGCTGAAACCAGCTGAAGAAGCCTTAAAGATCGTTAGAGAGCAGAAGTTGAATTTCCCAGCAGTTGAGGTGCACTGTGAATATAAATCACCAGCTCGACTCTGGGATGTGCTTGAGCTTCTAGTTAGCGTTGGTGAAGTAAGGGACAAGTCAGTTAAATTTGAAATCACGATAAATCGCAAGGGAGATGGCAAGCTAATTGCAAAAGGCTATGTAACAATTGTTACAGTCGATGAAAACTGGAAGCCTATTAAAGTGCCGAAGGAATTGCTGGAATTGATAGAGGCCTGAGATTACCAGTTGGCGAAGATTCTCGGCTGGCGAATTCGCTGAAAAATGTGGAGCGAAGATACCTCGTAAGCTTATTTAGGGGTTTTGAATACTAATCGAATACTAAAAATAAAGATGTTGTTCTATAACACAATATGTATAACAGCAATATAACAGCAATATGTATAACAGAATATGTATAAAATGAGCTACTTCGGGAGAGAAGTTTTTATTGATGAAAATGTATATCCACCTTCCGAGGATACATTTCTGCTGTTGAAAGCAGCCCTCTTAGAAGTAAAGCACGGTGACTTTGTGCTTGAAATCGGCACAGGCTGTGGAATCATTGCAAATTTTTTGAAAGAAAAAGCAAGAGTAATTGCAACTGATATTAATCCACATGCGGTGAGATGTGCTAAAGCAAATGGTGTCGAGGTTATAAGAACAGATCTCTTCGCAGGGCTCAAGCCCCAGAAGCAGTTTGATATCATAATCTTCAACCCCCCTTATCTACCGGAAGGTGAAATTAGTGGGAGCGGGAGCTGGCTGGAAAAAAGCTTGGTGGGAGGGAGAGCTTTGATAGATCGATTTTTGCATGAAGCGCTAAGCTATCTGCGTGAAAATGGACGGCTACTGCTTGTAGTTTCATCTATAACTGGAATAGAAGATGTAGAGCAGAAAATGCGCAGCTTGGGATTTAAAGTCGATCGAATTGCAAGAGAGAGATACTTTTTCGAGGAAATAGTGGTACTGGCTGCTAGATGAAACTCAGTATAGATGAAACATCAGTATTATTCCAGAAGGATTTTATTCCAGAAGATTGCTCAAAATTAATGGATGAAGCCATTTCTCCAGCACTATAAACTTGGTACATTTGAGGTTCGAAGCGTCAGAATACCTAGAGTTTTACTCGGCTCCTCGCCATTCATAGGGGCTGGTCAGTTTGGAGTTAAGGCATATGAATATTACAGGCGCTTCTACCTTGAGCCTGAGAATGTTAAAAAAGTGGTGGAGAAATGCATAGCTCTCGGTATGAATGCAGTTCAGCCAGTTGGCTATAGAAGAATTTTAGATGCTATTGCAAGTGCAATGAAGGAAGCCAATGTTGAGCTTTTTATTCTCGGCAGCGCTGGTGTAGAGAATATAGCTGAGGAGGTCGAATTAATGTTGGATTTGAATGCAAAATGCATAGTGATTCACGCCAGCTTGGTAAATAGGAATCTCGCAAGTGTAAAAAAGCACTTGCGGGAAATCAAACATCGAGGTATATTAACTGGAATAGCAACACATAATCCTGGAATTGAAATACCTGCTGCAGACGAGATCGAAGAGGTAGATATAATTCTAGCTCCACTCAATAAACTTGGCCGATTCACCGAGCCCTCGCTTAGCTCCACGCTGCGCGCTATCAAAAATTCCTCTAAAAGAATTATTGCCATCAAACCACTCGCAGCAGGTGCCTTGAAACCTAGTGAAGCTTTTGAGTTCTTAGCAGGCAAAGTCGATGGAGTTGCAGTTGGAATCACAAGCGAAGATGAAGCTAGAGAGGTATTTGAAGCTGCAGCTAAATTTTTCAAGTAATTTTAGAGCCTGCTTATCGTTAGTTTATTCCCATTCGATGGTTACCTTTATTTTGCTTGGCTGCTTCCCAGCGAAAACATGTTTTTGCACATAGAGGGTGCCAATCACTGTGTTCCCCTCCATCGAGGATTCAGCAAATCTATAGGTATTCTTAGTTGCTCTTTCAAATGCTAATTCAACCTCTCTCTTCATTGTCACACCTAATTTCAATTCACGCAGTGAGATTTAAAGCTAATGGTAAAAATAATAGTAGAAGGTGTTAAAATGTCCAGAAATAAGGATTTTAAACACGCAGCTGCATTCCATGGACACGAATGCCCGGGTTTATATATTGGGTATAGAGCTGCGAAGCTTGCAATAAAGGAACTTGGCATTAAGCGAGCTGAGGATGAAGAGGTTGCTGCAATTGTGGAAAATAATTCCTGCGCGGTTGATGCTCTTCAAAGCATTTTAAGCACAACCTTTGGCAAGGGAAATCTCTATTTTAAGGACTATGGAAAGCACGTTTACACTGTGTTTAATCGCAGAAATGGAAAAGCGATTAGAATTTCACTAAGAGAATTCAGCAAAGGTAAAACAAAGGAGGAGTCGCTGAGGCTGCTGCGCAAGCTATCTGACGCAGAGCTGTTCGAAGTGAAAAAAGTCAGCATAGCGCCGCCCAAGCCAGCGGAGATTTATCCATCAATTAAATGCGAGGTATGCGGAGAGCCTGCTATGGAAACAAGATTGAGAATTAAATATGGCAAGTTAATGTGCATTCCATGTTTCAAGAAATAGCTTTAAATAAATCAATACTGATCTCGAAATTACCGGTGGAAGTTTGAAAGCAGCAAAGCTTCTTAGACCAAGTGTTATTCAAGTAGGCTTTAAGAAAAGCATCCCAGATGCCACTGGAAATAGCGTGAGGAGGCGAATAGCTGAGGATTTGAAGATCGCTGGCGTTAAAGCAGTTAGAACCATCGATGTTTACACCATTGATAAAGCTCTATCAAAAGCCCAGCTTATTAAAATTCAAAAGGAATTCACAGATCCCGTTGTTCAAATCTCCAGTTTGAATAAGCCCCTAGCGAAAGACTTCGACTGGCTCGTTGAAGTTGGATTTAAACCTGGGGTTACCGATAGCGTGGGGAAAACCGCTATGGAGGCAATTGAGGACATACTTGGGATTAAATTTCAAGATGGCGAAGCAGTTTATACCTCTCGCCAGTATCTCTTCAAAGGAGAGCTTGGTAGAGAGGAGGTTGAAAGGATCTGCCGCGATTTACTTGCGAATGAATTGATCGAGAGATGGACAATTTTCAATTCAAAGGACTGGAATGGAAGGGTGATTCCAAACATTCCAAGAGTAAGCGAAGAACACGTTCCAAGGGTTAATTTGATAGATCTAGCGGTTTCAGATGAAGCTCTTCTGGAGATCAGTAAAAGAAGGCTGCTGGCGCTTAACCTCGAGGAGATGAAAGCAATAGCTAACTACTTTAAAAAAGCAGAGGTAATCGAAGAGCGGATGAAAGTTGGCTTAAGTGATAAGCCAACCGATGTTGAGATGGAAGCACTTGCGCAAACTTGGTCCGAGCACTGCAAGCATAAGATTTTCAATGCATCGATCCTGTATCAAGATGGAAATGGCGAGGAGGTGATCGATAGTCTTTTTAAAACGTATATAAAGGGAGCTACTGATAGAATAGCTCAAAAGGTTGACTTCTTAGTCTCAGTGTTCAAAGACAACGCAGGGGTTATAAAATTCAATGAAAATTATAATTTGGTTTTAAAGGTTGAAACCCATAATGCCCCTTCAGCGCTAGATCCATATGGAGGCGCTCTCACAGGCATAGTTGGTGTAAATCGAGATCCAATGGGCACAGGCTTGGGAGCGAAGTTAATTTTCAATATAAATGTTTTCTGCTTCGCCTCGCCATTCTACTCGGATCCCCTTCCACCAAGGGTGCTTCATCCAAAGAGAATCTTCGAGGGTGTGAGAAGAGGAGTTGAGCACGGGGGGAATAAAAGTGGCATACCCACGGTGAATGGAACGATATACTTCGACGATCGCTTTCTATGCAGACCGCTTGTATACTGCGGCACAGGTGGCATAATGCCCTCGATAATTAATAATGAGCCATCTCATATTAAAAAAGTCCACGCTGGAGATTTAATACTCATGACTGGAGGTAGAATTGGTAAAGATGGCATTCACGGTGCTACTTTTTCCTCAGAGGAATTGCACGAGCTATCTCCTACAAGCGCGGTTCAAATCGGCGATCCAATTACTCAGAAAAAAATGTATGATTTCCTGCTTGAGGCGAGAGATCTAGGGCTATATAATGCTATCACCGACAATGGCGCAGGGGGTCTATCATCATCCGTGGGAGAAATGGCTCAGCTAAGTGGTGGATGCGAGTTACATCTTGATAAAGCTCCCTTGAAATACGCTGGTTTAGACCCATGGGAAATTTTACTCTCTGAATCTCAAGAGCGAATGACGCTTGCTGTGCCGCCTGAAAAAATAGAACAATTTCTGGATCTCGCTAGAAAAAGAGGGGTTGAAGCCACAGTGCTGGGTAAATTCACCAGTACCGGTAAATTCCACGTGCTTTATAAAGGTAGAACTGTTGCATATTTAGACATGGATTTTCTCCACACCGGCGTGCCTCAGCTCAAACTCGAGGCAGTTTGGATGCCTATCCAGCGAGAGGAGCCAGAGATACCTCCACCTGAGAATTTAACTGAAGTATTGAAGCAGATGCTTTCAAGATTGAACATCTGCAGCAAGGAGTATGTCATAAGGCAGTATGACCATGAAGTTCAAGGAGGGAGCGTTATCAAGCCACTCGTGGGCATAGCTAACGATGGTCCGAGTGATGCAGCAGTGGTTAGACCATTGCTTGATTCCTATGAAGGCGTGGTTATAGCCAATGGCATAAACCCAAGATATGGAGACATAGATACCTACCACATGGCAGCTTGCGCCATTGATGAAGCAATTAGAAATGCAGTTGCCGTGGGAGGGAGCTTAGACTGCATTGCTTTAAACGATAACTTCTGCTGGCCTTCACCGATCTACGACCCTGAGAAGAACCCGGATGGTAAATATAAACTCGCTCAACTTGTGAGGGCAAACAAGGCTTTGTATGATTATACAGTTGCTTATAATACACCCTGCATCTCAGGCAAGGATAGCATGTCCATCGACTATAAATATAAAGATGAAAAGGGAGTGGAACGTAAAATCTCAGGTCCTCCCACTCTTTTGATCACTGCAATTGGAAAAATAGATGATGTGAGGAAGGCAGTTACAATGGATGTGAAAGCCGCAGGGGACTTGGTATATGTTCTAGGAATTACTCGCCCTGAACTTGGTGGATCTGAATATTACGCTATGTTTGGATACATTGGTAATAGCGTGCCAAAGGTAGATGCTGAAGCAGCTAAGAAGCTATATCGCGCTTTAAATAAAGCGATGGAATGCGAATTGGTTGAAAGCTGCCACGATGTTTCAAATGGCGGTTTAGCTGTTGCTCTTGCTGAGAGTGCATTTGCCGGTGGATTTGGAATGGAAATTGACCTGCGAAAAGTTCCAGTAGAAGGTATAGAGCGGGATGATTTTATTTTATTCTCTGAATCTCAAAGCAGATTCATAGCCACAATTGCACCTGAGAATCAAATGGAGTTTGAAAGAATAATGGCTGGAAATATTTACGCATGCATAGGTAAAGTTTGCGAAAGCGAGGAGTTCAAAGTAATTGGTGTTAATGGAGAAGTAATCATATGTGCTAATATCCGCGAATTAAAGGAAGCTTGGCAGAGTACATTGAGGTGGTGATATGAGAAAGCCAAGGGCTATTGTAATCAGCGGATATGGCATTAACTGTGAAAATGAAACAAATTACGCGCTTAAACTCGCTGGCGCTGATTCAAAGATCGTGCATTTCAGTAAATTGCTATATGGGGAGGAAAAACTTGAGGACTATGAGATAATGTTCATACCAGGTGGCTTCTCAGGGGGAGACGATTTAGGAGCTGGAAGATATTTCGCGAATAAACTCAAATATAAACTGAGCGAGGAATTCTTTAAATTCATAAAAGCTGGCAAGCTAATTGGCGATATCTGCAATGGCTTTCAAATAATAGTGAAGCTAGGTGTGCTGCCAGGCTTTGATTTAGATTTTCGCATTCAAAATTATATTCAAAATTGGACTCAAAATTGCACGCTCACTTTCAATGACTCAGGTAGATTTGAAGATCGCTGGGTTTACTTGAAAGTAAATCAAAAGTCGCCTTGCATATTTACCCGCGGCATTGAAATGCTCTATCTACCAGTGCGACACGGGGAGGGTAAATTCATTGCAAGTAAAAAAGTGCTGAAGAAGCTCTGGGCTAACAATCAAGTTGTACTGCAATATGTAAATGAAAAACTCGAGCTAGCTGGCTATCCCTACAATCCAAATGGCTCTGTCGATAACATAGCTGGGATTTGCAGTCCAAATGGAAGAATCTTTGGATTAATGCCTCATCCTGAAGCTTTTATTCATTTCACCAATCATCCAAGGTGGACAAGAATAAAAGCAGAGTTGAGGAGAAAAGGCCTGCCCATTCCTGAAGTAGGAGATGGTTTAAAGATTTTTAAGAATGCTGTAGACTTCGCTTGCGAGCATTTGATTTAGACTTCTGCTTGGTACGCTTGCGCTTCTTCTCAAATTCTCTCAGCAAATTGAGGAAAGCTTCAATGGCATTTGCCATTTGCTCTCCTGATTTCGTTAAAACAATGCGCTTAACTCTACCTTCATGTAAAAACCTCACCAAGCCAAATTCCTTGAATATTGAGAGCACCTTCTCGGTGTGAGCAAATGTCGATTTAGTCTCTCTTGAAATAATGGAAACATATGGTGATTTATTTTTCTTAATGGAAAGCAGCATGCGCGCGGGCTTTTCCTGCATAAAAAGTTTTTCAAACTCGCGAGGCATAATAATTCATGCCTATCCAGCTTATTAAGCTATGCTGATTAAGCTAGCTAGTTCGCTTGGCTTTATATAATCCCCATATTTTGCTTTTGCTTCGATCAATCTTTTTCTCTGCTCCTCTAAGACTTCAAATACCACTTCAGGCGTATCCGGTACCTTGGTTCTATCTCTATATATCTCAATTATCCTCTTGATCTTAGCTAAATTTTCATTAACTCTAATTAAGAATTGTTTCTCATAATCTGCTTGCGGATAATCCTTATTGAGTACTTCTTTAAAGAGATGTTTGAGGTCCTCGTATTTTGGTATCAAACCAGTGGGTGTTTTAATTGCCTCAACCTCTCTATGGACACGCAGTTCCATCCATTTATACCAGACTCTTTTATCTCTTTTCTCATTCAAGAAGTTGCCTGCTTTGTCCCTTAAGAAATAATTAACCGAGAAGATCACAGGCTTATGTTTCAATCGCTTGCAATCTAGATTAATTTGAATATACCTGCCTATTGGTATGGATAGG
>JBBIOZ010000007.1:28262-34978 GCA_037443105.1 Methanocellales archaeon
ACATTGGATTGAATTCTCTTATCCCTTCAACACCCAGAGTGGCAGGGGTTGTCTCAGATTCCAGCGAGGCGCCTTTGGTTATAATGCCATGTTCCCAGTTAAAGGATTCCTCAACTGGCACCCAAGTATCAGAATCACGCCCGCCGTAGACTATTGCACCTATGACAACTCCTTCAGGGTTATTGAGATTTGGATCCACATTTTCCAATAGCTTTAGGTCAAGTGTGAATCGAGCGTTTGGATGAGAGCAGGGTATCTCCCTCCCGCTGGCATCTTTCTTGCCAATCCACCATTCACCTGAGTGATTATATCCCTTAGTTGGAGCCGGGCCGTCTTTACCTAGCCAGTACACCTCTTTACTCTCTGTGACAAGCACATTGGAAAATATGATCTCGCCGGGGGTGTGAAGCGCTTTCCAGAGTATTGGATCGTCTCGCGAATTTATTCCTTGAATTATGCCAAACATCCCCTTTTCGACATTAACCGCTCTAGCTTCGCCATTTTTAATCTTGAGAAAAGCAATATCATCTCCCACCACTGTTTCACCCTCCATCATAGCAGTGGAGGTCTTTCCACATAGAGAGGGGAAAGCACCTGCGAAGTAAGTCACTCTGTTATTGGGACCATGTATCCCCACAATTAGCATGTGCTCAGTTAGCCAGCCTTCCTTTGCGCCTTTATTAATTGCAAGGCGCATTGCAAGTTTCTTTAACCCAATGCTATTCCCCCCATATTGAGTATTTGCACTGTAAACCGTGTTCCCAAGCAGGTCGATATAAATTCTCCTTTTATGGATGTTCTTGCTGACTTTTTGCTCATCAAGCTCGCCTTGAGTGTGCACAAACTTGAAAAACTGGGAATATGCGCCTAGTTTGATGAATTCTTCATATCCTGATCTATAGAGAATTATTTCATTATGCACAACATAACTTGAATCAGTGAGCTGAACGCAGGGTATGGAGAAATCTGAATTTGGTATACCGAGGCAGAAAAAGCAGATGTATAGCTCGTGGCCCTTCATGCTATCTTTAAGAATCTCGTGAATTTCACGCAATCCCTCCCCTCTTTCCTTCGTGCTTATTGCCTCACCAAGATCATAGTTCTCAGGCACAAGGATCTTGGTATGCCATCTATCTCTTCCTTGATCTAGATAGCCATCGAAATGATAGGTATGCCCAGCGATAGCAAGCTTGCCTTCCTCACCCCTGTTAAGCGCCTCCTCCTTGATATATTCGATATCCTCTGGAGAGTTGGTGCAGACAAAAACCTTATCTGGATTGCATAGTTCTATATACTTCGAAATAAATTTATAGAGATATGGATTGCGGATTTTTGCAAGCTTCTTATATTCCTTTTCCATCAATCGATTCTTCAGAATTCTCTCCACGTCTTTTTCCATAAAGCTGATTATTATTTTTATCTTTATTTTTAGCTTTATCTTTACAATTTATTACACTTTGCTATTTGAATGACAAAGCATTATATATTACTCATAGTAATATAGATGTGGGTGCATATTTGAAGTTTCCAAGTCCGATGGATTTGAAAAAAAGAAGAGTGGAGTTAGGGCTCACTCAAAAAGAGCTTGCTAAACTAGCAGGTGTAAGCCAACCTTTGATAGCAAGAATAGAATCTGGAGATATAGACCCTAGACTCTCAACTATAAAGAAAATTTTTGATGCTCTTGAAAGCGTTGAGGTTAAAAGGCCGAAAATTGCTGCGAGAGATGTGATGACATCTCCAGTTATAATGGTAGCACCTGATGATACTATTGAAAAAGCAGTTGAAATTATGGCGAAGTATGCACTTTCTCAATTACCAGTGGTTGAAAAAGGAGTCCCGGTTGGGAGTATTTCAGAGGGTACCATTGTTCGCTACAGTTTAAGTAGCGATTTCAAAGATCTCAAGGGAATTTCAAGCATGCAAGTTAAAGAGATAATGGAGGAATCATTCCCCACCGTTGCACCTGCCACAGATCTAAGCATAATATCCCGTCTCCTCGAGAGCAATCACGCAGTGCTCGTGCTTGAAAAAGGAAGGGTTGCTGGAGTGATAACCAAGCACGATATAATGAAGTTAGTGCATCGCTAATTAATTTTTACTCCCCATCTTCAATAATTTTTACTCCCCATCTTCAAATTTCTTGATCGACGTAGCGCGCCCATTTGAACATTGTATATGGTGCTCCATACATATTGTCATACCAAGCGCCTATTATTACCATGTTGGTACCGATCACACGCGTGAGATGCGGGTCTATTATTGAGACTTCTGGTCTTCCTAGAACTTCTGAGGAGGTGAGAGGATATTTTTCATCGCTATATGCCACTGTGCCATTAGACTGCTTGCTCTTGGCGAATTCCTTGAGCGCTTCATTTACCTTATCAACGGTTGCAGGCTGCTTGGTAATGCATACAATTGGATAAACTATGGAGCCGTCTAGCACAGGCACTCGAAGAGCATCGCTTGCACACTTTCCCTTTAAATGGGGGATATTTTTCGGCAATCTCTTTGCGGCACCTGTTGAGGCTGGCTCTATCCTCTCCATGCAAGCTAATCCGCGGAGTACATCGATGGGATACCTAGACCTCCCGCTTGGGCCATCGAATAAATTCTGAGAGGGAGTTACAGCGTGCACTGTAAGTGCATATACCTCGGTTGTGCCAAAGGCTTGGTCGATCGCGTGCACCGGCGGTATTAAAGCATTGGTGGTGCAAGTTTGAGTATCTATGCTTTTATGCTCAGGCTTTACTTGAGCACGGTAGATATAAACGCCTTCAAAATCTGCCTTTTCCGCTGGGGAGGAAAGAATTGCTTTTTTGACGCCCTTTGCAAGCTGGGCTTCAACCCTCTTCGCCTGTCCCTCTTCAGGGGTTATTTCAAGCACCACATCTGTGCCGAGTGCTTCGTGTGGAATTTTTGCAGTTGGCAGCTGAAAATAGGGTATCTTTCTCCCTTTTACAATCAACATCTGCGCAGATTGATTCCCTATGGTTACTTGTTCGCCAATTTCAATGTCGGCAAGCGCGTGCTGCGGTATTGAGTTTCTTTTCTGCAGAAGCACAAAGGTTTCAGCATCAAGACCTTTCGCGCCTCTCAAGCTATTCAATCCAACTATTTCCACTCCTTCAACTGGATGATGCATAAAAGCAGCAAAAGCCGTTCGGCCTATCAATCCATTTGCACCATTTATAAAAACCTTTGTCACCATATTTATACCCCATTGTAATATTATTCATAGCATTTTAAACTTTCTTAGGAATTCCATTCTTTCTCCAGCCGCGCAATTCATAGTACTCTTTCTTCATAAGCTCAAGCTCTTCCTCGCTGATTAATGCCAGAGTTTTATCTCTCTTGACAATTGGCTCTTTAAAAAATCTTTTAGGCAAGGCATCTGCTTTTGCATTGAATCCCTCGCGTACATTGAAGCTCCTCGCAAGAGTAATAATTCGATTTGCAAGAGCGCGGAGTTTATGTTCATCAAATTTCAATCCTGTTAATGCTTCTATGATAAAGCTATAATCCTGCCAGTCAAGCAAATCTCTCAAGAAGCGGCATACTATTAAAGAGTCCTGCAGACAGAGTTTATCTTCATATTCCACGAAGAGCTTTGCTTTACCAGCTACTGCACTTGGACTAATGATTCCTGAAAGCTCAGGTTTGTAAAATGTAGCCCTCAGATGGCAAGCGCCACGAGGGGAGAGCGCATAGCCAAGTCCGGTGCCCTTCAATACCCTTGGATCATAGCCAGCTGGCTCCATGCCCTTCACGTGTATCGCTAGCTCCTGCAATCCCAAGACCTCGCTTGCTATTTTGATTCCATCTGCCAGCATATCAACCTGGCTCTTTCGCTGAGCAATCATTTGAAGCAGTTCAGCGATTTGCTCCACATTGCCATATTCAACGTCGATGTCTAGCTTCCCGCGCTTTCGAGCTTCAATTGCAAATGCAGCGATATTGCCTGCAGAGATTGTATCAAGTCCAAGTTTATCGCAGAGGTCATTTAAATATGCGATTTCATCCAATTTTTTAACCTCACATAGCCCTCCAAAAGCATATATCGTTTCATACTCAGGTCCCTCTACTGTAATTCCTCTGTACTTCCCTGATTTAACCGTGCTTAACTTGCCGCAAGCAATGAAGCAATTATAGCAGGCTTTATTTTGCACTTCAAAATAATCGCTCCAGCTTTCAGCACTTATTTCCATATAATCCTCCAAGTAGCCTCCCTGCCAATATCTAGTTGGAAAAGCATTGAATGCATTAACAATAGCAACCAGCGAGGGAGTGCCATATTTTCTATAAATTTGGATTGCTTTATCCTGCATTCCTCTTTCAATGAGGCTCTTTGCATATAGCTCCAGTTTCTCTTCATCAGCTATTCTGCATTGCTTTGAGCCGTGGAATACAACTCCTTTAAGCTTCTTAGCTCCCATTACAGCGCCCAAGCCGCATCTTCCAGCTGATCTCCAGCGGTTATTCTCGATGCATGCAAACCTCACTAAGTTTTCACCCGCTGGCCCTATAACAATAGCCTGAGCTTCAGCTTCTGCATCCTTTAGAATTGCTTCCTCAGCAGCATGGGTATTCAATCCCCAGAGGTGCTCAGCGCTATGGAATTTCACCTCGCTGTTCGAAAGCTCTAGATAAACCGGGGTTCTCGCGACTCCTTCGATTATAACTGCATCATAGCCAGTTGCCTTCATCTGAGGTGCAACTTGTCCACCACTATATGATTCAGCGTAGGCATATGTCAGCGGTGATTTAGCATAAACACCATATTTACCTGCAGTGGGCATCGCAGTGCCAGTTGCGGGACCGGTGGCAAATATGATTTTATTCTCAGGCGAAAGCGGGTGAATTTCTGAAGCAATTTCTTTAAGCATTAAATAAGATGCAAGCCCCTTGCCACCTAGGTATCTTTTCAAAATGCCATTTGATATATCTCTAACCTTATGCTTCTTTTCATCTAAATCAACGATCAATATTCGATTGTGGAAAGCCAGCAAGATTACACCTCAATGCTGCACTCTTCAGGTGCTTTATCGTTTCTCAATCTAATAAAAACAGGTGCCCTCAATTTTAACTCTCGAGTTAGCTCTTGATATTTAACCTCGCATACTGCTCTCGGTGCAAGCCAGCTTTTGACTTTAGCTTCAACATGTGGCAGGACTTCAAAGGGACACTCGCCCTTGAGTGGTTTTAATTGCTGCTCTAAAAATTGGAGCTGTGCTTCATCGAAGCCAGTGCCAACTTTGCCTACATAGTGCAGCTTCCCTTCTATATATACACCCAAGATCAATGAGCCAAAGTAGTTTTTCCTCAAGCCCTCTCCCTCTGTTAGTCCGCAGATGATGCAATCAAGGGTTTTGAATTGCTTTATCTTCAGCCAGAAATTGCTCCTCCTACCAGCGAGATAGGGGCTGTGTATATCTTTCGCCATTATACCCTCTAAACCGCGGGATTTCGCTGCATTGAAGTATTTGATTCCATTTTCCAAGATAAAATCGCAGAAAGTAACATGCTCATTTTCAATCAAGATATCCCTCAAAATCATCTTGCGCTCTATCAAAGGTTTTTTAGCTATGTGATTGCCATCGATGGAAAGTATATCGAAAACTATGTATTCAGCTGGAAAAAGCCTTGATGCATTCTCAATTTTAAAGGGATCGCTGAGGTGTTCTCGAAGTTGAAGTTTTTGAAAATCAGGTTTATTGTGCTGCATAATAATTATCTCGCCATCTAAAATAGCGGTTTTTTTCTTGATCTCCACTTTTATCTCAGGATAGCGCTTCGTGATATCAACAAGGCGGCGATTTTGCAAACGCTGCTTCTCACCAGCGAAGCAAATGGTTCGAGTGCCATCCCATTTTATCTCGAAGAGATGCTTCGCTGAGTTAAAAGGCTCCTCAACGGTCATCGCAAGCATTGGCAAAATTTTCTCCATCATGCTTTGCCTTTAAGAGCCTCCACACTTGCTCTAAGTGCTGCCATTAGATCGACGGTTGGCTTTGCCTCGGGCAAAATTACTTTAACTTCTTTGCCCTCGATCTTTGCCTTTATCAATTCAAGCAATGCCTCTCTATATCTATCTCGATATTTCTCAGGCTCAAATCTCCCTGATAGTCTCTCTATTAAAACTTCAGCGAGCTCTATTTCCATCTCAGATATCTCAGGTTTGGGATATGCGATTGACTTAGGGTCTCTTATTTCATCAGCGTAGAAAAGTGTGGACATAATCAAATGATTCTCCCCAGCTCTTATTGCTGCAATATGCTCTTTTCTGCGAAATATAACTCTAGCAATTGCAACTTTATTTTTTCTGCTGAGCACTTCTCTAAAGAGCTCAAAAGCTTTAGCATCATTTCCATCAGGCCCTAAGTAATAGCTGCTTTCATAGTATATTGGATCTATCTCGCCGGCTGCTGCAAAATTTATTATTTCCAATCGCCTCGAGGTTTCAATTGGCAATTTTTGCAAGTCAGCTTCAGATAGAACTACGTAGCGATCTTTGACATATTCATAGCCTTTATTTATCTCATTATAGGGCACTTCGCTCCCGCAGTGCGGGCAGACGTATGGTCTCCTCAATGGAGTTCCACACATGGAATGCAGGCTCGTGAAAGCTACATCTTTGCTCTCAGTTGCTACATATAGCTTCACAGGAATATTTACCAGTCCAAAGCTGATGGTGCCACTCCAGATTGCCTTCATTT
>JBBIOZ010000008.1:0-10001 GCA_037443105.1 Methanocellales archaeon
TTAAATGAGAAAATACTTAAAGAGATAGATGAGATGCAAAAAGAACTTGGTTTTTCAGGGAGATCAGAGTTAATTAGGGCTGGAGCGAGAATGCTTATAGCGGAGAACAAAGAAAGAGAGAAAATGGTTGGTAACGTAAACTCCATACTTCTATTGATACATAGCCAAAAAGCAGAGGATATAGTTACAAAAATTAAGCATGAATTTGAAGATATTATAAATACGCAAATACATAGCCATTTAAAAGAGGATAGATGTCTTGAGATTTTCATCATAGATGGGGATGCGGATAGAGTAAGGCAGCTGGTCAAATTATTTCAAACAAGTGGAAAAATAGAGTATGTAAAATTAATAGTTGCATGACTTCGAATCAAATAGTAAGGGAATAAAGGTGAAATTTAAGAGGGAATAAAAATTAAAATCCTCAGCTTAATACTCCTAATAGCACTGCTAGCTTCAATAGCAGCAACAATATACATCATAATCACCCCGAAAATGGGGGAGAGATTCACAGAATTTTACATATTAGGGGAGAAGGGAAAAGCAGCAGACTATCCCACCTCGCTAAAGATCAATGAAACAGGGAGAGTAATAGTTGGCATAGTGAACCACGAATATAGCACTGTAAATTACACCTTAATATTGCGCATGCAAGATGAAGAAATATTGAGGAAAGAAATAAAACTGGAGCACAATATAACTTTGGAGCAAATGATAGAATTTCAAATTCAAAGAAGCGGGAAGCTTGAATTCCTACTATACAAAGACTTCAACTATACAGCTCCCTATAGAAGCCTTCACCTCTGGATCAATGTGATGTAATGGGTTGGAAAAAAATGTCCTTGAAAATATTGCTCAAGCCAAATGCAATTAGTACACCCATATATGCAATCTTCCTATCTGAGGCATTCTTCTATTACAAACAACTCTGGGTGGGCCTTAGCTTGCATATAGCTAATTTACTATTAATAGTTGCCCTTGTTATCCTACCCAGTTACTTAAGAAATAAAGTGGAGATAAATAGAGAGAGCCTGGGCTATCTGGAAATAATAATGCTAATACCACTCCTGCGAATAATAAACACTTCGATGCCAGTTTTCTTCCCCCTAACAATATATTGGTTCCCACTTATCTACGCACCTATGTATATACCAATTTATTTAGCAGCTAAAAACCAAGGCTACAATAGAGCACAAATCGGATTGGAGTTAAACACTCGAAGGATCATAATGCATATTGCAGCTGGTTTATTGATAGGAGCCCTCCTAGGCTGCCTCGAATATTTAATACTACACCCTGAGAGTTTAATAGAGGACTTGAGCTTAGGCAACCTCTTAAAAATCACTTTGATCATGTTCCTATTCATAGGCTTAGTCGAGGAATTGATATTTAGATCCATGCTGCAAACCAAGCTAGAGCATCTCTTTAACTCAACCACTGGATTGATAATCGCTAGCTCAATATTCGGAGCAATGCACTCAGGCTATAGTTTGCCCTTAGAAATAACCTTTGCATTTGCAGCTGGATTGCTGATAGGCTATCTCTTCCAAAAGACAAGAAGTTTGTATTTAATCACCACTATACATGGAACCATCAATGTATTCCTATTCGCATTACTACCACTAACATTGAAATAATTTCTTAAGCGAAAGAATTACAATTGCCAGAGCCAGAGCTAAAGCTTCAAATCCAGGAACGCGAGTTGGAGTTAGGGTTGGAGTAGGCGTTGGAGTAGCAGTTGGAGTTAGGGTTGGAGTAGGCGTTGGAGTAGCAGGTGTTGGGAGCACCGCGGAGATTGCAAATATAGAGAAACTCGTTGAAGCTGCCTCGTAAGTTACCACTCCATTTTTAGCAACAATTTTAGTTGGCAGCTGCACCCAGCTTCCATCTCTATAGACATAGAGAGCTATATCATTCTCGCTTATCCCTTGACTTGCTAGCCAAGCTCTATCCACGTTAAATCTAATGATAACATTGCTATAGAAAGCCGAGGGCAATCCTATATATATGTTAAGATAGCCATATACCTTCCCAGGTGCATAATCCACGCCTATTGGCGGACCTGAGATCTTCTGCACCGTTATAGAGAAGTCCTTCACACTTTGAAGCAAACTAAAGCCAATTTCAGTGACAGCTAGACTAGGATAGGTGACATTTATAGTATAATTTCTACCTGCAACTCCAAAGTCAATATATCTAGTAACAGTTATCTCAATAGTAACCCCAGGCAGAGAAGGCGGAGCGCCGCCTATACCACCCCCACCTCCTGGAGCTGCTGGTGTTGGAGCTGAAGAGAGCGTTAAATTTTGCTGAGCAAAAGCAACAAGTCTATTCCCACCACTTTGCCAAACACCAGCCATGAGAATATATCTACCTGCTTTAAGCCCATCTGTGGTTAAATAGAGAGTTTTAGAGGCAGCACTCGTTGGATCTGAATAGCTAGCGCTTCCATTTCCCCCGCCAATTACCCCCTCAGCTATGCTCTTCACTTTAGCTGCAGTCACATAGTTCAAACCAGAGCCAACTATCTTCATTTCATCGATCAAGAACTCTCCATCTGCAGTTAGATTTGTCCCAGCTCTAGTTCCATTGCTGCGCAGCTTAACCTCAGCTTTATAGGCATCCTCATGAATAATTATAGCTCCATATCTATAAGAACCAGTTGGAGCATTTTGAAGTGCAATTGAAACCGCGATATTATCGCCAATGTATGCATTGCTTGGAGCAGTTAAACTACAACTATACTCAAGTACTTCAAAAGCAGTAGCTGAGAGGAGGGTTAAATTATTATTACTTTCATTGAGCTTCACAATAGCTAAATAGTCACCTGCATCTAACTCTTCAGAGAAGATTTGAAAATCGCCAGTTGAATTTAAAGTTAAATTTAGATTTTTTACAATTGAGCCATTAAGCAGGTTTCTAAATGGAGTGGTATTCCCATCTATTGCTTGCTGAAGTACATTTCTAAGCTCAGTTGGAGAAGTTTTAATTATATACGCATCTATCCCTTGCCCTGCAAAATTAGTATCCCCGTAGAAAGTCGCATTAACCAGCTTACTTCCACTTTTATTTATATACATAGCGTGCTTCCTAAGGGGATATTTAATTGTAAAATCTTCATATGCAGCAAGCGTTGAATTAATGATAATATTTCTACCTGACTGCGTATAAATGGTATTATTGATGCCACTGTAGACCAAGGTTAGCTCTGGAATTTCAACTACAACTCCATTCGTGAGCACTATCCAGTTGCCCTCCTCGAGACTACCTGAGTGATTGGCAAAGGTTATATTCTCAGAATCGATTCTAACCCAAACTAAATATTGAGCATTGGCCGATGAAGTTAAAAAAGCTATGGAGATGCAAAATATAGATATAAAGATGAGCATCTTCATCATAATGATACCTTAAATTACATTTTTGTTATGCATTTGAGGAATTTATAGCTATCGCTTTAATTTAATTATAGCTATCGCTTTAATTTAAAAATCAAAGCAATTGCAAGCAAAGCCAGGAAAACTTCAAATCCAGCAGTGGGGGTGGAAATAGGAGTGGAAGTGGGAGTGGAAGTAGGAGTAGGGGTGAAATTAATGGTAGGAGTGGGGGTGAACCCAGGGGTTTCAACAGGTGTAAGCATAGGAGTAGCGGTAGAAGTTGGAGTTGGTGTTGATGTTGAAGTTGGAGTTGGAGTTATCCAGATTCCATTTGAAACTGGAGTGGGCGTGGGTCTTTCGCTCAATAGAATTATTCTTTCAATACCACCAGCTGTTATTTTAAATAAACCAGCTGGTATGCCATTGGTTTGCACGCTTAATTCAAATTTTCCCTCGCTATTCGCAGAAACCGGCTTACTTGCTTCTATATCAAGCTCAACTTCTCTAGCCCCATCGGCTGCATCGCCATAGATCTTAATATCATAAGTGCCTTCAGGCACATTGCTCTGGCTAATCACTGCTGTCCCATTTACAGCATCGCTGCCCTTGGTGAACCAGATAACTATCCTCACCGATACCTGTAGATTCTTGGAATTCCTAGCTACAACTGTAAAAGAATTCTCCCCAGGTGGTATGTATATACCATAGAGCCTATATACATATTTACCATTTTCAACTCCAACTGTTTTCTTAAATGATGAGGAAATAGTTACCTTTTCATTAGGCTGAGCTTTCCCTGAAATAACTACAGTATCTCCGCAATATGGATTCGAAGGCGAGATATTAAGCTCGATAACAGCTGCCCTCGCAAGAGCTAGGGATAGCATTAGGAGTAAAAGCATGGCTAGCGCTCGCATTAAAATATCAAATGATTTTTAAGGAGAAAAATTTTTGCTAACCTAGCACTTCCATTACTTTGAATACCACAATTGCACTGAATGCTATTAAAAGCGGGAGAATAGAGGTATTAAATAGATGATCAACTTCGCTGTTGTAGAACTCTGAAGCTGAAGCGACCTCTTTTGCTGAGAGGAGAAGAATTAAAGCAGCGGTTGCAAGCACCCCTCCAAATGCAAGGCCAACGGTGGAAGTCATAGAGATAACGCTGGTAGCAGCAGTAGATGTAACTGCACTTGCGCTGGAAACAATAGTTGTTAGCATGCTAAAATAAATCAAGATTTCTTTTCGTATAAAGATTTCGGTTGAATTTATCAAAAATCATATAAAAAATGTAAGGAAAGGCTATAAAATATAAAAATATAAAATTAAAAAATAGTATAAAATTTCAACTATATGAAAAGTATGGAAAAATATATAAAATACACTTACATAGCTTAAACGGAATATGAGGAGTGCAATAATTATAATCATCATTATATCTTTATTTTTTCTGATAGCTCCATCCTCAGCCTCAACCCTAGGAATCATGAGAATAGAAAGCGAGAACCTAACCTTCATCAACCATTCCTCTGAAGTCTCAGGCAACTGGATCGAACTTCAGGGAGGCACAAGCATAAGAATCCCGGAGATAACTTTTATTTACAGTGGAATTAATAATACCACTTACATTCACGATGGAAAAAATATAACCATAAACTCCAGCCTTCAACCATACCTAGACTTTGCAATAAAATATCCCTTCAATACCCATAGGATATACTTGAATGGCTCCACCGTGAACTTCACCTTCCATAACTCCTCAGACTTAGTTGAAAATATCGATATCTATTTGATAAATACCTATCCAACTCAACTCAGAGATATAGCAAGCAGCTTAATAGATGGCAATATCACTCCACTGCGAGACCTACTCAACAACTCCCAAAAATTTCCAAATAAACCCATAGTTGAATTGAAAAGCTATAGCTTGGGAACTCCCACTCCCGGGGATTATGTAATTTTATTAATGCTCAATGAATCCAGTCAAAATAACCTCACCTTTGTAACTGCCACCGGTTTCGAAGTACTTGAATATGAATTAAATGTCACTGCGCCTAGCAGTTTATTGGATTTAAACACCTATGATATCCAAATTCAACTCATTGCCACTGGAAACTACACCTATGGCGCTGCTTTAATACACAATGACTCCTACACCTGCACATTGAAATTGAGGAGCAATGGAACCAGAGCTGGAACAAATCTAACTGCAGATGGCGTATCTCTTGTGGATGCCTTTAAAATAGCAGGAGTGGGCTTGAAGAATATTAATAGAAATATTCTGCAAAGCAAAGTAAGCCAATTTCTAGGCGAGAGTAATGGCACCATCTATTTTGAAACCGCAGGTAATTCAACCACACTCTCTTTAAATACAGAAGGTCTAAAGCTGGGGAAATATATATTATTAGTTGGGGCTTGGAGCGGTGCACCAGGTGAAAGATTAGTTGGCTTTGTTCAAAAGGAAGTGGAATTAGGGGTAACTAGAATAGTGGTGAATGCAAGCATACCTGCGAATCAATCCATAGCTATAAATGAAAGTGAAACTCGCGATGCCGTTGGTGTTGTAATAGAGGTAAATGCAACAAAAACAGCAGATATAACATTGAGTATAAATGCAAGCGTGAATGCCTCAGCCTTAAATGCAAAACCTGCAACCTCCACATATGGACTTACCTCCAATCAAATTTGCTTAGATAAATATATACAGGTGAATTTAACAGGCGTTAATGAAACAGATCTCAACTACGTAAACCTCTCAATGTATTACACCAATGCAGACCTCGATAGAAATGGAGATGGAGATATCACTGACCCAGGGGATTTGAATGAGCAAACATTAAAGATATATTGGTATGATGCTGGAAATACAATTTGGAGACCGCTGGGGCCAAATGGTGACTTACCAAATTACACTCTCTATGGAGGACCGCGAGTACTGGGTGGTGAAAGAAATACCACTGCTAAATACATTAAAGTAAGCTTGAATCATTTCTCCATCTTCACTTTGGTAGCTGAGCAAATTCCTACACCTCCAGCGGAGGGAGCAGCTCCAGCTGCTGGTGGAGCTGGTCCAGTGGTGGGGGAACCCTATGAAAACGTGGCTTTGAAGGAAGTGCAATACATCTTAACCATAAATCCAAATGAATATGTAAGCAAGCAATTCTTCAAAAACCATAGTATAATGGAAGTGGGGTTCACCTATCTCTCAGTAGCTGATGAGGTTAGTATAACGGTTGAAAAATTGATAAATCGAAGCTTGCTTGTGAACATAAGTCCACCTGGCATTGTATATGAATATATAAATATCTGGGTCTACGTGCCCAATCCAGCTTTAATTACAAATGCAAGTATTAAAATTAAAGTCGATAAAGATTGGATAGCAGCAAACAGCATAGACCCAGGGAGTATAGCGATGTATAGATATAAAGACTATGCTTGGAATAAACTGCCAACTGAAAAGATCTCTGAAGATGATAAATATATGATATTCTCAGTCTCAACGCCTGGTTTCTCACCATTTGCAATAACAGGGGAAAAAATAGCGCCCACTCCAACTCCAGTGATAACAATAACTCCAACTCCAGTGATAACAATAACTCCAACTCCAACTCCAGCTCCAACTCCAACACCTGCAATAGGCATCGAGGAAGGGGAAATGCCATTTTATTTATTAATAGCTGGAATAATCGGCGGTATCATTGGATTTGGAGTAATAGTAATATTAATAACTAGGATGGGACGAATGTAGGTGTAATTTTTAAGAATAAAGGCTAACTAAAAAGCATCAAATCAAAAAATCAAGCTAAAAATGTTTTAAATAGAGGCAGTTTAAAACTACTTAGTGGTGAAGCAATGAGTAAAGTAGTGCTAGCCTACTCAGGCGGCTTAGATACCTCAGTTTGCATATCTCTACTTCGAGAGGAATACAGGTTTAAAGAAGTAATCACAGTTACCGTTGACGTGGGACAGAGGGAGAGTGATATTAAACAAGCGGAGCGTAGAGCTGCTCAACTTAGCGACCGCCACCACACAATAGATGCTAAAGAGGAATTCGTTCGCGATTATATCTACCCATTGATCAAAGCCAATGGCTGCTATGAAGGCTATGTGCTTGGCACAGCCATAGCAAGGCCTTTGATAGCTAGAAAAACCGTGGAAGTAGCGCTCAAAGAAAAAGCAGATGCATTAGCGCATGGTGCAACTGGAAAGGGCAACGACCAGCTTAGATTCGATGCTGTTTTCCGAGCCACTGGTCTAATAGCCCCGATGAGAGAGCTGAACTTAACTCGAGAATGGGAAATTGAATATGCTAAGAAGAAAGGCATAGAAGTGGAAGCAACTAAGGCAAAGCCTTGGAGTGTAGATGAAAACATCTGGAGCCGGAGCATAGAAGGCGGCGAGCTTGAGGACCCTAGTTATCCTCCACCTGAAGAGATCTATGAATGGACGGTTTCAGCTGAGAAAGCACTTGATCAAGCTGAGGTAATTGAAATTGAATTTGAAAAAGGAGTGCCAGTTGCATTAAATGGAGAGAGAAAAGCTGGAGTGGCTTTGATTAAAAAACTCAACGAAATAGGGGGGAAACATGGAGTGGGTAGAACAGACTTCATAGAGGATAGAGTACTGGGATTGAAAGCTAGAGAGAACTATGAACATCCAGCTGCCACAATTTTACTCACAGCACATAGAGACCTAGAGCAACTGGTACTATCGAGAAGCGAGCTTCGCTTTAAAGCAATTGTAGATCAAACTTGGGCTGAATTGGTATATCAAGGCTTAATCGATGAACCGCTCTTCGCAGCTTTAAATGCATTTATAGATAAAACCCAAGAGAGAGTAACAGGAATGGTGAAGCTCAGGCTATATAAAGGCAGCGCTAGTGTTATAGCAAGAAGCTCGCCATATGCGCTCTATAGCAAAGAACTAGTTTCCTTCGACCTTAAAGCACTTGACCAGAGAGATGCAGAGGGGTACTCAAAATTCCATGGATTTCAAGCTAGATTATTCAAGCAGCTGAGGAAATAAAAAGCTTAAATAGAAATTTTAAAAAGGCGTGCCCTCCACCTCAGTGAGGCGCTTGAAGCCCTCCATCAACTGCTTAGTTATTTCACCTGGCTTGCCATCGCCGATCACACGGCCATCGATCTTCACCACTGGAGCAATCTCAGCAGCTGTACCGGTGACAAATACTTCATCAGCGGTGTAGAGATCAAAAAGCCCTAGGTTTTTCTCCACCACTTTTAAATTAAGTTGATTTGCAACGTCAATAGCAGCTTGCCTAGTGATGCCTCTTAAATTATTAAGCGTGGGAGGGGTGTAAATAACTCCTTCTTTCACTATGAAGATATTGTCCCCGCTGCCCTCAGATATATTTCCGTGGATATCTAGAAAGATAGCTTCATCGCCGCCCTTCTCATTTGCCTCTATCTTAGCCAGTACATTATTCAAATAATTTAACGATTTAATATTAGGCGGGAGGGCATCGATGGGATTCCTTCTAATACCCACGGTTACCGCAGTTAATCCCTTTTCATAGAGACTGCCATATAGCGCTCCCCATTCTTGAGTTATCACAATTACACTTGGCTTAAAGCACTTGCGTGGATCGAGACCTAGATCTCCAACTCCTCGAGTTATAATGGGCCTAATATATGCATCTCTCAATCTATTTCTACGCAGACATTCGAGAATAACAGCCTTAAGCTCTGCCTTAGATAGAGGTGGAGTTAAGCAAATTGCCCTCGCGGAATCAAACAGTCTATCGATATGCTCATTCAATCGAAAAACCCGGCCATTGTAAGCACGTATTCCCTCGAAGACGCCATCGCCATATAGAAAGCCATGGTCGTAGACTGAGATCTTAGCCTCGCTCTTCCTATAATAATTCCCATCGATATAAATCAATAAATCATCGTACGAGGCGCTCATATTTTCACCTATTCTGCGCTCATGCTAATACTTACTTCTTATTTAACCTTTCTTTAGAGAAACAAGGGGAGCGGTGGGCTCCATTGTTAGGAGTCCCATTGGTAATCGAATCTCAAGCGCCTTTCGAATTCGCTGTAGATTTCGATGTACCCCGCTCCCAATATAAAAATTGTAAATTCAAATAGATAAAGCTTAGTAATGTAAAGAAAAATAATGATGATTAAGCAGAAGCAGAGGATGTAAGCGCAGTTGTAGAGACATTCAGCAATATTTAAATTTAAAGTTAGAGCTTGAACCAAGGTGTATTTAGTATCTCATCAATATCTATGCTTATCCATCTCTGTTTATAATATATTCCCTCCTCCAGCAATATTCTAATGAAAGCAATTGAGAAGCAAGTGTAGCAGTAGAATTCAAAGAACTTTCCATTGAGAATCTTAGTCTGCTCAATTCCAAGGTCTATGTTCCTGCCAGCTTGAATATCAATCGTTTGAATTTCACCATTCTTGGCTAGCTCAACCAAAAATTGCTCTGCATAGCTAACCAACTCTTGAAAGATGTCCTCATCTTTGAAATATATGTTAACAGTGCCAATGGTATATTGCCCCGCTTGATCGATTTTAACGCAAATTGGCTTTTCAAGCCTCCAATCGTCTTTGAATTTCGCTTCAACTGCGCCGCAGAACCTAGGGATAAGTT
>JBBIOZ010000008.1:10026-28895 GCA_037443105.1 Methanocellales archaeon
TTGAAGTGCTTCAAAATCAAATAAACCCCTGATATAACCACTGCTAGCAGGAATATTAGAATAGCTGGGCCTACATCTGAACTCTCCCAACCGTGTGGATTGAATACAAACTGCGCTCCCCCGCGGGTGAGAAAGGTGGAGAATAATACCAAGGCAAATGTTGAAATGCTTAACACGGGAGCTATTACTCTATATTCATTCAAATTGAAGCGAGTTTGGCAATGTAGCAGAGCGGTGGCAGTGACCCAAGGTATCAAAGAAGAAGTCTCCACCGGATCCCAAGCCCAGTATCCACCCCAGCCTAGTTCTTCATATGCCCAGAAGCCACCTAGGCCGATGCCTAGAGTTAGAAAAAGCCAAGCCAAGCGAGTCCAGAACTTAGCAAGCTGCACCCAATGCTTGTCCTTTGTATATATATATCCAATGCTCGCGCCATAGGGAATTGTTAACAATGCATAGCCAGCGAAGAGCACAGGCGGGTGGATCCCCATCCAGAAATTCCTAAGCAATGGATTTAAGCCTTTGCCCTCTACATTGCCATAGAAACTTGGCGTGGGTTCAAAAGGGCTATCTATGATCAAAAGCAATATGAAGAAGAGATTGATTAATAAAATCGAGGTTTTAGTTATATTCAAAAGAGAGGTATCAAGTTTATTTGAGAATTTAAATGCGATGTATGCAATTGAAATTAACCAAGCCCAGAGCAGGATAGAACCTGATTGACCAGCCCAGAATGCAGAGGCTCTAAAATACCAAGGCATATCCAAACTAGAATATTCAAGCACATATAAGTAGCTATAGTCAACTGCTATTAAATAGTAGAAGAGCAATAGAGAGGCTAGGGTTAAGCAAATTGAAACCGCAGCCTCGCAATATCTAGCGATGGCTTTCAATTTGAAAAGAGCTATGAGGCAGGAGAAAAATGAAAGCCATATCAATAGCATGCCAATATTCATATCAACACCAATTTAAGGTATCTAAACGCGTGTTTATATATGTCTTATGCACGATGTAAAAAAGCTTCAAGAGGTTGATTGATGGATTTTTATGATTATTTGAGCAGCCGCTGGGTGATGTATTTAACCATAGTTGTACTTTGCTTAATCGCCTTAATTCTAACTCTGGGGCTATTAACACCAATAATTATACAGCTCACTGCAGGAGCGAAGTTAAATCTAACCCCAGAGTACTTCAATATCCGCGTAGCTCCAGCGGTATTTGCACTAGCTCTCCTCCTTGCCATTTGCTTGTTTTTAAATCACTTTGAAAAACGCAAGCTCGTTGGAGTGGCTATGGCTAGCATTGCATTCAGCCTAGCCAGCTTTTTATTTAAGCTATTCAACGACCCTTGGTTGAATATAACTCTTCCAATTTTCCTCCTCGCATTAGCTGCTTCAATATTCAAAGTTATAGTTAACTTATTGAAAACTAGAAGACTTCGAACGGTAAGCCCACATTTGATTCACTTTGGATTAATGCTTATATTAATCGGCGTAGTATTAAGCACCACTTTATCCACCGAGGAAACTAAGACTCTAGCAATTGGAGATAGCTGGGATTTCAATAGATATAGAATTGAATTAATCGATATAAAGGAAGATAGCAATAGCTATTCCATCATATATGAAGTGGTTTTAAATATATATAAAGAGGGTAGGCTGCTGGATCAAGCGAGTTTGAAGCTAATCTACGATCTACGTTGGATCGATATATTTGAGCAGGGATATAGCAAGGTATACATCAATCGCTTGCTCGAGGAGGACTTATTCTTAGCAATTAGAGGTTTATCGTTGGATCAAGGTAGAGTTAATCTCTATGCTAAAATCTCCCCGGGGATCTCAGCGATTTGGAGTGGTATATTAATCATGGCAGCTGGCATTGCAATCATAGCAATCATCGACCGCGCTCAAGTTATGCCAATGAAAATGAGAGATCTTAAATCAAAATATGAAGCGAAGTTTAAAAGAGAGCTTAGAAAGAGAGGGGAAGAGTGAAGTATTTAAATTTATATTTAAATTTATATTTAAATATAATTCTTCTGCTAGCATTTTCACAGGTGGCTGCAGCTGAAGAAATCTATGCGGTTGAGCATGCAATTAAACTTCACATCCTAGATGAAGATGAACTTTATGTCTTTGAAGCAATAAGCTATGCCTCAGTCAATGAATCATTTGAAGGCGCGGTGAAAATTTGGATTTGGATCCCAAGCGATGCATTCAATCTATCAATAAGCGAAGATGTTCTTGATTTTGAAATGCAAGACAGCTTAGTTGGTTGCGAAATTTTCATTCCTAAGATGAATATCACAACGATATACTTAAACTATGAATTGAAGGTTAAGCCAGAGGGCTTCTGGGAGAAGCAATTTACCTATGAAATTGAAACTCAAAATCCAATTAACTCTTTATTTATAATCATAATCTCTCAGCCTAGTTATAACATCGCAGCTAGCGATAACCTTGAGATATTGATGCCCACCAGATTCTCAGAGCAATATAAAGTCTACATCACAGCTTTAGCAAATGAAGCTCCACTTGCAGGTAAGCAAAAAATTTGGATCAAATTCGACTTGATTAAATTCCAATATATCTATTACATAGCCATAGCAAGCTGCGCAGCAATAGCAGTAATGGTAGTCTGGAAATTGAAAGAAACCAGCAAAAAGAAGGAGGACGTTGAATATCAAGCTTTAATTGCAACTTTGCAGGAGACCGAGAAGGACTATAGATCTGGAGAGCTAACCGAAGAGGAATATAAAAAGCTTAAGAGTGAATTTGAAACACGCTTGAAAAATAGAAAATAGCTATGATTAAAATTCAAAATCTCTCAAAATTATTCGGCTTGAAACCAGCTTTACAGGATATAAATCTAGAGGTGGAAAGAGGAGAATTTCTAGCTATATTCGGTCCAAATGGAGCTGGGAAGACCACTTTGCTTAAAATAATCTCAACTTTGATTAGTCCAACAAGCGGTAGTGTATCCATTGATGGTAGAGATCTAAAGCGGAAACCACTTGAAGTGAGACAGAGAATAGGAGTTATATCGCATGAGACTTATCTCTATGAGAATTTAACTGCCTATGAAAACCTCATCTTCTATGGGAGAATGTATGGAGTTGAAAATCTAGAGCAAAAGGTTAAGGAATTACTTAAACAAATCGAGCTTGAATCAAGAGCTAGCGATAGAGTGGCTGCATATTCTAGGGGAATGAAGCAGCGTTTAAGTATAGCTAGAGCAATGCTGCACGACCCAGATATCCTACTCTTAGATGAGCCCTACGCTGGATTGGATCAGCAAGCTTGCAAGATTTTTGAGAGAATTTTAAAAGAACTCAGCGAGAGGCAAAAAACCGTGATAATGGCCACTCACGAGTTAGAACGCGGATTAAAGCTATGCAGTCAAGCTATAATATTGAATAAAGGTAGGATTGTATTTAAAGCAAGTAAAAGCGAGCTCGATTTAGAGCAATTCAAAGTCAAATATGAAAAATTAATTGGAGGCTGAAGATTGAAAGCATGCCTCTATATAGCTTGGAAGGACTTAAAAGTGGAATTTAGAACCAAGCAAATGCTAAATTCAATGTTATTACTCGCCCTCCTCATTATTTTAGTATTCAGCTTTGCCTTTCAATATCTAGGCAATGTCAAGCAATATACAAGCGGGGTGCTTTGGATTGCTTTCATCTTCGCCTCAATCCTAGGCCTATCTAGGTCATTTACTCTTGAAAAAGAACAAAGCTGCCTCGAAGGCTTGAGGCTCTGCCCGGTGGAGAGAAGCACTATTTACCTAGGCAAGATTCTTTCCAACCTCACATTGGTTTTAATAATGGAATTCATAACCATACCATCGATGATCCTCTTCAACTTTCACATCCCAGTCTTAGAGCTCATTCCAGTGATATTACTCGGCACAGTTGGCTTGGTTGCAGCTGGAACGCTACTCTCAGCTTTAGCTATGAATACTAAGCTGAGAGAAATGCTTCTGCCAGTCATCCTCATCCCTATATTGCTTCCCTTATTAACTGCAGCGGTTACCGCTTCAACCAAGTTGATCAATGGCATCTTAGATGTAACCTCTGAGTTAAGATTATTAATTACCTATGACATTATCTTTCTAATATTCTCCTACTTCAGCTTTGAATATGTAATAGAGGATTGATATGCAAAAAAAGCTAGTTCAAGTACTTATAATTTTAACAGCAATAACCACGCTTGCATCAATCTATGCTACATTTAATGCACCAGCGATGAAGGATGAGAGAGGCGAGGTATTACCAGATGCCTTTCGAATTTTCTACTTCCACGTACCTCAAGCTTGGGGGAGCTATTTGATGTTTACAATTGTATTCATCGCTAGCATTATGTTTTTGAAAACCAAGGCATACAAATGGGATATATATGCTAGCTGTGCAGCTGAAATAGGAGTTGTACTCTGTACTCTTACGATCATAACAGGCGCAATTTGGGCTAAAATTGCGTGGGGTGTATACTGGACTTGGGAGGCTAGGCTTACCACTGTGCTCTTCCTCTGGTTTGTTTACGCAGCCTATCTTTTGATTAGATCGACGGCTGAAGATGTTGAGAAGCGAGCTAGATATAGCGCTGTCTTTGGCATCGCTGGCTACATAACAGTACCATTGAGCTATATCTCAGTAAGTCTCTGGCCAGGCGCCCATCCTCCTATAACGGTTGTATGGAGTGGAATAGAAGGCGCTGCTATTAAAACTACATTTTTCCTCTCTCTAGCTGCATATACCTTTCTCTTCATCCTGCTTCTCTTAATTAGAATTAGAGTTGCAAATTCAATTGAGGAATTAGAGAGGAAGAAGCGAGTGATGGAATATGGATGAAAGCACGCAAAGCCTTTACATTGCATTCGCAATAATCTGGACCGGCTATTTAATCTATGCTTTATATTTAATTAAAATGCAGTTTAAGTTAAAGTCTGAGCTTGCGAGGGTGGAGCGTGAATAAGAAGAAGCAATTGATCATAGCGTGCATTGCAATAATAGCAGTACTAGCTTTCGGCCTCTGGGGCATTGATATCTTCAAGAGCTATTTAACTGTGAGTCAAGTTAAAGAGGGAAGCTATCTAGGTAAAATCGTGGAGGTTAAAGGCAGAGTTAAAAAGGGCACGGTTGAGGTCAATGCCACAGCCGTATATTTTAATCTAACTGATTATATAAATGAGATAGCGGTTGAATACAATGGAGAGCTACCGGTGCAGCTTGCAGCGGATAGAGAAGTGATTGTAACAGGCATTTTGATCTCGCAGGAGAGAATCCAAGCCAGCAAGATAATCACAAGCTGCACATCAAAATATATTAATTAATTATTATTATTTATTTTATTTATTTTATTTATTTTATCCTCCGCTGACTACTCTTAAAATCTTCAGCTCGCTATCCCCCTCAATTTCATCATCCAGTGCAACTGGAGTTCCATTTCTCAGCACCACATATACCTCTGGATTTAAATTTAAAAAAAGAAGTAAATCTTCATAGGTCTTAGTTTTAACTTCATCCACCTCGATGTCTTGCACATAAGTGCGGTCTGAGAAAATTTTTGCTTTAATTTTAATTATAGTTTCACATCCCTTGGATTTTTCAAATCTATTAAGTTCTCAGCGATCAATTTCTCCTCAAGCTCCCTCTCCTTCTTAGTCCCCTTACGCTGCAGCTCACGCTTGCGATATTTCGCCATCTTCAATCCCAACATTTAATTGCCTTGAAAGCTATAAATATTTTCGATCAAAAGCCGAGGTGGCAGAGCGGACTAATGCGGCAGGCTCGAGACCTGTTGCCTCGACAGAGGCACTTGGGTTCGAATCCCAACCTCGGCGTCTATTAGAATGAAATGCTAAGGTGGTTTTAGCTCTTCAAGCTTCATTCTAAACTCCTTTCTATGTCTCTTTTCCTCATCAAGAATATGCTTTAAAACTCCTTTCACCTCCTCATCATTGATAGCTTCTATTCCAGCTTTATATAGCTCAATTGCTTCATTTTCAAGTTGAATTTGCTTCTTAAGGTACTCCTCCGTGCTTTCTCCCCCGAAGTCAAGCGACTTATGTTCCATAGAGGGCTTGCCGCCTCTTTTCACTATTAGTTCAGCCAACCAGTTCATATGGCGCATTTCATCTATGGCTATCCATTCAGTTATTCTAGCTGGCTTGCATTCCTTCATTAAAAAAGCATTTCTCACGTAAATCAAGGTTGCCTCGATTTCGTGCAAAAATGCTTTGTTTAAGAGATTAATAATTTCAGTTTTATCCATTATTTAACCCCCATAGCATTTAAATATTTTTATATTAATCCATTTTTGAATGGATTTTCAATGAAGACTTAGAAATTATTCTAAATCTTCTATTTACTATTGACCAGAGAAGATAAAAGGTTATCTAGTAACTTTCTATAACTCAACTCAGGTTGACGATCCGAGGGAAAAAGTAAATCTCTCTATAATGAGAAGCTGTATTTATAAATCTAAAAGAAGATAATATAATGATGATAAATGAAGCTCTCGCTGGGCATAACAACCAGCATGCCCTTGGAAAAATCCATTAATTATGCTAAAATTGCAGAGAAAAAGAATTACCATAGGATCTGGGTAGGCGAAGATATTCTCTCAAGAGAAGTTTTCACCTATTTATCCATAATTGCATTAAAAACTAAGAATATTTTACTTGCAACAGGTATAACAAGTCCATATATTAGAAATATTGCAGTTATAGCCACAAATGCAGCTGGACTCCAAATATTAAGTAAAAATCGCTTCACCTTAGGCTTGGGAGTGGGGGGCATCCCTGAGGTTGAAAGGCTGACTGGCAAAAAACCTGAGAAGGTGGTTGAAGTAATGAGGGAAAGCACTTTGCTGCTGCGAAGAATCTTCAAAGGAGAGAAAATCACATATGATGGAGAAATTGCGCGTTTGAAGGACTATAAACTTGGCATCAATCTTGAAGTCCAACCAAAAATCTATTTCGGAGTGCGGGGGAAAAAGCTACTTACCTTAGCTGGAGAGATAGCAGATGGGGTGATTTTCTCTGGACCTAGAGATTATCTCTTGCAAGGTATGCAAATAGTTGATGAAGCCGCGGAAAAAGTAGGCAGGGATAAAAATGAGATAGACCGAGTGCTATGGAATTGCACAGTGGAAGTTGAAAGGGAAAGCGATTTAGAACTCGCGAAACTGGTATCAGCTACAATGGTAGCGAGTCTCCCTCAAAGTGCTATTAAGATTAAGAGTCTTCAAAGTGCTATAAGCAATGGAAATATAGAGCAAATTAAAGAGAAATTTAAAGCTGGAAGATACGATGAAGCTGCTCAAATGGTAAGCAAAGAACTCATGGATCAATTCTGCATCTATGGTGCAAGGAGAGAGATATTAGAGGTCTTCAAGCAATTTGAAGCAAAAGGCTTTAAGGAATTTGTTATTGGACCGCCATTCAGCAAAAACCCGGAGAAAACCATTGAGGGGATGATATAAATTGGAATATGGAATTAACTTCAATGGAGATCTACCATTCAATCATATCATAAAGGGCTCGAGAATTTCAGAGCAAATAGGCTTTAAATACATCTGGGTTGGCGAGTCCAATGAATTTATACATCCCTTTCCAGTGCTTGCAGCTATATGTGAAAATACCAGCTCAATTCAAATAGGCTCAGGCATAATTTCGCCTCAGTTAAATTTATGTCGACATATATTAAAAGCATTTGAAACTCTTCAGGAGATATATGGGCAGAGGTTTATAATAGGCCTAGCTCCAGGTGATTTCATAGCATTGCAATCAATAGGTGTGGGAATAAAGCAGCCTATTGAGAGAATTAATGAATGCTTAATAGAAATCGCTGGCAGCGTGCCTACATATATTTCAAAGCAAATCAAGCAAATTACCCAGACAGAGGAAGCATGCGCCTATCGCACTATCCCAGTATTCATAGGGGCAACAGGTCCAAAAACAATAGAATTCGCGAGTCAAAAGGCAGATGGAATCTTGCTAAATTATCTGAAACCTGAATTTATTAAATGGGCGATGAAATACTTCAAGAGAAAGATATATACAGCTGTATATGGACCTTCACTTATTCTACCTGATGCTCAAAATGAAAAAAAATTGCTCCTAGCAGCTAGCGTGGTTGCCTCCAGCATGCCAAAAGAACTTCAAATTGAATTTGACCTTGAAAAGAAGATAAACCAAATAAAAAATTACCTCCAGCAAAAGAACTATAAAGAGTTAAAAAAATACGAGGATTTTCTATACAGCAATTTCACCCTCTCCGGAACTCTTGAGCAAATAAGTAAGAGAGTTGAGGAAATGGTGGAAAATAAAATAGACCAAGTGGTCTTCGGCACGCCTATTTGCCGCAATCTTGAAGCAATTGAAAAACTTGGCGGGATAATAAAAAATTTTTAAAACATTAATTTTATTTTTTCAAGCGATTAAAAAAAGATCTATGCAGATAAGTAAAAGGAAGTTTATAAGCAAGGATGGAAAAGCCATTCCTGCATTTTTTATAGATGCAGAAAGCGATAGAGGAGCTTTGATAATCCACGGTTACTCTTCATCGAAAGATGAAATGCTTGGAATTGCCTATAACATTGCAGAAAAAGGCTACGATAGCTATGCCATTGATTTAAGGGGCCACGGTGAAAATGAGAATCCGCTGGACGAGGATGTATTGATGGATGTGGAGGGAGTGGTTGAAGAACTGAAAAGCTATAAATATATTTTGACACTTGGACATAGCCTTGGTGGTTTACTCAGCTTGAAGAGTTCTTCTGACTTTGCAGTAGCAGTATCACCCCCGTTAATGCCAGTGGTAACCCCTGAGGCTAAATTTATGCTCAGGGTGAACTCATGCAAAGTTGTGGAGAGATACGATGAAGTGCTATTTAGAATTCTACAGAAATACAATCCACCTGAAAGGAAGGGTAATGCAGCTATATTCTATGGCACGGGAGAATCAAAGGGAATTGAAACTGCTATTAAAAAGTGGGCTGAAGGCAGAGATGTTAAAGTAATACCACTAGATGAGAAGCAAGCAAGGCTTCCAGATGTCGAAGTAGCACCTGAGAAGTTAAAAGCATATATACCTCAGTTCATAAGTCATCTTGCAACAATTTATGCGATACCTATCATAAAGCGCGCCTCAAATTGAGATTCGATCGTTGCTTATTTTTAATTTTTCTTTTCTAAAAATAAAAAATATAAAAGAGTAATGAGAATGAGATATTAACATGAAAATTTATAAATCAAGTAAGCGCAAGGTCATAGATGGCTTGCGAAGTGGTAAAGTTACCATTGCAGTTTATGGTCTCGGTAAGATGGGGCTTCCGCTTGCTGCAGTTTTTGCAAATGCTGGTGCGCGAGTGATAGGTGTTGATGTTGATTTAAAGGTTGTAGAAACCGTGAATCGCGGGGAGTGCAACTTCCATGAGCCAGGGCTTGCTGAGTTGGTTAGGAGAAACGTTAGAATGAAGAGATTATCTGCAACTGCGGATCTCATTTCAACTGCGAAGCAATCGGATGTGATGATAATTATCGTCCCCATCTTAGTTGATGGAGAGCGAAATCCAGATTTAACTGCAGTTAAAGCTGTTTGCGAGGCAATTGCGAAGGGCTTGAAGAAGAGAGATCTAGTTGTACTTGAGAGTACCGCTCCTCCTAGAACCACTGAAGAGATAATCTTGCCCATTCTAGAATCCTCGGGTTTGAAGATTGGCGATTTTGGACTTGCTCATGCTCCTGAGAGAACTATGTCAGGCACTGCTATTCGCGATATCACGCGTGCATATCCTAAGATAGTTGGCGGGGTGGATAAAGCAAGTACTAAGGCAGCGGCTTATCTCTACTCAGCAATAAATAAGCGAGGCATTATAGAGCTGAGCAGTGCTAGAGCTGCTGAAGCTGTGAAGGTATTTGAGGGAATTTATCGAGATGTGAATATAGCACTTGCTAATCAACTATATGGTGTTTGCCAAGAACTTGGGATTAGTGCTTTAGAGGTATTTGAAGCAGCTAATACTCAGCCTTACTGCCATTTGCATAAACCTGGTTGTGGAGTTGGCGGGCATTGCATTCCTGTTTATCCTTATTTCATCATCAATACAACTAAGGCTGATACTAGTTTAATCAAACTGGCGAGGCAGATCAATGATTCAATGCCTAAAGTCGCTGTAAAACTGCTTGAGAGCGCTCTTGCTAAATTAAATGGAAGGCTTGAGGATAGCAATATACTGGTGCTTGGATTAACATTTAGAGGCGATGTGAAGGAAACTAGATATAGCCCTGGTCTTGAGATAATCAAAATTTTGAAGGGGAGAGGTGTAAATGTTTATGCTTTTGATCCTCTTTTGAGCAGGGAAGAAGTGGAGTGCTATGCTACCTACTGTTCCCCTAGCGCTATTAAAGAGCTGGATGGAATTGTTGTAGCCAGCGATCACACTGCTTTTAAAAACCTAAACTGGAGGGAGATCGGCGTGAATATGCGCAGGAGAATCGTAGTAGACGGCAGACAAATTGTAGATCCTAAGGAGATGCAGCGCTTGGGCTTCGCAGCGCTTGTAATAGGATAGAGTTTATTTTTTTACATTTACCGTTGAATTTTTTAATTTTATTGCATCATTATTATGATTTTCTAAATCAATAAGTATATAGAGAACTTTATACAAGGAATTAGATATGATTTCATTGGAGCCATTTGTTAATTCCTTGAATTTCATGCTAATGGTATTCTTCATAGTTCCACTTTCCTTTATAATGATTGCCATGCCACACGTTATTAGAAAGATGAGGGAAGGTGGATTCGTGGTTAAGGATATGTATAAAAAGAATTTGCCAGATGTGCCTACAAATGGCGGCTTAGTTATAATCTTAGTTGCTATGTTTTCGATGTCAATTATCTCCTTATTTTACTCCAGATATATCCATCAAGTGAATCATACTATTATGACCGTGGTAGCTCTCTTCGCCCTCTTCGGGCTTTTAGATGATATTATTAACATCGGCAGGCCAGCTAAATTGATTCTGCTATACTATTGTTCTTACTCTTTAATTCCCCTTGCATCCACAACAGTTGTCAACTTCCCCTTGATAGGTCCAGTGGATCTTGATATCATATATCTCCAATTGATCATTCCCACCTATGTACCTGTTGTGGCAAATCTAATTAATATGCATTCCGGCTTCAATGGCCTTGCCCCTGGTTTATCGCTTATTATTCTCACAACATTGATTTTGAAAACCTTGTTCTATGGCAATATCTTTAACATTCTCTTCATCATTTGTCTCACAGGAGCGCTGACTGGGTATTACTGGTTTGAGAAATATCCCTCGCGCATCTTCTGGGGCAATGTGGGAGCGCTAAGTGTTGGCGCTGCAATAGGTGCTACGATGGCTGTTTCAGGGTATATTGTAAGTGGCTTTATTATGCTAATTCCCCATACCGTAAACTTTTTGTTATACGTTTACTGGCGGCTTAGAATCAATAAATATCCCTTTCAAAAATTTGGAAGAATTCGCGAGGACGGCACTCTCGAGGTACCCAATCCATTTACATTGAAATGGATATTGCCTTATTACTATAGAATGACTGAGCGTAAAGCCACACTTGCAATGTATATATTAACCGCGCTATTCTGCGTAATTGGCTTCTTCATACCGGGGTGAGCATGAAATTCAAATTATATTTATATTTAGCGCTAACTTGCATATATGCAGTGGGTATTCTCTATCTATCTGTGACTCATGATCCAGCTAAATATCTAGCCCCAATGGTTTCAGAATACTTAAGGTTCATAATTCCTTTGAAAGGCTCTGCATTTGATTTTATTTATTATTTAAGCATTGCTATTTGCGAAAATCTCGATAAATTTGGACACTTTCTATTCTACTTTGGCTTAGGGCTTTTGCTCTACTTAACCCTCCGCAGCTCTAGCTGCGTATTTTTAGAAAGATATATCTACCTCGCTGCAATTGGAATTGGATTGCTCTACGGTGCTTTCATTGAAGTTATCCAAAGTTTTCTACCTTGGAGAACTGCAAGCATCCTCGACCTCATTGCAAATGGATTAGGTGTTGCAGCGATGCAGCTTTTGATAATTAGCCTTCGAGCAATGAAAGCACGCTTGACCAATTTTTAAATTTTTAAATTTTTTTATTATTTATATATCATCATCATTATTGATAAGAAGGTTTTATATTCACATTTAAAGTATATGTAAATTAAAATAAGATAAAAGAGGGGGCTAAATGTGTATTCACGAGGACTGCGGGGCTAAGGAAAAGGTCTGGCTTCCCTTTGTAGCTAGGGGAATGTATAGAGGTTTGAAGCCACATCCATATTGCAAGCACTGCGGACTCATTAAGAACATCGGGGATCGAGCTAAGAATATTGGCTATTATATTAATATTATCGCGAATATGGAGAGATATTTAGAGAAACGTGGTATTACCAAAGTGCAAATGAGGCTTATTGCAAAAGAGCTTGAGGGTAACGAATGCTTTAATGATAGCTATGGAGTTAGTAGATTTAATCAAGATAAGGTTTTCATCGATATAGTGCAAAGATATTGCAATGTATCCGAAAACTTCATCTTAAGATTCCTCTAGCCTCTCTGAATTGATCTAATGATAAGAGGAGAGGCAGAGATAGCTTTCGCTGTGCGAGAAGCTGATTTATATATAGAGCGTATATTTAAGAGGTGCTAAGTTGGATATCCTAGGTGTATTTAGAGTTATATTTGGTTTCATCTTGGTTTTATTCATCCCTGGGTATGCACTTTCTTGGGCTTTTTTCCCTAGAAAGGAAGAACTTGGGTTTATGGAGAGAATGGCTATCTCCTTTGTATTAAGCATAGCTTCAGTTATGCTCTCAGTATTATTTATAGACTTAGTACTGGGAGTTGATACCACGCCTGAGAATATAGTAATTACAATATTAGCGGTAACTGGTTTGGCTGCTGCTATTTGGAAGCTGGAAATGATTTATCTCAAGAGCAATTTGAAGCAGAGAATTGATGGGGCATTTGCTGATGGAGTGATAACTATAGATATCTCAAATATAAAGCGAAAATTTAAAGCTGGATTTCGAGCAATATTCGAGAAAGATATACCTCTTGCAAGCGAGGATAAACAAGTTGAACTTAGTTTTTGGGATAGAAAAATTGCCTCGATTTTTGGATGGAGAACTCCCAGAGCTAAAGTAGAATCGACGAAAAATCGTGTGGAGGAGCGGGGAGTGAAAAATAGATTTTTGAATGCATTTAGCAAACGAGGCAAAGGGGAAAAGGAAAAAGAGCTCAAGCGGTGGGAGAGAGAACTTGCTGAGGCTTTTGGATGGAATAAAAAATGATGAGAATGAAGATAGATAATTTCATTTCCAATTTAGCAAATCAAGTATTAAATTCAAAACAGCTTGGAAATCTAGCTAAATTGATACAGATATCAAAGATCTTTGGCGAGGATGCAAAAATTCGATTCAAAGATTGTTATATTACCGATAAGCTAATTGTACTTGAATCTGGGCATCAACCTAATTTTCTTCCATATCCAGGGGTATGGAAGAAGGTTTTCCTCTTGGATTTCATCAAGGATAAGTTAATTGAAAATGGAGAGAATGCCATCGCACTTTTTGGATTTGGAGATCAAAATTTATCCACTGCTTCTCTGCTTTATAAAAATCAAATTCCAGCTTTGAATAAAAATGGAAGTGAGAAGATAGGATTTAAGATAGAAGGTAAAGATAGATGGAAATGCTTTAACTCGATAGAAAAACCTTCTATTGAGAATTGGCAAAGAGAGATTAGTAAGGTAGAGCAATTATATTGGGAGAGTGCTAGGAGATTAAACATCGATTTTAATGTAACTAAGAAGCGAATTGATGAAATTTTAGAATTAATGTGGAAGAGCTATGAACTTGCTGGGAATTTTGCAGATATGAATGCATATTTCTTCTCCAAGCTTTGCATTGAGATCTTAGGTCTAGATGTTTTATTTTTCCGCTACTCAGATGTTCAAAAAGAAAAGATTTTCTTGGATGAATGGAGAAAGGTAATTTTGAATCTCAAGGCTTATAATAATATATATAATGATGTTATTTTTGAGAAGAAGTTGGATATTCCTCAGGTCCAACCTAATCGTTTTCCATTCTGGTATCACTGTGATTGCGGTGGAAAGATTGATCTCTCAATTGAGAATTCAATTTGCAGTGGAACTTGTCCAGTTTGCGGGAGGGAATATAAACTGGAGTTCGATGGTGAATATAGGAATTTGGATAAATATTTTGATAGAATGAGCTTGAGCGCGGTAGCGAGAAATCTAGTATTCTCCGATGGACTTGGAACAGCGCTTTATATCTCAGGTGCTGGAGGTGGGTTGAGATATGGATTGATTTCTAACGAGCTATCTAGGAAACTGGGATTCCACCTCCCAATTACACTTGCTTGGATTTCAAAAGATTATTATTTAGGTATAATTCAGAAAAAAGCGCTTCTGGAATTAACGCATACTTTTGAGCTTGATATTGAGGATGTGTTGAATTCTTCGCTGAATGAAAAGATTCATAGATATAGAGAAGCTCTACAGCAAAAAATTTTAGAACTGGAAAGCAGGCAGGAGGGGAAGAAGGTAATTCAAAATTTTATAGGTAAATATATTAATTCAGCTACTCAAGCGTATATTGTTAAAAAGACTTTTTCTACGGTTCCCTCGATGCTGGATTTATTTGTCAACATCGATTCAAAGTCTATTTTAGAAATTTGGAGGGATACTGTTAAAAATGCTAGTGTGGAAACAGAGGAGGGAATGTATAAGATGAAAGGAGATGTTCTCTATGGCGATTCATTCTCTAGAATAGCTATAGAGGAAATTCCGAGGGTTTATCGCAATATAGAAGCTATCGAGGTATAATATGGTTAAAAAAATCCTTGTTCTAAGTCCTCACACTGACGATGGAGAGCTTGGCTGCGGCGGCTCGATTGCTAGATTCATTGAAGAAGATAATAAAGTTGAATATGTTGCGCTTTCCTGCTGCGAGAAATCAATTCCAAAGGAATATCCACGTGATATACTAAAGCGGGAGGTTAAAAAAGCTACAAAGGTTTTAGGGATTGAGAGGCCAATTTTATATGAATATGAAGTTAGAGAATTTCCTAGATTTAGGCAGGAAATACTTGATACTTTGATTGATTTGAGGAATAAAATTCAGCCTGATGTTGTTTTCACGCCTTCATCGTTTGATACCCATCAAGATCATAAAATAACCACGGAGGAAACTTTACGTGCCTTTAAGAAATGCACTATTTTGGGCTATGAGCTGCCCTGGAATAATATAACTTTTAATACTCTTGCATTCGTGCCGCTTAAGGAGAAGCATATTCAGAAGAAGATTGAGGCGTTAAATTGCTATGAAACTCAGAAGAATAAAGCATATTTTAGCAATGACTTCATCCGCGGTCTCGCGCAAACGAGGGGCACGCAGATTGAGGAGAAATATGCAGAGGCATTTGAAGTGATAAGATGGGTGATGAGGTAGCGGATATGAGGGTACTTATAGATATAGGACACCCAGCTCACGTTCATTTTTTCAAGAATTTGATTAAAAATCTGGAAAATCACGGTCAAGGGGTTAAAATTACTGCTAGGGATAAGGAAGTTGTAATGGCTCTATTGAAGGCTTATGGATTCGAACATGAGAATCGGGGAGGGGTCTATCAAGGTCTCCTTAAGAAAGCTTGTGGGATGTTCAAAATAGATTATAAGTTATATAAGATTGCAAGGGCATTCAAACCAAGTATACTTCTAGGGGTTCACAATCCATATATTGCACAGATAGGTAGATTGATAGGGAAACCCTCTATAATTTTCACTGATACAGAAAATGTAAGAATTGCGAGTTTATTGACATATCCATTTGCAGATGTGATCTGCACTCCTTCTTGCTTCAGAGAAAAAATAGGTCATAAAAAACACGTGAAGTATAATGGCTATAAGGAGCTGGCATATTTACACCCTAATTATTTTGTTCCCAATTCAGATTTTTTGGATGATATCAATCTTTCAAAGGATAGTAAATTTATTATATTGCGCTTTATCTCTCGGGGCGCTTCTCATGATGTAGGGCTGCGTGGTATTAAAAAGGGAACTGAGATAGAATTTATAAAACGCCTTGAGCAATATGGAGAAGTCTTCATTACTTCGGAGAGAAAAATTAACAAAGAATTAGAAAGATATAAATTAATAGTCCCGCCTGAAAAAATTCATTCCCTATTATATTATGCACAGCTTTACATAGGCGAGGGAGGCACTATGGCTACTGAAGCTGCGGTTTTAGGCACTCCATCTATTCACATAGAAGCAACTTCTTCGGGTAGACCCACGGGTGAATTGAGTGGCAATTTCTTGGAACTTAGAGATAAATATGATTTGCTTTATTTTTTCGCTGATCAAAATCTAGCTTTGGAAAAAGCTATTGAGATTTTGGAGAATAAGAATTCGAAGAGTGAGTGGCATAGGAAGAGGGAGAGGCTTTTGAGGGATAAGATTGATGTTACAGCTTGGATGACTGATTTCATTGAGAGATATCCTGAGAGTTTTTATGAGTATAGAGAAAAGAAGGGCATTGGGAAATGATTTCGTTATATCATAAAACTGAAAATTGCTATAGTCTATATGGTATTGATCATTTTATTGAGAAATTTGGTTTACCTATCGAGGTAAATGGTGTAGAGTGTAAAATTTGTATAAATTATGGTGTGGAAAAAAAGGGAGATTTTGTTATAAAAATAGAGGAGAATGAAATTTTAGATAAAATTGCAGGGAAAATTAAAGCCTATGGCGAAGTTGCTCCTATTTTTGAAATACCCTTTGATACAGGTAAGGGGCAAGTTATTGCTTATTATGATTGTGGCGAGGAAATATATCCTTGTATTACATTTTCTGAGAATTGCGTTAAGATTGGATTAGATATATTTAAAGAAACAGGCTATCTTCTATCTGGGCATTTGGATAGAATTTGGGCTAATTTAGATGAAGCTTTGAAGAGAGAAATTGCGAGGATACCAGTGGTTGATTTCTACGAAGAACTTTTATTCAAATCCATTCTCTACGCCTGCGAGAGATTAGGTATCCCTCTTGTGCAAAAAGCATTTTGGCCTGAGGGGAAGAAATTTGCAGTTTGCTTGACTCACGATGTGGATGAAGTTAGGAAAACATATCAATGGATAACACGCCCATTGAGATATATCAGAAGAGGTGATTTTAATGCTTTGAAAGGTCAGTTTTTTTCTTTTATTGAAAAGGTTAAAGGAAAAGAGCCATATTGGACGTTTGAGGAGATAATTAGAATTGAAAATGAAATGGGAGTAAAATCTACATTTTTCTTTCTGAATGAAAGCGGAAAAGCGCATCTATTTTCTCCAAGTTCTTGGAAGCTGTGTGGGAGAAAGTATAACTTGCGAAGCCACGCTATCATGGAAATCATTCAAAGATTGTATTCAGATGGATACGAGATAGGGGTCCATGGTTCTTTTTATTCCTATAGCGACCTAGAAATGTTAAAAAAAGAAAAAAAAGAGCTTGAGGAAATATTGGGGAATAAAGTAATTGGAATTAGGCAGCATCATTTGAATTTAGAAATACCAAAAACTTGGCGATACCAGGAAGAAATTGGATTTGATTATGACACATCGCTTGGATTTAAGAATGATATTGGTTTTAAGTGGGGAACTTGCTTTCCATTTCATCCTTTCGATACCGAAAAGAAAATGAAAATGTCATTATTAGAGATACCGCTAATCATTATGGATACCCCATTGTTCTTGGCAGTTCAGCCTTGGAATGAATGCATTCAAACTTTAAATTCTGTTGAAAAACATAGAGGTGTTTTAACTCTCCTTTGGCATCATACTGTGTTTAATAAACTTGAGTTCCCAGGATGGGTAAATAGATATGTAGAATTAATAAGAATTTGCCAGGAAAAAAATGCTTGGATAGCAACCGGGAGGGAAATTGCAAAATGGTGGAAAATGCGGTCGGAAAGCAATATTAAAATGTTTGCTGGTGGGTGATGTGCTAAAGATTGAGTCAAGCTTGAGAAACCAATGTTTATATTAGGTTATGGATACCTAAAGCCACTACCCTCAAAATTAGGATGTCTACGCAAATGCTTGTTTCTATCATTGATATGCCATTAGCTTTTTAAGGGGGTTAGATTTTGCCAGATATAACTAATACAGAAAAATTACGCAATGAAGAGAGCACCTTATTTAAAAAGAATAAATATACCATTCGTCGAATAGTTCGTGGGAGTAATAAATATTTACATTATTTATCATATTTAACTGAACTTAAATTGCATAAGAGGAAAAGTAAAGAAGAATTGGCAGAGATTCAACTGAGAAAATTGAAGAGAATAATAGAGCATGCCTATAACCACGTTCCATATTATCGTGATTTATTCGATAGAGAGATGATTAAGCCTGAGGATATAAAAAAAATTGAAGACTTACGTAAAATTTCTATTACAACAAAAAAAGATATCCAAGCAAACTATAATAGAATAATCGCTAATAATATCGATGTTGAGAAGTGTATCATTTTAACTACAACCGGTTCAACGGGAATACCGCTTAAGATAACAATTGATGAGAAATCACTGCTATATTCAACTGCCCTCGTTCTTTTTGGTTTTCTTGAGTCAGGTTTACGACCTACAGATAGATTTGTAGAGCTAAAAGCTATTAAAAAACAAACCAATCTTTGGGATAGAAAGCCTCGAATCTTCAGAATGGATACAATTTCCCTTTACAATTCAATAGAGCAAATTGTTGAATTATTAAAAAGATACAATCCAGATGCAATTTATTCCT